>JBEKOW010000023.1:0-29565 GCA_049521375.1 Terriglobales bacterium
ACGCGCACTTTGTCGCCGTACTTTTCTCCGAATAGCGCCATGGCGTGGTATTCGTTCACGGCCACATCGATCGGCACGTTTTCGATGACCTGAATTTTCTCGTTGACGAGGACTTCTTTGTTGATGATGTCTTCGATGTCCTGCAACTCTTCTTCGGCGACGCCGGTGAAATGCGAAAAATCGAAGCGCAGATGATTCGGCGCGACGAGCGATCCGGCCTGCTTCACATGTTTGCCCAAGACTTCGCGCAGACCGGCCTGGAGGAGGTGAGTGGCCGTGTGATTGCGCATGGTGGCGGCGCGGAGATCGGTGTTGACGACGGCATCGACCTTATCGCCGACGCGGATCGGTTGTTTCACGACGACCTGATGGGCGCGCACGCCTTGAATCGGGTAGTAGCATCCGGTTACATCGGCGACGATTGTGTTGTGATCGCTCGAGTAGAACCATCCGCGGTCGCCGACCTGGCCGCCGGACTCCGCGTAGAAGGGCGTGTGGTCGAGGATGATCTCGCCCTGTTCGCCGGGCTTGAGTTCCTGCGCGCCCTGGCCGCTCTTAATGATGGCCAGGACTGCACAATTTTCCGAACGCGTCTGGCGATAGCCTTCGAATTCGGATTTCGGGAGTTGCTGGTAGGCGGGATTGGCGGTCTGCTTGACGGCTCCTTTCCACGAAGCCTTGGCACGCTCGCGCTGCTCCTGCATGGCGCGGTCGAAGCCTTCAAGATCAAGGCTGATTGCTTGATCGCGAGCGGCGTCAAGCATAAAGTCGAGCGGCAGGCCAAACGTGTCATAGAGTTTGAAGGCGCTTTCCCCGGGGACAACCGAAGGACCCATTTTTCTCAGCTCTTCGCTCACGCGTTCGGCGAATGTTCTCTTGTATTCGGTCGGGTCATTTCGCTTCAGTAGGCTGTCTGCCGCGGTCTCGGTTGCCTCAACCCTGCGCGAGGCATGTTCTTCATCATGCCACTTTGTCTCATCGACTATTAACTTCCACTCTTTCAAACCTAAGTCCATCGTGTGCGCAAACTTCATCTCTTCTGCTAGTACCGCTTTCGCTACCCGGTCGACGCTCTCCTGTAGTTCCGGATAGGCATCCTGCATCAGATCGCGCACTGCGAAGACCATCTCGTGGAGAAACGGCTTGGTCTGGCCGAGCAGGCGGCCGTGGGTGATCGCGCGGCGGATGATTTTGCGCAGCACGTAACCGCGGCCTTCGTTCGAGGGAATCACGCCGTCCGAGATGAGGAAGGTCGCGGCGCGGGAGTGGTCTGCGATCACTCTGAGGGAGGCCGCGCCGTGGGTGCCTGCGGCCTTGTTATCGACTCCTACATGGCTGTTCCGGGAGCAGGGGTCCTTCGACTTGCCCTCACCGACGCCCGGGCTTCGCTCAGGATGACGAGAACTGGATGCAGTCAACTCTTCTGCTCTTCTGATTAGTGGCGTGAACAGGTCTGTCTCGTAATTCGAGATCACGCCTTGGAGCACCGAGGCGAGTCTTTCCAATCCTGCACCGGTGTCAATCGATGGCTTGGGCAGAGGCGTCAGCTTGCCGCTGGCATCGCGGTCGAACTGCATGAAGACCAGATTCCAGAGTTCGACGTAGCGTCCGCAATCGCAGCCGAAGGCGCAGTCGGCGTGGCCCTGATCGCTGGCAGCGACGCCCATGTCGTAGTGAATCTCGCTGCACGGGCCGCAGGGGCCGGTATCGCCCATCTGCCAGAAATTATCTTTTGCACCGAATTCGTAGATGCGATCTTTTGGAACTCCCTGGCCGAGCCAGAGGTCGTAGGCTTCCGCATCGCGATCCACGCCGTTTTCGCCTTTGAAAATCGTTACGTACAACTTTTCTTTCGGAAGACCAAACCATTCGGGCGAGGTGAATAACTCCCACGCGTAGGCGATCGCGTCTTTCTTGAAGTAATCGCCGAAGCTGAAATTGCCTAGCATCTCGAAAAACGTGTGATGGCGGTTGGTGAAGCCTACGTTTTCGAGATCGTTGTGCTTGCCGCCGGCGCGCACGCATTTCTGGGACGTCGTGGCGCGGTTGTAATCGCGCTTTTCCAGGCCAAGGAAGACGTCCTTGAACTGGTTCATGCCGGCGTTGGTGAACAGGAGCGTGGGATCGTTCGCGGGAACGAGCGACGAGGAGTGGACCTCGCGATGTCCCTTGTGAATGAAGAAGTCGAGAAACTTGCGGCGGATTTGGGAACCGGTAAGCATGGAAACTTAAATTCTAAATGAAGATGCGCTTTCGGTTGCACGTGGGACATCAGTTTTGCGGGGGCGACAGGCAAAAAGAAACTGATTGTCATCCCGGACGGGGTCGCCCGGGATGACATAGGGAAGCTGTGTTTGCTAACAACAACCTGGAATGAGTCTTACTTACCGCTGTTGTTACCCTCGCGATTATTTCGCCACTTCTTCGGTCTTTTCAGCGCCCTTCTTCACGCCGTGTCCAACCGCCTTTGTGCCCTTTTTCACGCCGTGGCCGGTATCCTTCGCAGCGGTCTTGGTGGCATCGCCGGTCTTGTCAGCGGCCTTTTCGGTGGCTTTGCCGGTATCCTTCGCGGCGGTCCTGGTCGCCTTGCCCGTATCCTTGGCGGCGGTTTCGGTGGCGTCACCGGTTTTTACGGCTGCTTTCTTGGTGGCATGCCCGGTCTTCTTTGCGGCGGTTTCGGTGGCTTTGCCAGTGTCGTCAGCGGCTTTCTTCATGTCGGTTCCGGCCTGGCCAAAGGCAAAGGCAGCCAGACTTAGCAGGACGGCAGCGGTCAGGAGTGAGAACATCGATTTCATCGTGCGTGTTTTCATAGAGCGTCCTTTCATAGAGCTTTCAGAAATTCCAAGAGTTCACGGTGGCAGCTTTTTATCAGAGTATGAGGATCTTCGCAACCCAACCAAACGCTCTTCACGCTCAGTTCTCCGGAACTGTCTGCTCAAGTTCCGTTAGCGTTTCTTCGTCCACGTCCCACTTCTTCAGAATGGTGAAGATGGTTTTCGATCCGAAACCCGCGCGCATGAGGTTGCGGAAAATACGCGCCGCCTGTTTCTGGTCGGATGGTTTCTGGAGCCGCTTGCGCTTGAGGTAGGCTCGCGCGAGGTCATCCTCTTTAACCTCGTCGTAGACCGAGGCGACGGCCTTTTCAATCACGTCGCCGTGGACGCCTTTGGCCTTCAGATCGGTGACGACACGCATGCGGCCGAATTTCTCGTTTTCGCGGCGGTACGAGGAATACGCGGCCGCGTAACGAGCGTCGTTCAGATATCCCTGATCCTTGAGGCGACAAATGATCCGATCGACGAGCGTTTTGCCGAACTCTGTGTCGGCCTCGACCCGGTTGCGGAGCAAGCGTTTTAACTCGGCAACCGAGCGGCTGCGGCGGGCAAGAGCACCGACCGCATATTCATAAAGCTCGGGTTCGGTGAAGAGTTTTCTGGGGCGGCCAAACGCCATCCCTATACGATAGCGCCCAAGCGCCCCGTTGTCAGGCGAAAGAGGTCAGAGACACATCCGTCTCGCTGATGGAGAAACCGCGCCCCCTTCATCGCGTCGGTGGCAGCGAGGCTGGGGTTGGCGCCGGAACGGTCCCTGCCGAGCCGGACGTCGCCGGAGCGGAAGTGACCGGTGGAGGAGGTGGCGCCACCAGCGCCGACTTCACTGAAGGAGGCAGTTTGTCGGCATTGGCGAGAAGCAGAGCCATTTGCCACATCTGGGTTTCATTGAGCGACTTGCTGAAGCCGGGCATGCCGGTCAAACGAAAGCCGTTGAAGATCTTCCAGTAGCTTTCACCCGGAGTGTCGTCGGTGACGCCTTTGCCTTCGAAGAGCTGTGGGGGGCGCGGATACATTCCGGTCGCAATCGCCGTCTTCGGAGACAGGGGCAATCCGTGACAGACGGCACAATGCTGCTTGTAGAGTTCGGCGCCTGCCAGGTAATTTGCCTCATTCGCCGGGATCGGGACACTCTTCGGCATGTCTTTCTCAATGCGCGCGTTCTGCGCTTTGCGGGCCAGGAAGGATTCGAAAGGCATGTCGGCATCCGTCGCGGCGACGGGAGCGCTACCTCCCGTAAAGTAAAAATAAACCAAAACCGGGACCAGAATGACCCCGAGCACCAAGCCCGCAATAAATTTCAAAATTGAGCCTCGCGTTTTTGAAATTGAAATAACTTTAGCATTTCGGTGGTCTGGCGCGCCTGTGCGTTTATATTTGTATCATCGCATCGGAATGCCCCTGCCGTCTCTGAGCCGCATTCGAAGGGCATGCCGTGGCTCCCGGGTGAAGATTGGAAATTTTGACTGGGGCGTGACGAGTTTTTGGGCAGTTTTCGGCCTAGAATGGGTCACCCGGCCTTTGCGTGACTGCTGTGGGCCAGCGCTCCAATGAGGATATGACCCAACTATGCAAATCGTAAGCACTGCCAGCGCGTTCCCGAAACACTACTATTCCCAAGACATGCTGCTCGCCGCCTTGCAGCAATTCTGGGGAGATCGAATCGAAAACCCAAACGTACTCAGGCGTCTGCACCGTCATGTTGGCGTCGATGGCCGTTACCTCTCCCTCCCCAAGGAAGAATATCTCACTATGAAAACCTGGGGAGAGGCTAACAAACATTGGATACGCACCGCGGTGGAACTGGGAGAACAAGTAGTGGCTGGGGCGCTCGAGGGGGCC
This sequence comes from Terriglobales bacterium, assembly GCA_049521375.1. Taxonomy (GTDB): domain Bacteria; phylum Acidobacteriota; class Terriglobia; order Terriglobales; family Acidobacteriaceae; genus Acidiflorens. The sequence continues at coordinate 4,674 of JBEKOW010000023.1, forward strand.
AGGTTGGATGGCAGCAACCTGGGCGCTTTCTTCTTCACGTCGGTGACCGGCATTTGCAGCCCGTCGATTGACGCGCTGCTGATCAACAAAATGGGATTGTGCCGCAATATCCGCCGCGTCCCAATTTTCGGTCTGGGTTGCGTGGCTGGAGCGGCGGGCATTTCGCGGGCCGCCGATTATGTGAAGGCGTATCCGGATCAGGTAGCCATCGTGCTCTCAGTGGAGCTTTGTTCGCTCACACTGCAGCGCGAAGATATTTCCATGGCGAACCTGATTTCATCGGGACTGTTCGGCGATGGCGCAGCGGCAGTCATCGTGGCAGGAGCGAACTGCGGGCTGACCGGTCCCACGATTCTAGCGACACGCTCTGTCTTTTATCCAAATACCGAAGAGATGATGGGCTGGGACATTTCAGAGAAGGGCTTTCGCATCGTCCTGTCGCGCGAGGTTCCCAATCTGGTTCGGAACAACCTGGCGCACGATGTGGATGAATTTTTGGCGACGCGCGGGTTGACACGCGCGGATATTGGCAGCTGGGCGCTGCATACCGGTGGGCCGAAGATTCTCGAAGCGACTGCGGAAGCGCTCGGCCTGAACAACGGCCAGCTGGACGTTTCCTGGGAGTGCTTGCGGCGGACGGGCAATTTGTCGTCGGCGTCGGTGCTGGTCGTGCTCAACGAGGTCATGAAGAATCGGCGCCCCGCGCCCGGCACGCTCGGAATTCTAGCCGCAATGGGCCCAGGGTTCTGCTCGGAATTTGTTTTGCTGGAATGGTAGGGGTCATTTTTCCCCGACGACGCATCATAGGTATATGCCGCCAATTCATGGGATGGAACAGGGGCAGCCAGCGGTCGATGTTTTTGTCGTGGGCGGAGGACCGGCCGGTCTGGCCGCCGCGATCGCCGCGCGCGGTCGTGGGCTGAGGGTGGTTATTGCCGATGGCGCGATCCCGCCCATCGACAAACCCTGCGGTGAAGGGCTGATGCCGGACGGGATCGATGCTCTGCAGAAACTGGGCGTCGAAATTCCGTCCGACGACATCTATCCGTTCCGCGGCATTCGATTCGTCAACGGAACCGGAGAGGCTGAGGCTGTTTTTCCCGGGGGCTCGGCCTATGGTATCCGCCGGACGGCTTTGCATCGCATTCTGATCGAGCATGCCTTCTCTTGCGGAGTCACCATGCTCTGGCAATCTGCTGTCACTGGGCTCCATCCGGATGGTGTTTTGGTCGCTGGGAAACTTGTGCCCGCGCGCTCGATTGTGGGCGCCGATGGCTCAAGTTCGCGCGTCCGCCGGTGGGCGGGCCTGGATGGCCATAAAAAGAAAAATCTGCGTTTCGGATTCCGACGGCATTATCACGTCGCGCCCTGGACCGACTTCATGGAGTTGCACTGGGGGAATTGCCAGCGCGATGCATGCCAGATTTATGTCACTCCCGTCGGCCCCGAAGAAATTTGTGTGGCGCTGATTTCGTCGAACCCGCATCTGCGACTGGACGAGGCCCTCCAGGAATTTCCCGTACTCGCCGCGCGTCTCGGACATGCAGCACACGCATCTACCGAACGCGGAGCGGTCACTGTCAGCCGAACTCTGCGTCGCGTTTATCGTGGAAATACAGCGCTGGTGGGCGACGCTTCCGGCGGAGTGGACGCCATTACAGGGGAGGGGCTTTGCCTTGCCTTTCGTCAGGCTGCGCTGCTCGCGGATTGCCTGGCGGATGGAAACCTGGCGCGCTATCAGGCGGAACACCGGCGATTGATTCGGCGTCCTGCGCTCATGGCGCGACTCATGTTGCTGATGGGAAACCACGCGCGTCTGCGCCAGGGCGCCATGCAGATCTTCGCAGTCCGGCCGCGCTCTTTTTCCGCCTTGCTCTCCCTGCATGTCAGCGATATTTCCGCTCGCGGATACATTGCGAATGGGATTGCCCTTGGGAGGCAGATTCTCAAGGCGTAGTTCTTCGAACCGGAACTCATGAGAAAAACTCACTTTATTGTTGGGCGCTGGATTGTCCAGTTGGCATTCTTTCTTTTGCTGACAGAATTACTGGCCGCGCAGTCGCCGGCGCGTGAAATCCAACTGCAAATCGACCCTGCCCGGAGCGGCGCCGGCATTACTCTGACGGGCAACTTTCATACAGTCGAAGGGTCGTTCGCGCTGAAACACGGCTTCATTCGCTACGATCCCGCGACTGGGCGGGCGAGTGGAGAAGTCGTATTCGACGCCACCAGCGGCAAAACCGGGAGTGACGGACGCGACAACAAGATGCATAAGGATGTGATCGAGAGCGCGCGCTTCCCGGAAATTTCCTTTCGCCCCGATCACGCCGAAGGCAAGTTGGCGCGGTCTGGCGATTCCACGCTCCGGGTGCATGGAGTGTTCTCAATCCACGGGACCGAACATGAAATCACAGTCCCGGTTGCAGTGCATCTGGATGGTGGCGCATGGTCGGCCCAAACTTCGTTTCAGATTCCCTATGCGAATTGGGGGATGAAAAACCCAAGTGTTCTTTTTCTGCGCGTTGCCAGCTTCGTCGACGTGCAGTTTCACGCGGCGGGAAACGCAACGCCGTAGTGCGATGACGGTTCCACGACGCTCAGGCGATCGCGTTTTCCTGTGAAACGGCCCGCCGCGAGCGCAAATAGTCCAGAAAGTTTTCGGTCCCGAGGCCCGTCTTGGCGGAGACTGTGAATACCCGCATGCCGGGACGCACGGCCTGGATATTTGCCAGAGCAGCGCTCTCATCAAACTCGACAACCTTCGCCAAATCGATTTTTGTAATCACGCCTGCGTCGGCACTATTGAAAATTGTCGGATATTTCAAAGGCTTATCCTCGCCCTCGGTGACCGACATTAGCACGATCCGCAGGTTCTCCCCAAGATCGTAGGACGAAGGGCAAACGAGATTGCCCACATTTTCAACAAAGAGGAAATCGAGTTGATCCAAATCCCAATCCGCGAGCGCTTTCTCGACCATCGCGGCTTCGAGATGACAAACGGTACCGGTGACGATTTGCTTCACAGGAGCCTGACTGCGGGCTAGACGCACAGCATCGTTCTCGGTAGCCAGGTCTCCGACCAGCGCGGCCACGCTGTAATTCTGGCGAAGCAGCGTGAGCGTCTTTTCAAGGAAGGCGGTCTTGCCTGACCCGGGACTCGAAACGAGGCTCACTACGAAAACGCCAGCCGCGCGAAACCTATCGCGAAGTGCGTGAGCGATGATATCGTTCGCCTTGAGAACGTTCTTTCGCACCTCGATCATCCTGGGTTCGTTCTTCATTTCCGGGACTCCAGGTCGATCATCTTCTGCCCGACCATCTCGCACGGGGCTATCTCCGACACGGCACGGGAAGGGAGCGCGTCATCCACGTCTTCACCCAGAATTTCCAATGCAACCACTTCGAGTTCCTTGCCCTGAACAATGTCGGAAGATGGGGAGCCGCATTCCGGGCAGCAAAACCACTGGGCCGAACTGATGGCGCGTTGCGCATTGCACGGCGCACAGAACATCACAATCGGAATCTCCTCTACAATTAAATGCGAGCCGGCCAGGCACGTTCCCTCGCAAGCCATTTCGTAGGAAGAGAGCAGGGCTTCCTTCACAACTCCCGAGAGTGCGCCCAGTTTCAAATGAACGGCGGACACATGGCCGCCTTGGCGCGCGGCCTCTTCTTCTGCCATCTCCACAATGCTCATCGCGATGGAAAGCTCGTGCATTGGCTCTTCCGGCTCCCCGGTTATTCGGATTCCACCATGCAGGTTCGTCCCTGCCATCCCACCTGGACGACCTTGTTATCCTCAATGAGCACGGGCACATTACGCTGGCCACCCGCCAATTCGTTCAGGCGGCGGCGCGCGGCGCGATCGAGTTCCACGTCATACTCAACAAAATCGCGCCGCTGCCACTCCAGCCAGTCACGCATCTCCTGCGTGTAGGGACAGCGCGTTGTTCCGTAGAGTTCAAGCTTGGCCACGGCCCAATACCTCCCCCAATTCGCGGATGATGTGATAAATCGAAGCCTGCACCTCCTGGATACGGGGGATGTAGTCGCAGTGGACGACGATGGGGTAGTCGGCCAGGCCTCGCCGCAGAATCTCGCCGCCATCGTAGCCCAGGAGCGCAACGGTCAGCATGTTGCGTCTGCGCGCTTCGTCGAGCGCCATGATGATGTTCTTCGATCCCCCGCTCGTCGAGATCCCGATCGCCACATCCTCGGGCTGCGCTTGCGCGATCAACTGGCGAAGGAAGATCACATCGGTTCCAACGTCATTTGCGACGGCGGTGATGTTGGCTGGTTCCATTGACAAGGAGACTGCGGGGATCGACTTGTACCCGGCGGGGGGGAGTATGCAGTCGATCGCCCAATCGTTGGCATCGGTTGCCGATCCGCCGTTGCCGAACAGGATCAGCTTGCCACCGCGTTGCAAACGTTCCTGAATGGCAAACGCAACAGTGCTGATCTGTTCGGACTGCTCGCGAGCTACTCGCGCACGCAGCTCAGAATCATTGCCGACCTTCATTCGGATGGACTCTGTAACTTCGGCGATCAGATCGTTCGTGCCCTGTTTTTCGCGGCCGAGGAAGGGGTAGAGAAACTGCGTCTCACCGAGATCATGGCCCAGTTCGCGGTGTTCAAAGAAGACGTGAACGGTCTCCCAGAGCGTGTGGTAAAGGATCTCGATCAACTCCTGATGCATGAACGGGTCGTCGGTGGCAGCTTCCAGCGCGTACGAACCCTCGGTGCCAGGGAGAGCGAAGGTCATGGCATCCCTGGCGCGCGCTTCTTCCAGACTGGCCCAGACCATCGGATCGCCTTCAGGTGGTCCAAATCCCATCACGATGTCTTCCGAACGAACAATCGTTTGCAACCAGGGGCGAAAAAGAATGGAGAGGTCAAGCGCGGGCAAGGCGCGTTTGCCAACGATCACCGGATGCACGAATTCCACGGAAACGTGCTGGGCATCGGTGGCATAAGGGCCGCGGCCAAAGGCCAGCAGACGGCCGCCACGCAGAAAACGCTCCGACATTTCGCGGCACGCTTGCGCAAGCCGCGACGCTTCGCGCGAGAAAACCCTCTCAAAGAGGCGGTTTCTCTGAAGCAAGCGCTCTTCAATCTGAGTCGCGAGTTGATATGTCGCTGCCAAACTCTCTCGTTCCTCTCACCTGCCGAACCGCTTGCCGTTTCCTAACAAATTCGTGGCAGTGGATCGCCCACCAGCATGTCAACGATCCGGCTGCCGCCGTACGATGTACTCGCCAGCACGGAGCCTGCGGGCTGATCGCAAACCTCACCGATGATTTGAGCCTCCTCCCCTCCCGGGGTTGCATGCAATGCGGTAATCGCGGCGTCCGCAAATTCCCGTGCAACCACGGCAAGGAACTGGCCTTCGTTTGCAATATGCAGCGGGTCCAGACCCAGCAATTCGCAAGCTCCGCGCACGGCATCGCGCACCGGAACGTTATCTTCGAAGAGCGCGATGCCCAGGCCGCAGTCGCGAGCCAGTTCATTGAGAGAAGTCGCCGCTCCACCACGGGTTGGATCGCGCATCCAGCGGATGGCCGGTCCCGCAGCGGCTACCATCGCTTCTACCAGCGGAAGGATGGAGCGCGTGTCGGAGCGCAGATCCGCTTCCAGATCCAGTTCGCCGCGCGCTAGCAGAATCGTAATGCCATGGTCACCGATGGGTCCGGAGAGTACAACCTTGTCGCCGCGTTTCACCGAGCGCGGATCAATCCTTACACCCGGCAGCGGACTGCCAATTCCCGTCGTCGTGATGTACATGCGATCGGCTTTGCCATGTTCCACGACCTTGGTGTCGCCTCCGGTAATTTTCACGCCCGCTTTGCGCGCCGCGTTGGCCATGGCGCGCACCTCGGCTTCCAGAAGTTCGGTGGGCAGCCCCGCTTCGAGGACGAAGGTGACCACCATTGCTTCAGCCCGGGCTCCGGAAACGGCGAGGTCATTCACGGTTCCGTTGACTGCGAGTTCGCCAATCGAGCCGCCCGGAAAGCTCAGCGGTTTCACGACAAAGCTGTCGGTGGTAATGGCGATCTTCGCGCCGTTGATGGAGAGATGCGCCGCATCTGCGAGAGGCTCGAGGGAGGCGCCAAAAAGCAGCGGTGCAAAGAGACCTTCGACGAGCCTGCGGCTAGCCTTGCCGCCGGCTCCATGCGCCATCTCAATCTGTGGCTCGCGGAAGCGGACCTGCTGCGCGGTATTCTCCGCAATATTTCGCAAGACAGCAGCCGGTGTCACGCGGTCCGGCTCAGGATGTTCACCATTGCCGTTTTGCGGTGTTCGTAGTTGTAATAGGCTGCGCATGATCCTTCCGATGACACCATGAGTGCGCCAATGGGATGCTCCGGGGTGCACTCACGGCCAAACAATTTGCACTGATGGGGCTTTAATACGCCCTTCAAAACCTCCCCGCATTGCGCCGCCTTGGGATCTGTGACGCGCACTCCGGGAACATCAAATCGTTGTTCGGTATCCCACTCCGCATAGGCATCGCGAATGCGAAGGGCCGACTGAGAGATAAAGCCGAGGCCCCGCCATTCAAAATAGGGGCGCAGTTGAAAAACTTCAGCCATTGCGCGCAAAGCCGCGCGGTTTCCTTCCCATGGGACGACACGCCTGTACTGGTTCTCGACCTTCGCTTCGCCACGGTTCAGCTGCCGCAAAAGCATCACGATCGACTGGAGCATGTCGAGCGGTTCAAAGCCTGAGATTACGATGGGCTTGCGCTCGTTCTGGACGATCCATTCATAGGGACGGCAGCCGATGACAGTCGAGACGTGCCCGGGCCCGATGAAGGCGTCGAGGCGCATGTCGGGCGAGTCGAGAATCGCCCTGATTGCAGGGATAATCGTAACGTGATTGCAGAAGACAGAGAAGTTATGAACGCCTTCGGACTTTGCGCGCATGAGAGTGAGCGCGGTCGATGGAGCCGTGGTCTCGAACCCGATGGCGAAGAACATCACATGCTTGCCGGGATTTGCCTTGGCCAACTTCAAAGCGTCCGAAGGCGAGTAAACGATGCGGACATCCATACCTCGGGCCTTGTGTTCCAGAGGACTGCCGGTTGTGCCGGGCACGCGCATCATGTCGCCGAAGGCGGCGAAGATCACTTCCCGCTGCTGGGAGTCATTTGACGGAGCCAGTGAGAGACCGTCGTCGACCCGGCCCATGGGGAGCACGCACACCGGGCAACCGGGCCCATGGATCAGTTCGATATTGGATGGAAGGAGATCCTTCAGGCCGAAGCGGTAAATCGCGTGGGTATGGCCGCCGCAAACCTCCATGAAGCGATAGTGGCGGGCGGGGTCGGCCAGGCGGCGAATCTCATCCGCTGTCCTCGTTACGAGTTCAGGTTCCCGGAATTCGTCTACAAATCTCATGTTCTCGGCTTTCGGCTCTCGACTTTCGCCCGCGGGAATCGAGTCGCTAATTTCAATTCGGCTTCAGTTGTTCTGCATCGCCCAATCCATAGCCTTCTACTTCCTGCATGGCTGCCTCTGCTTCGCCCAATGCGCGGAGGGTCTCCATCTGGTCGTTGGCGTCCTGCTCGCTGATTTTGCTCATTGCGAAGCCGACATGGATCAGAACCCAATCTCCAGGCCGGGGACGGTCATCCTGCAAAAGGCCCAGGTCGACCCGACGGCGAACGCTGACCACGTCGACCAAAGCTGAATCGGGATTCTCAGGGGAAATCTCAATGATCTTTCCAGGTATCGCCAGACACATGTGGCATCCTTCCGAGGCACTAAAGTTATTGTTCTCTATATCGCTATTACCCTTGGTTCTATTGCCCATAGCGTTAAGCCTGCTTTCGGGCCACGATGTCGAACATGCCCTTGATTTCATCTTTAAGCCGAATGGCTCCGCCCGCGACTTTGACGATTGCGATTTCGTAGTCGCTTTGCCGGACCGTAAAGTCGCCTGACGCCCGCAAGGAGTCGCCAAGAACAATCACTCGGGCCGAAACGGGCAAGGTATGAGTAACACCGTGCAACGTTAATGCTCCATCCAGCTTCACCCAAAAAAGGTCTTCGTTGCCGCTTGCCGTGCCGGACCACTCAAAGAGTATTGTGGGAAATCGATCCGTCTCGAGGACATCGTTGTGCATCTGCCGTTCGATTTCCTGCCGATCCTTTTCGCTGATGTCATCGGCCACCTCGAGCGAATTCGTGTTAATCCTCACTTCCAGGTTGACGTCCCGGAGGACGTTGCCGTCGACGGTAAAACTTACTCTCCCCTCGAAGATTCGGATCGCAATCTTTGGACTGTGCCCGAAGGCGGAAAGCACGCCGGTGGAGAAAGCCTGAACCCCAAAGGTGCTGCCTTTGGGATCGATTAGGTAGCGAAGCACCGAGTTCCCCTCTGTGCCAACTGCGTTCTGTGGGGACAACGCCATCAAAATCCTTCCCCCCTGGGCTGTGAGCGGCTCAGTTGGCTCGTTTGCACTAGCCCGAAAAGGTTCGGCCTGCCTCCGCTGGAATTCTCTCCCTCTACATGGCGCGTAACTTCAGGTAACGATCGAGATCCGGCAGCGCGGTCTGCGCGATGTTGCCGAGACCGATCTGCCCGAGATAACCGCGCACCAAGGGGTTGGAGAGAATCAGCCCCGCGCCAAATACCATGAACGCCAAGCCGCCCAGCATGAACAAAGTGTCCTTGTCGGTTCCAGCAGCACCATTGTGATTTTCGGCCACGACATTCTCCTTAGTAATTCAAGTTAGTTGTCCAGTTCTCAACGCTGCTTGCTTCAAGATCTTCCGCACCACAGATGTCACCAGATTTACCGCTTCGTCGATTGAGCCCTCCACGGTTTCGCTCAATCCCATTTGCCCTTCGTCACCCCCAAAGGTGGCGGGCTCGCACCCGACCAGCAAGACTTTCTTCAGATTCACGTTCATCGCACTCGCCATGCGCAGCACGTTCATCGGATTCATCCCGTGGGCCTCGACGACACCCTGATCAAATTCATCCAGCCGGCTGAGGTCGGGCTCGACCAGAGAAACTGTGCCCGGCTGCTGGCCGTGAGGATAAGCATCCACCAGGATGGTCGTCTCGTATCCATCCTGCAGGGCATAGGCGAGATCGAAACCTCGAATTCCGAAATCGACGATTTTTACCTCGTCCGGAAAGCCGCGAGCCGCGAGCCGTTTCACCACTTCAACGCCGAACCCGTCATCTCCGAGAAAAATGTTCCCAATCCCCGCGACCAGAACGCGAGGCTGCTGAGTCGCTGTCTCGGCGCGCGCTTCTTCCGGGGGCAGAGGCTCGATTTCCTCGGCATCGAAAAAGAAACGATGGCCCGGCTGCCGCAGCATCCCCATATCCCGCCCCGGGTCATTCTCGATCACGACGCAGACGTGGATCTTGCCTTCATAGTCTTGCTCGATGCTCTCGATGAGCGCCGTCTGTCCGGCAAGGGCGACATCGAGAATGTCGCCACCCTTGCGGGGACGCAGGCGCACGCGATCTCCCAGCCGCACTTCCGCGCCACCGATCGCCACGCGATCGACAGTTGTCTTGTCCTCGAGCGCCTGCCATTCCCACTCGTTCATGCGCTCTCCTTGAATGGGTCGTTCCGAGGCCGCAGGCCGCGCACGACTCCGTGCAGTTTTCGAAATTGCTCCTCGGGCATGGCGTCGGTCCGCTCCAGAATCTGGCGCGCGCGGTCGTCGGAGCTGCGAATCTCGCGCTTCTCCTCCTCGGTAAGAGTCATAATGCGGAGAGACAGAATCTCATCGATCTCGGTGCCATCGAACAGGTCTCCGACACTTTCAGGCGCGATTTGCGGGTAGTCGTAGAGAATGATCGGGGAAGCGAGCAATGTGTCGCGCTGCCCTTTCTCTCCCACCAATACGGGCCAGGCGCCGACGTTCTCGCACCCGGCAGCCAATTCCTGCAAATGCAGCGGAGGATCAAGCAACGAGATAAACTCGCCACTCGTGACGCCCAGGATCGTATGGGTTGAGACGAGCGATCGCAGCAATGCATCATCCCGGCCGCTCTGGCAGGTGTCCAGGGGTGTCGTATTTCTTACCTGGATGCTCGACTTGAAGACGTCTTCGCGAATTCTCTCGGCAGCGATATCAATTACACCCGAAACTCCAACTTGCCGCCAGACGTGTTCGGAATCGGCCTGCGCCTCCGCGGGAAATGCAAATTGATGCTGCGCCATCTCCACGCAGAGTTTCCCCAAGGTGTACCCGGGCAGACTGACGTCACGCTCGACGGCCTCTTGCCAGCCGCCGGAAGACGACTCGGCGGCAGCCTGATAGGCCCCACGCTTCCAGCGCGTCCGCAAATGCAGAAACCGCAACCTCACTTCGAGACCAGTATCGGCGTTTCCACTGACCAGGCACTCGGTCCGCATACTGCAAGCTTCCTGGCCTTGTTGCGCGTCACTGTAGGCGCGCGGATACACCACTCCAAAATTCCAGCGTTGCTGGTTCTTGACGGAGGATGGCCGGTAGGGATAGAGCATGTACCCTTCATAAAGGACCGCTTTTGCAATTTGCTCGACCCGCTCAATATTCATGGGAGCACCTCTTCCCGCGCAGCGAGCATGCTCTCCATGGCATCTTCCCAAGTGGGAATTCCATTGCGCACCTTGAAGTCGTATAGACGCTCAAATACGTCGCGGCGGAGACAAAGCCACGCGGTGCCGGGGTAATACAAGTCCATCATTTCGCGCCAGACTTTCACGGGAAGGTTGAAACGGGTTTCTTTATCCCACGAAATCGGAGCGACCTGCATGCCTTCGCCGTCGTGCGAATAAAAAACGCTCCCGCTGAACATCAGGCAGAGCGGAACATCGCCATCGCCCAAGCCATGAAAATACTTGGTGGCGGCCACATTGAAATCGAAGGTACAGGACAGAGGCAACTCGACCACAGTTGCATTTTGAAAGGGCGGGACATTTACGTTGACGTGCGTCCACAACAGGTTGCGCAGAGTTTGACTCCAGCGGTCTGGCTCGCCGAACAAGTCGCGCAGCTTCTCCTGATCTTGCGCCGTGTATCGACGTCGCGTGACCTCGATCTGGATCTGACAGTGGAGCGCCACGCCCTGAATCTTCTCTGCCGGATCGGAGTTGGTCAGCCGCAGCTTGAGCGCAATCTGAGGAGTAGCGGAGAACTTCACCACTTCAACACCCTCTATGTGAAATCCGAGGTCAGGCATGAATCTCCTCGCCCACAACTTCTGCGCGTCCCCGAAGCTGCGAAAAGAACGCGCCAATTTCCTGCCACACTTCGGTTCCACCGGACAACCCGCGCCAGTGCATGCGGATCAGCCCCACCAGTTTGTAGCAAGCATCAATCGGAACGATGTAATACTCTGGGGCGGTCGCGCCCCGGGCCGCACCCACGCGGTTTACGAGCAGCGCCTCGACGTCGGGTTCGAGGGCGCTCAGGATCGGGTTCGTTTGCACGATGCTGTTCCAGGCTTCAAGCGGCAACAGCGACTCAGTCGCACCAGCAGGACTGGGATAGAACGCGCTCACACACGAATCTGGACCGCTGGGCAACGCGCTCTTGCGGAAAAAGAACGCGAGGTTGATCGGGATAAGCAGGCCGTCCCACGCCGCATCGCTCATATGAAAATTGGCGAGAAAACGAACATCCCGCGGCACTCGCTTATATCTCGCAGCGCGCGGCGCTGGCTTGCCATGACCAATTACCGACACATCCCCGATCTTTAAAAACGGAGGCGTCGAATCGGAGCGGCTGCTGAACAGCATTGCGCAGGCTTCGCACGCGCAAAGAAGTTTCCTCTGCGTCAGTTCAATCAAGTGCGGATGCTCCCTATGCAACTCACTCGCGCACATCTCGCAGTGTTCCGCATTCGGGCGGGGCCGGCGCGCGAACTGGCGCAGAACATCGAGGCCTTGTCTGGTTCCGCCCTCTTGTGCCGTGTTTATCATTTGCGCCAGATAATCTCCTGCCCTATCTGAATCCCGTGTTCCGAGCCTCAGTCCATGCCTTCGTTTTGGATTGCTACCGCATGTCCGATATTGACTGCGACAGCATGAGGGACCGACGAACCTGGCACCGATCCCAACAGTTGCCCCACTGCGACGAATCCAGAGGCAGGCTGCTCTTCCAACCCTTCCATCACCAGCGATGTCAGGTCGGGCGCAGCATCGTAGATTGCCTCTTCGACCGCGGACTGAACGTTCGTTTTCGTCGAACCGCAGGCATGTCCTTCTACGCTGACTCGCACGCGCACATCGCCGCCATTTACGCTGACGAGTTTCGCTTCGGCTCCCATCTTGTAGAATTTCGAACGCATCTGCTTCAGCTTGCGCTCAACCCGAACCTCTATCGCATCCGGATGCAATCCATACAAAATGAGCAGGCTGCTTACCAGTGGGTCTTCGCCCAGTTCATCGATGAGGCGCACACCCCCATCTCCGGACTCGAACATGATCTCCAGGATTCGCTCCAGTCCGGTACCGTGCAGATCCATCACCAACTGGACGAGTCCTTTGGCGGACGTGCGGGCCGCGGGATCGGCTATTGTTTCCAGTTCATGGACCAACTGGCCAATCCTCTGCAACCTCTTTTGGAAATCCCTGTCGTCGACCACGCTCCTCCTTCAGAACATCGAACTAATCCGCAAAAACAAGAGCGAGAGCGCACATCCTTCGATGCAATCCGTCTGCTTGCCGGAAGACGGAACGCTCCCCCTCCAAAGCAGCGCCTTCGATCTCAGGGCTGGATGCCAAACATCGGGGAATGCCTGCTCTCAAGCACCTTACCGTTCCCCAGATACATGTGCACACCGCAGGGCAGGCAAGGATCGAAACTGCGAACCGCTCGCATAATGTCGATTCCCTTGAATTTGTCGGGACCGTTCTCCTCGAAGATAGGCGTATTCTGCACCGCATCTTCGTACGGACCTGGCGTCCCATAGATATCGCGCGGGTTGGCGTTCCACGGCGTTGGGGGATAGGGATGGTAATTTGCGATCTTGCCTTTGCGAATCACCACATGGTGCGAAAGAACGCCACGCACCGCCTCGTGGAAGCCGCATCCGATGGCTTCTTCCGGGACCTTGAAGTCATTCCAGGTCTTGGTGTGGCCGGAGTGCAACTCCTCAAACGCCTTCTCCACGAAATGCAAAGCGCAACATGCGGCGTAGACCTGAAAATATGTGCGCGCGCGGTCGCGCTCGATGGCATTGCTCCACTTCGGAACCTTCCACTCAAATTCGACCTCGGGAAGCGAAGTGGTCTTGGGCAAATACATTTTCACGCTGTGCCCGGTGGACTTGATGTAGCCGAAGTCGACCAGGCCAGCCAGCGCGGTCGACCACAGGCGGGCGATCGGGCCGCCGCCAGTGTCAAGGGCGAGATGATCACCCGTGCGCTTGTCGTACCAGCGGGGCGACATGACCCACGTGTACTTGCCGCCAAAATCGCGCTTCTGGGGCCGGGGAATTGTGGTCTGGTTCCAGGGATGATGCTTGTCGACGGCATTCCCCAAGGGGTCAGTCTTTACGAACGTCTCCGAATTCTGCCAGTCGTCATAGTAGGAACTGCCGAGCAGAATGCGGATGTTCAGATTGATATCGACCAGGTCGGTGGTCACCAGTTTGCCATCCACCACGACCCCGGGGGTGACGAACATTTTGCGGCCCCAGTCCGTCATGTTCTTATAGGTGTAATCGCAATGATCGGGGTCGTTAAACGAGCCCCAGCAGCCGAGCAGGATTCGCCGCTTTCCAACTTCTTCGTATCCCGGCAGAGCCTCATAGAAAAAGTCGAAGAGGTCGTCATGCAGAGGTACGACTTTCTTCATGAACTCCACATACTTCATGAGGCGAACGACGTAATCTGTGAAGAGTTGAACTGTCGGAACCGTGCCTACGCCGCCCGGATAGAGAGTGGAAGGATGCACGTGCCGGCCTTCCATCAGGCAAAACATCTCGCGCGTCATGCGGCTCATTTGCAGTGCTTCCCGGTAAAAACTGCCCGTAAATGGATTGAGCGCCGTCATGATATCGGCGATGGTGCGGAAGCCATGCAGGTTGGAGTGCGGCGCGTTTGTCGACTGCGCTTTCGCCCAGACCTTGGGATTGGTTTCCTTCACCATCTGCTCGCAGAAGTCCACGCCGACCAGGTTGTCCTGAAAAATGTTGTGGTCGAACATGTATTCGGCGGCTTCGCCAAGGTTGACGATCCACTCTCCGAGGGCGGGCGGCCGAACCCCAAAAGCCATGTTTTGCGCGTAGTTGGCGCAGGTAGCGTGATTGTCACCGCAGATCCCGCAAATGCGGCTGGTTATGAAGTGGGCATCGCGGGGGTCCTTCCCCTTCATGAAAATGCTGTACCCGCGGAAAATCGACGAGGTGCTGTGGCACTCCGCCACCCGATGACTGTCGAAGTCGATCTTGGTGAAAATGCCGAGGCTGCCTACAATTCTGGTGATTGGATCCCAATTCATTTCCACCAGTTTTCGTTTCTCGGTGGGGACGTCGCGAGTCGGTGCAGTAATCGTGCTCATGGATCGCTCCTCTCAGTTCTCGTCTCAGTAAGATCTCGGGTGATAGCCCGTGGTAAGTTCAGCGCGCGCATGCCGCCATTTTGGTTCCTTGTTGACGGTGGCTTGTGTAATGGATCGCAGCGCGGTTACGGCGCGACCGTAAGCGCTGGCCACACCGGAGGAAACTTTGCCGCCGGGCGGTTCATCCATGAAGGGCATGAACTTGTCCGGGAAGCCTGGCATGGTGCAGCCAATGCAGATCCCGCCCACGTTGGGACAACCGCCAATCCCGGCCATCCAACCCCGCTTGGGGACATTGCAGTTGACGACCGGGCCCCAGCACCCCAGCTTCACGATGCACTTCGGCGAACCGTAGCTCTCAGCGAAGTCACCCTGCTCGTAGTAGCCGGCACGATCACATCCCTCATGCACCGTCTTCCCGAAGAGCCACGTCGGGCGAAGTTGCTCGTCTAAAGGAATCATCGGCGCGCGGCCCGCCACCTGATAGAGCAGGTAAAGAAGCGTCTCCATGAAATTGTCGGGTTGCACCGGACAGCCGGGCACATTCACGATTGGGAGTCCAGCCTTCGATGACCAATCCCAACCGAGGTAATCCGCCAAGCCCATGCAGCCCGTTGGGTTGCCCTCCATGGCATGGATCCCGCCGTACGTGGCACAAGTGCCACAACCCACGACTGCCAAGGCTTTCGGGGCGAGACGGTCAATCCACTCCGTGGTCTTGATGGGCTGCTTGGTCTGCGGATCGGTTCCCAACGCCGCCCAATATCCATCCCTCTTAATGCTCTCGTTCGGGATCGAACCTTCGACTACCAACACAAATGGGTCAAGCTTCCCTTTTTCCGCCATGTACCAGTACTTCAAGAAGTCGTCGCCGTTTTCATACGCGAGCACAGGGTTGTGCAAATGGACCTTCGGCAGACCCGGTATTGCTCCGAGCAAAACGTCTTCGATGCTGGGCTGGGTCGCGGCGGTAATTGAAACAGAATCTCCGTCACAGCCCAGTCCGGCTGTGATCCAGAGGATGTGAACCTCCGCCACGGCCGGTGCCTTTTGAGTCGATCGGCCGTACGGGACTGCTTCCGTTGCCATAGCTGTGTCTCCTTTCGATGTGTCGCTGCTACGCGCCATCGCGCACCGTGTACGGCGCACTTAATAAAGCAATTGACTGCCGGGGGAGAATTCCGTTGAATTTCACCCCACTTCGAAAAAATTCCTGAGTTGAATCAGACTCGATCGTTGCTGAGCCCACAAGCGGGAGTGGCCTTCTTTTGTGCTGCTACAAAGCACTAAGGGAGACCCGGGGATTCCCTGATGGGCCGGGCTAGCTCTTTCACATGAGGGAGCGTGGGCTTTCCTCATTGCAGTGTTTGTGTGTTAGCGAGGGTTGCCTCGGGCAAATTTTACGGGAAGAGGACGAGCCTCAAGCGGTCTTCTCATTGATACTCCACTGGATGGCGTGCTGAACCAGTTCCCGCGCGCTGCGCAGAGAAAGCTTGTCCTTGATGTGCGCCTGGTAGGACTCGACCGTTTTGACGCTAATGTGCAATTCTTCCGCAATCTGCCGTGTTGAGTGCCCCTCGCCGATCAGACGGAATACCTCGAGTTCGCGATCGGTGAGGTCCGCGATCGACGATGGTTTGCCGATACTCGGACTCCCAATGTAACGCTGCAGCATGCGGTTCGCGATCCGCTCGCTCACGTAGATTTCGTGGTTCAGAATTCGCCGCAAGGCGACCAGTACCTTCTCGGTCGCTTCCTGCTTCATGATGTAACCTTGAGCTCCCGCGCGCAACGCGCGCTCCGCATAGAGTGACTCGTCATGCATCGACAAAATGAGGACGGGCATCTCGGGATATCGGATCCGGATGTCCTTCAGTAAATCCAGACCGTCCGGCCCATTCAACGAGATATCAACCACTAGAATGTCTGGCCTGGCGGTTGCCACCCACTGGATCGCAGTCTGAGCATCCTCCGCCTCGCCACATACCTGCAAGTCCCACTCGCGGTTAATCAACAAAGCTAGCCCCTGGCGTACGATAGGATGGTCGTCCACCACAAAGACCCTGTTCTTTCTCGTTGCCACTACGTTTGTCGCGCCGTTCTGGTTCATGGCACATCCTTCGCATTCGCTTTCGATTCTCGAGAGGTCGAGTCTCCTTCAGCATAGGTAATCGGAAATCGGCAGGTGACGATTGTTCCCCGCGGCTCTTCCCGGCGAACTTCCAGGTTCCCACCGATCATGCCCGCACGGTAGTTCATGATATGCATCCCCACGCCGGTATGAGACGCGAGGCGTCGCTCAATGCCCACGCCATCGTCTCGTATGATCAAGGTTCCTTCGTGCTTGCCTGCGAAAAGACGTATCAGGATGTTTTTTGCGTGGCCATGCTTGAGCGCATTGTTCACGGCCTCCTGCGCGATATGGTACAGGTGGGTTGCCACCGGCGCATCGTGAAGCAGCACAGGTTCTTCACACTGGAATTGACAGGCTATCCCGAACAAATCCTCAATCTCGGTGGCATAAAGTTGCAATGCAGACATCAATCCATGAGCGTCGGAAACCACCGGCAGAAGTCCGCGCGCCAGTTCCCGCGCTTTGAAAATCGCATCGTTCACGAGTTGGACGATTTTGGCCGCATCCACAGCTTCGGGAATTTCCCTTTCCGCGAGTTTCTGTTCCTGCACTTTGGCCATGAACGCGATCCCCGTGAGGTGCTGCCCCAATCCGTCGTGCAAATCCTGTCCGATCCTGCGCTGTTCGCGTTCGCTGATCTCCAGGATGGTTTTCTCCAGCCGCTTGCGATCGCTGATATCGCGGATCGAGCTTGACACCAGCACGCCCTCCTCTGTTTCTAGCGGGCTCAGGCTGATCTCCACCGGGAACTCGTGGCCGTCCTTGTGGAGCGCGTATAGTTCCACGCCGGCGCCCATCGGCCGCACTCGCGGTTCAGCGAAGAAGTTTCTTCGATGCCTGGGATGGTTCCCGCGCAACCGCTGCGGCACAAGTTTTTCGATGTCGTCGCCTAGAAGTTCCTGGCGCCGGTAGCCGAATAACTTCTCGAGTTGCGCGTTGACGAGAACCATCTTTCCTTTCTGATTGACCACTACCACCGCGTCGGGCGCCGCTTCCAAAAGTCCCCGAAACCTCGCCTGCGCACGCTTCTGCGCGGTGACATCGATACCGGAGGCAATGATGTAGGTGGGCGTTTGCTTGGCTGCGGGAAGGACGGCGATCGACCAGGCGATCGTGCGACGGCCGCGATCCGGGGCAATCCACATGGCCTCGTATTCGGTGCGCGACTGTTGATTGCAAATATTTCGGAAGACAGCTTTAAACTCGTCTCTGTCATCGGGCGTGGCAAACATGTCCCACAGCAAAAGCCCGCGCGCCTGATCGGACGACACGCCCGTCAATTGCTCGCACGCGCGATTGCAGCGGACAATCCTGCCTTCGCGATCCAGCACCACTACCAGTGCCCCAACCGTGTCCAGAATCGCGGAGACGACATTGCGCTCTTCCTGCAACGCTCCTTCCGTCCGTTTCAAATCCGAAATGTCGAAGGCGACCCCGTGAATAAACCAGGGACTTCCATCCCCATGCCGGATCATCTTAGCTTCGCAATGGAACCAGATTACCTGTCCGTCGCGGGCGATCACGCGGTAAGCTGAGCGCAGGGGCTTGCCCGAAAGGAACATCTCCGAGGCTTCCACGCTCCATCGATCTTTATCGTCGGGATGAATCTGCTGATACCACTTCACCGGATCTTCCAGCCACTCTGCTTGCGAAAAGCCCAGCGTCGCTTCGATCTGCGGGCTTACGTACGCCTCTCCGACACCACGATCGAGGTACGCCATGAACACGACAGCGGGCAGTTGCTCGACCAGCGCTCGGTACTTCGCTTCAAGATTCGGGAGTTGTGCGTCTGAGACTGGGCTCTGGTCCAGCCTTTCAAAGAAGTGATGTAGAGCTCCCAGAGATCCTACGATGTCTTTGGAATAAGTGCTGGCCAGACCTGCCAGGATTGCTTCCGCGTCGTTCTGAGTAAGAACTTTTTCTTCGGAAGCCGCCGATTCTGCGTCGCCCGCCGAATTTCCGCCCATCTGCCAGAACGTACTCATGGAAAACACCTCTTTGGCTTCAGGCTCTCGGCTCCCGGCTTTCGCTTTTCGGCCGGATTCTCCAGTTAGGCTCCTTATTTAACGAAGCCTGCGTGAACCGCCGCAATGCGTGAATCGCCCGCCCATAGGTCTGCACCGCGTGGGACGACAACAATGAGCCCGGAGGTTGGTCCATGAATGGCATGAACTTATCCGGGAATCCTGGCATTGTGCACCCGATGCAGATTCCTCCAACGTTAGGGCAGCCGCCGATCCCGCTCATCCATCCCCGCTTGCCCACGTTACATTGCACGACCGGACCCCAGCATCCCAGTTTCACTATGCATAGCGGAGACCCATACGACTCGGCAAACTCCGCCTGCTCGTAATAACCGCCCCGATCACATCCCTCGTGTACGGTGCTGCCAAACAGCCATGTCGGACGCAGCGCGTCGTCGAGCGGAATCATCGGAGCGCGACCCGTTGCCATATAGAGCAGATAAAGGATCGTTTCCATCATGTTGTCCGGCTGCACCGGACATCCCGGTACACATACGATCGGAATCTCCGCCTTCGACTTCCATTTCCAGCCGAGATAGTCCGGAAGACCCATGCAGCCGGTCGGATTTCCCTGCATGGCATGAATGCCCCCGTAAGTTGCGCAAGTTCCTGTCGCGATGATCGCCCACGCGTTCGGCGCAAGCCGGTCAATCCATTCGCAGGTGGTGATCGGCTGCCCAGTTACTGCATCGGTGCCGAACGAAGCCCAGTAACCCTCGGTTTTGTTGGTTTCATCAGGAATTGATCCCTCCACAATGAGGATGAATGGCCTGCCAGACTTTCCCTCGGCCGCTTCGCGGAATGGCCGCACGAACTCGTCCCCGTTTTCATAGGCCAGAAAAGGGTTGTAGAACTTCACCTTAGGGGTCCAGGGCAGAGCGCCGGTGACGATGTCTTCAATGCTCGGCTGGGTCGCAGCCGTGATCGCGATGGTTTCTCCATCGCAGCCCAATCCAGCAGTCAGCCAAAGAACATCGATTTCGTGGGTTACTGCCTTCGCCGCAGAAACTGCCCCAACGTTCGGGCTTGCGCGATCCCCATTGCCCATTGTCAAACCCCCCAGGCAAACGGACGTGTGCGTATTCTATATCGGTTTCGAAGTTCTGGTTCAGAGGAAAGGGTCGGGGTGACGTCGCTTACGACGTCCTATGTCGCGCTATGGTGGAAACCGCAAAGGAGCGCCTGACGAGCGGCCGCCTTACGGCTGAGCGTAATATCCCGTTCGGGTTCGCGATGTCAGTCCCGCTTTATCGATTTTCACCTGAAGGTGGTGATACTCGTTGGGGCCATCCGCTGGAGGCGAATCGAAGGAGATGGTGCAAAACCCCTTCCCTTCATCAAAACATTTCGCGATCTCTTACAATGCATTTCGTTTAGAATTCGCTGCGAACGTAAAGGACAGTTCATGCCCTCACATACAGAAGATCAGTCCTTACCTCAAGAAAAGCACCTGGTTCGCTTCGGGCTGGGACTGGCCAATTGGAGCGAGAAGTGGTTTCCTGAACCTCTTGTCTTCGCGCTTCTGGGAATCGTCATCGTTTTTATCGTCGGCCTGTTGCTTCACCAAAGTCCCGCCAAACTTGCCATTGCCGGAGGCAAGAGTTTCTGGTTGCTGGTCCCATTCACCATGCAGATGGTGATGATTATCATCGGCGGCTATGTGGTCGCGTCCACACCGCTTGTCTACCGCGCCATTCGCGCGCTCGCGGGGATTCCCAAAACCCCGAAGTCGGCTGTCGCCATGATCGCGCTCTTTTCCATGCTGACTTCTCTCATTTCCTGGGGATTGAGCCTGATTTTCAGCGGGCTCCTGGTGCGGGAGTTAGCCAATAGGGTAAAGGGAATGGATTATCGCGCCGCTGGCGCCGCTGGCTATCTGGGCTTAGGCGCAGTCTGGGCTCTGGGCCTGTCTTCTTCCGCGGCGATGATGATGGCCACAAAATCTACGATGCCGCCGGCGCTCTTCAATATCAGCGGCCTGATCCCACTGACGCAAACTCTCTTTCTATGGCAGAGCCTGGCAACGGCGCTTATCCTCATCGTGCTCTCGACCCTGATCGCGTACTTTGCCACTCCTTCGGCAGAGAATGCCCGGACCGCGGAATCCTACGGCATCGAGTACGCGCCGATCCAAGGCCGCCTCGAGCTCAAGAGCAAGCCGGGGGAGTGGCTGGAATACAGCCCTCTGCTGACTATCCTCGTGGCCGCACTTCTCCTCTGGTATCTGATCGATGTTTTCCGCACTTCTCCGCAAGGAGCTTTGGCGGCTCTCGATCTGAACACCTACAACCTCATCTTCATCACCGTGGGACTGTTGCTGCACTGGCGTCCCAAACGTTTTATGCGCGCAGTAGCTGATTGCATCCCGGCTACGGGGGGCGTACTCATACAGTTTCCTTTTTATGCAGTCATATTCGGAATGATCTCCGGCACCGGCATTTCCGATTCGCTGGCCAGACTCTTTGCGGCCATCAGCACGCACGGCACGTATCCCCTGTTAGTGGCGACGTATTCGGCGGTACTGGGAGTGTTCATTCCATCCGGCGGCAGTAAGTGGGTCATCGAAGCGCCTTATGTGTTACAAGCCGCGAACCTGCACCAGGTACACCTGGGTTGGGTCGTGCAGATATACAATGCCGCGGAAGCTCTACCAAATCTGGTAAACCCCTTCTGGATGCTGCCGCTGCTCGGCATTTTAAGGTTGAAAGCTCGCGACATTGTGGGCTATGGAGTACTCCAGCTGATTGTGCATGTGCCGGTAGTTTTCTTCCTGTGCTGGCTGTTCGCGCGATCCATCCCGTATATGCCGCCCATCAAGTGAGGGCGGCCAGAATCGTTCCCCGGCATGTGCCAAGCCCGATTCTGCGAAACCCGTCCGATTCGCAGAAGCCGTGGAAGATGACTTCATCGCCATCTTCCAGAAATTTTCTCTGTTCACCGGTCGGCAGCGTGATCGGATTCTGCCCACGCGTGGTGAGTTCGAGCAGGCATCCGCGCGCGGAGATTTGTCCCGCGACATCGGGACCCGATACTGTTCCGCTGGCCAGCAGGTCGCCCGTGCGCAGATTGCAGCCATTGCTTGCGTGGTGAGTCAGCAACTGCGCCATGGTCCAATATAGATCGCGGAAATTACCACGGCTTACGATTACGGGATCGATACCGGCTTCGCGCATGCGCGCCGATTGAATCGAGACTTCGAGACTCAAGTTAACGCCACCGTATTGTTGATTGTCCGCATTCAGCAAATAAGGCAACGGAGAGGGATCATCCACTGGGCGCGCAAACGCCGGGACGCGAAAAGGAGCAAGCGCTTCGATTGTCACCAACCATGGGGACAACGATGTGGCAAAACTCTTCGCGAGGAATGGCCCCAGCGGTTGGTATTCCCACGCTTGAATGTCGCGAGCCGACCAATCGTTTACCAGGCAGATTCCAAAGATGTGGGATTCCGCGTCGCGGATGGGTATGGTCCCTTCGCGGGTATTACCTTTCCCCACGAGGAATCCGACCTCAAGTTCGTAGTCCAGCGCTTTAGTCGGGCCGAACCTGGGATCGGCGTCGCCATCTCGCGTTTGTCCCAAGGGACGCCGCACTGGCGTGCCGCTTGGAATCAGCGATGATGCGCGTCCGTGATAGCCGATTGGCACGTATTTGTAGTTCGGCAGCAAGGGATTGTCGGGACGGAACAGCTTGCCCACGTTGGTCGCGTGGAAAATGGAAGCGTAGAAATCGGTGTAATCGCCAACGTTCGCCGGCAGCAGCATTTCCGCTTTGGCTTGCGGCAGAAGATGGCGCGCGACAATTGCACAATCCGCGACAGAAGCATCGTCGCTTAGAAGAGCGTGAAGTCTGCGGCGCAGCGCACGGCGGAGAACCGGGTCCAGCGCGACCAGCGTATTCAGCGAGACTGCATCCGGCGAATTTGGATCGCTCGGACGAGGCATGCTGTCTCCGACGGCGACTCCGATTTTCTTCTCGGAGTACGCATAGTTGCCCGCATCGCGACGGCAATAGACGCCGAAGGGCAGATTCTGAATAGGGAAATCCGAACCGGGGGCGTTGGCGGATTCCACCCAGCTTCGCGAGTTGGGATCGTGGGTTTCGTCGAGGACAGGCTTCATGGCGGCAGGAACGACTCTTATAAGAGATGTAAAGTTCGCAAATCGTCGACAGGTTCGATGAATGAACAGGACCCGAATGAGATCGCGAATCTTTCACGCGCCGCAGCGATGTTGCGCAAGCTGAGGCGATGATCGCGCCAGATCGCTCCCTCCGAATCGAAATGAAATGCCGAGGCTGACTCTTCCCGCAGTAATTGCAAAACGACTTCCGTTTCCATCCCCGCGCGCAGGAAAGCGGCCGCGAGAAAAACGTTCAGAAAGCCATGCATCATTCCAGAGGGACTGCTCGGCTCGTAGGTAAAGTGGTGCACGGAGCGAAGCGGATGATGAAGTCCGGCGGTAGCTTTGAAGGGCACATTAAGTTCCGCGCACAGACGCATGAATTCGATCACACTCCCGGGCGCCGGGAATTTGTCTGCCGTTTCGCCCCCCGTTCGGATTTTGGCGCGACGGCCGCAGTGGGCGACCGCCACGATGCAGTCGCTCACGCTTGTGTTCAGCGGGATTTCGAAGTAAGTTTCAAATTCCGGCGGGATGATTTTCGCCAGGCTCTCCACTTCTTTCGGATTCCCAACCTTCACTTCTACGGACTGGATAGAGACGTCGACAGGCGACGAAGAAGCCGCGAGTCGATCGTTAAATTCCCGTATTTGATCCAGATCGGCGGCGACATCCCCGCCCAGCAGGGCCGACAAGGGCCAGGTTGCATCCTGTTCTGGGCCCGTGGATCGAAAAGGCAATTCTAAATACTTGGCTTCGAACGTTCTTTCGAACTCACCCAATCGTGCAACCGGGACAATAAATCGACCCAGAATCCAGTTCTCTGCCGATCTCGAATACGCGCGGTAGTTCTCGACAGCAGCGGTCATAGCCAACGAGGCGGGCGGAAACAGTCCCGCGTAGTCGATCAGGCTGCGCAGCAACGTGGCCACGGAATTGACCACAGGTGCGCGACTAATCTCTGGTGTCTTGGTCTGCATTTCGCTAACGGCCAGACTTGTCGAATTTCTTTCCCAGTCCCTGCCAGCACTCGAAATACTGATGATCGAGCTCTGAGGTTTCCATGGCGAACCGGGTGGGCTGGCATACGAAACGGGTCTCAAACATAAAGGCAAGGGTGTCCTTTACGTAAACTGGCTTCAGATCGGCTTTGCTCGCCTTCTCAAAGGTCTCGGCATCCGGTCCATGACCCGCCATACAATTGTGCAGGCTGGCTCCGCCGGGCATAAATCCTTCCGCCTTCGCATCGTACTCTCCGTGAATCAATCCCATGAACTCGTTCATGAAGTTGCGATGGAACCAGGGCGGGCGGAAGGTGTGTTCGGCCACCATCCATCTCGGGGGGAAGATTACGAAGTCAAGATTGGAAGTACCAGGAATTTCCGAAGGCGAAGTCAGCACGGTGTAGATCGAAGGATCAGGATGATCGAAGCTCACCGTGTTGATGCAGTTGAAATTCGCCAGGTCGTATTTATAAGGGACGTAGTTTCCGTGCCATGCAACGACGTTAAGCGGCGAGTGATCGATCGAGGCAGCCCAGAGCCTGCCCTGGAACTTGGTGACTATGCGAAAGTCGCCTTCGCGATCTTCGAACTCCGCGACGGGAGCCAGGAAGTCGCGCGGGTTCGCCAGTCCGTTTGCGCCAATCGTCCCCAGATCGGGCAACCGGAGCAGCGCGCCATAATTTTCGCAGATGTAACCGCGCGCCTTCTGATCGAGCAACTCAACCCGAAATCGGATGCCGCGCTGGATCACAGCGATCTCGCCCGGAGCAACGCCAAGAATTCCCATCTCAGTACGCAGCAGCAGGCGCCCTATCTGAGGCACAATCAGCATTTCGCCGTCGGCGTTGTAGAAAAAGCGATCCGTCATCGACGCATTTGCGACGTAGATGTGGATGGCGACACCCGCGTGCGTATGCGTGTTGCCATTGCCCGCCATCGTGATCAGGCCGTCGATGAAGTCCGTAGGCTCCGAAGGAATTGGAATGGGAATCCAGCGCAGTTGATTCGGAGGCGTAGGCACTTCGTCAAAGGGCGCGCTGCGCAGTCTGCCTTGAGCAATTGGCTCGAATGGCTTGTGCGCTACTGA
>JBEKOW010000024.1:0-31511 GCA_049521375.1 Terriglobales bacterium
GCAAACTGTCAGCACGGGGCATTGCGCGTTCGAGATTACGTCGGCCGCGGTCGTCCCGGGAAAGTGCGCATCGACTCTCGGCAAACGCGCGTGGTGCACTCCCATGACGATGAGGTCGGCCTCGGCTTCTTCGGCTGCGCCCAGAATCGCCGGCGCAGGCAGGTCGAATTTGACCGCGACATCGATCATGCAACGGTGCGGCATGTTCTCCGGAATGAGCTTGCGCAGTTGCTCCTGGTATTTCACGTCGAGCTCCGACTGCTGCTCCCATGGGACCAGCGGCACGGCATGCATCAGAACGAGCCGCGCGTTGTTGGCTTCCGCCAATGTGAGAGCACACGCCAGCGCGCGCAGGGAGCCGTCCGAAAAGTCGGTCGCAAAGACGATGCGGCGCGGCGTCCAGTCTATGGGCGGCGTGTGCGCGACACCGGGCCCGACGATCAGAATGGGACAGGTAACGGTGCGGAAGATTTCCTCGGCGAAAGACCCCGCGAAGACCTTGCGCAATCCCTGTCGTCCATGCGTGCCGAGCACGATCAGATCGGCGTCGCGTTGCGTGGCCACATCCTCGATCACTTCGCGGAGCGGCCCGTGCTCGAGCACGAATTCGTGCCGCAAGCCCGTGAACGGATGCGTCCGCTCGTAGGCGCGCATGGCCTGCAAGGCGTCGCGCCATTCGGCGTCGAACTCGATCATGGGAGGCACGGCCGCGAGTCCGGAAAGCGCTTCGAAAGGCACGGCATGCACTGCGATCACGGTGGAATCGAAGCTCTGGGCGAGGCTCAGCAGGTAGGGCAGCGCGGCCTCGGAAGGCGAAGCGAAGTCGATTGCGAAAAGAATGGTTTTGAAAGAAGTTGCGAACGTTGCAGCAGGACTTGCCTGGGAAGTCACCATGACGTGCCTCCGGTCAGGCGGATATTCCGTCTGTTATTTTTTATACCCCGCCCGCTGACAGGCGGCAGTGATTGGCGTCACGTGCTCGGGTGAGGGGCGGAAAGTCAGAGGTCAGCTTGCAGAAGCGATTACGGCGCCGTTACCCGATATGCCGCAACGCATCGACAATCCCGAGGTGCGAAGCGCGGTAGGAAGGGATCAACGCGCTCACCATCCCAACGAAAGCAGCGACCAGCATCACCACCAGCGCGGTCGAAGCGCTCATGTGCAGGGCGACCGGCATGCCCACTCCAGGACGCGAGATGAAGAGAATGACAACCGTGGCCAGCGAAACCCCGGCGCCGCCGCCGATGATGGCCACCGCCATGGCTTCGCCCAGCAACAAACGAAGAATGTTTCCGCGCGTGAACCCAAGCGTGCGCAGGACGGCCACTTCGCGCGTGCGTTCGCGGATCGACATCGCCATGGTGTTGGCGCAGACCAGCAGCGTAGTGAACACAACGGCCGCGCAGATAGCCAGGATAAAGGCTTTCACGTTACCCAGCATGGAAATGAAATCCGCTTTGAAAGCCTGCTCGCTCTCGCTCTTGGTGGGAACCGGACTGCCATGAAACATCTCGTCGATGGCGTGGGCCGCTTTCGGCATATCCTCGGGCGTGTCGACGCGCGTGAAATAAAAGCCGGCCGTGTCTTTGAACCAGTCGACCGACTCCTCCAGATACTTGGTATGGAAGTAGAGATTGCTCTGCGGCGGATCGATCGTGTAAATACCCCGCAAAGTCAGATCGAGATTCGTGGGGAAAATCGTGCCCTGCAGATGGATATGATCGCCGATCTTCCAATGATGCTTGCGGGCAAGGTCGGAGTCGACCACGCATCCCGCGCGGTCGTTTTTCCACGCGGCAAGCTGATCGGCGGGCATGATCTTGTCGGCTGCGACCTCGAAATATTCGTCGGGATCGGTGGCCATCTGCGCAAAATAGTTTTCCGGCTTGTCGTCGATATATTTCCCGCCGAACCACGTCATCGGCACGACATGCACCACGCCGGGAACGGTGCGGATCTTGTCTCGATAATAGACCGGCAAAAAGTTGGCGAGCGAAACCTTGTGCCGCGTCATGATGCGGAGAGCCGAATCGGGCGCTCCCTTGTCGATAAAGAAACTGCGCCACACGGTCAGCATGATGCTCAGCAGCAGCAAAGAAAAAGCGATGCTGGCCACAGTCAGCAGACTGCGCCGCTTGTTGCGGAAGGCGGATTTGGTGACGAAGCGCGCAAGCGTCATGGGGGATGGGGATAGTTTACATGGCGAGGAGGATGGCTGGTTCGAGGTTATGCGAAGTCAAAAGTCAGAAGTCAGATTGCAGAAGTGAAAAGCCAGGTCAGAAGTTCGGGGTCAGAAAGTTAGAAGCCAGATTGTAGAAGTAAAAACCGACGGCTTGCTGGAGAACTCGCTCTTGGGTGGCGCAGCGCTTTCAGCGCGGCGATAAAGTCTCTCTCTATAAGAAGGGAAGATTGGTATCGACAAATATCTTACCTTCATGGATTTGGACTGAGGTCGAACAAGATGTCCGTTTCAGTCTCGATTGGGCTTGGAAGGAGTGGCTTGAGGATGACGGATTCACGTTCCCGAAATAGCATGTTGGAGATTTAGTCGTTTGGTCCATGCGCAGTTGTTGCAACCAGGAAATACGAGGAGCAAGCTTGCCTTAACTCCGATTATCTTCGTGAACCGCCTCGTCTCTGGCCCGTCACACGACGATCTTCCTCAACTCCCTCCGCAAGATCTTCCCCGACGGCGTCCGCGGCACGGCATCCACAAAGTGCACCTCGCGCGGCTGCTTGTGATGCGCCAGGCGATCGGCCACGAATCCGCGGAGTTCCTGATCCAGTTTTTCGGACGTGACGATTCCTTCGCGCACAACGACGAAGGCGCAGGGAATTTCTCCCGCATCGGCGTCGGGCTTGGCGACCACCCCGCAGTCGCGCACAGCGGGATGCTCCAGCAGAACAGCTTCCACTTCGGCGGGCGCGACGGGGAATCCCTTGTACTTGATCATCTCCTTGCGCCGGTCGAGCACGTAGTAAAAGCCGTCTTCATCGATGCGGACGATATCTCCCGAGTAGTACCAGCCATCGCGCATCACGGCGGCGGTGGCTTGCGGTTCTTTCCAGTATCCCAGCATGAATTGCGGGCCCCGCATGACCAGTTCTCCGGCCTCGCCGGGAGCGACTTCGCGGTCGTTGAGGTCGAGAATGCGGCACTCGGTTTGCGCGAGCGGCTGTCCGATGGATGCGGGACGGTTCATCTCCGGCGGCGCGATGTATCCGACATGCGTCACCGGCGAAGCTTCGGTCATGCCGTATCCCTGGTTCACGATGATGCCGGTGAGGTCGGTACAACGCCGCGCGAGTTCGGGAGCGAGGGGAGCCGCGCCCGACTTGATCCAGCGCACTTTGTGGTTGGCGGGAAACTTCCCGGCCTCCGCAACCTGGCAAAGCGCGTTGATGGCGGGTGGGACCATCGGCATCATGGTCACGCCTTCCTGAATAAGCAACGCGCAAAGTTTCTGCGGATCGAAGCGCGGCATCAGCACGAGCGTCCCGCCCAGCGTGAGCATCATGGTGAGGCCCACGGTCAGTCCGTAGATGTGATAGAGCGGCAGAAAACAGAGCATGGTGTCGGCATCGGTGAGCATGGCGGCGTCCGGCCCGAGGAGCTGGTAGACATTGGCGACCAGGTTGTGGTGCGACAGCATCACGCCCTTGGGCAATCCGGTGGTCCCGCTGGAGTAGGGAAGCGCGGCAATCGTGAGCGCCGAGTTTCCCGCAGCTTGCGGCAGCTTTGCCGACGAAGGCCGCAACAAGTTCGCAAAAGGCTCGCAGCCCGCGGGACTTTGCTGCGCGCGCGTAGTGAAGACGCGACGAAGTTGGGGCAGTCCCCCCAGATTGACGCCGTCGATAAGCGGCGCGTCCGTGATGAGAAAAGTAGCCTCGGAATTTTCCAGTTGATAACGGATCTCGCGCTCGCGATAAGCGGGGTTGAGCAGCGTAGGAATTCCTCCGGCCAGCGTGGCGGCGTGATAGGTGATGGCAAACTCCCACGAATTAGGAAGAAAGATGCCGACCACTTCTCCGGGAGCAAGCCCGGCCGAGACCAGGCCACGGGCCAGCGATTCGACCAGGTCCCCATATTCCGCGTAAGTGACGCGACGATCGCAAGAGGTATCGACGAGCGCAAGCTTGCCGGGATTGCGCCGGCAACTCTCGAGGATGACGTCATGAACAAAGCGGCCGGTAGGATCGGCGTAGAGCTGGGTACGGTTCATCGTCGCGATTGTAATCCAGAAGGCAAGAATGAGAAGTGACAAGCAGGTCAGAGGTCCGAGGTTAGAATGCAGAGGTTAAACCTCGAAAGATCGGGCAGGCTGCGACTTGTTCAATCACGCGGCCAGCTTGCGCAAGAATTCCTGTTCGTCCATGCGGTACTTGAACGCCTTGCGTCCGTTGATGAAAACGACGGGGACTTCGTCGGTGTACAGGCGCCGGATCTCCGAATCCGAGTCGACGTCGATCTCCTGCAGATTGAAGCCGCCCCGCCTTTGCAGCTTGGTCAGGCTCTCCTTTACGATCTCGCAGAGATGGCATCCCTTGCGCGTATAAAGGATGACTTCGCCAGCCGCCGCCATGCGAGGGAGTGTAGCAGTTCCAAGACAGCCTTTCCAAGGCGCGTTTTCGAAATACAACGGCGTAAAATCGCGAAATGGCAAAGACGGAGACAAAGACAACATCGGACACGAGCCTCGCCGTTGAGGACAGGAAGCCGATTTTTACGCCCAAGCCGCTCTCTGGAAAGACGGTGCTGGTAACGGGCGCGGCGAAAAGACTGGGGCGCGCGATCGCTTTGGCGTCAGCGGAGAACGGCGCCGATGTGGCCATCACCTACCGCGAATCCCAGCGTGACGCCCAGCAATTAGTGCGGGAGCTGGCGGCGAGTGGAGTCGAGGCGCTCGCTGTCCGCTGCGATGTCACCGATGAGATGAGCGTGCGCGAAATGGTGAAGGAAGTCTCGTCCGTGCTGGGCAGCATCGACGTGCTGGTCAACAACGCCGCGAATTATGAGACGGTCGAGTTCGAGAAGATCACGGTTCAGCAGTGGGACGCGATTTTTGCCTCGAATGCGCGCGGGCCGTTTCTGGTCTCGCGCGAGGCGCTGCCTTATCTGAGAAAGCAGCGCGGGCGCATCGTCAATATGGGGTCGCTGGGCGGACTGCGTCCCTGGGCGACGCACGCGCATTATTGTTCGTCCAAAGCCGCGGTGCACATGCTCACCAAAGTGATGGCCAAGGCGCTCGCCCCGGAGATTGCGGTGAATGCGGTCGCTCCCGGCATGATTGACCTGGGTGAGAAAGCAGCGGCCGCGTTCATGAAGCGCATGGCGAAGCAGACCCCCATGCGAAGGAATGGAACCGCAGCCGACATCGCGGCGGCGGTGATGTTCTTCGCGACCGCTCCATCATTTATTACCGGGCAGGTGCTGGCGGTGGATGGCGGGATTGGGCTTTAGGGAAGTCAGAAGTTCGAAGTCAGATTGCAGAAGTAAAGGCTTCGCCTGCGACCTTTACGCGGGGATTTTTCGCCGTGGTGATTGGGCCGGGACGTGGTCCTGGACAATTCGAATCCGTTTCCGCGAAACGCTTGCCACAACCGCGCCCAGGCGGGAACCCGTAGCTGATTTGTTTCCTGCATCAACTTCGCGTATCGTTCCGTTTCGGCTGAAATACATATGAAACCATTGATAGCGGTAGTGGGTCTTCTTCTGGCCACTCTTTCTCTCGCCGTGGCGCAGGATCATCCTGAAGAAGGCGGACATGAACTGGAAGTGTGGACGGGCGGCGGGTATTCCGTTCCCGGTGGCACCAAGGATACGAGCGTCTGGAATGCCGGCGTGCGCTACGGATGGGTGCTGACCGCTCCGCATGGTCCGGGATTCCTGAGCGGCCGCTTCGAATACGCGCTCGACGCCGTGCCGTTGTTCATGGTGTTTCAGCGCGCCAACACCGCCTACGGCGCTGGCGTAGACCCGTTCGCGCTGAAATGGATTTTCGCCACCCGCGGAGACTGGGAGCCCTATCTCGAGCTGAATGGCGGCACTCTGTTCACCAGCCACGAAGTTCCGGCCGGAACGTCGACCGTGAATTTCACGTCCAGTGCCGCCCTCGGAGTCCATATCCTGCGCGAGCATACCTGGACGGTCGAAGTGCGCTACATGCATATTTCAAATGCGGGCCTGACGGTGCCGAATCCGGGGATCAACACGGTGCAGGTGCGCCTGGGATTGGGAAAGTTTTTTGGCAAGAAGTGAAGAGCCGCACCCTTCAACTCCGCTCAGGACGCCAAAGCGCTGAGCGTATTCTTCAGTCGCAGCAGAACCAATGCCAGCCCGGCGATTCCCGCAATCCAGATCGCGTACGCCGTGCTCACCACCCACTCGGGCGCGGCTCCCACGCGATGCAGCAGGAAGGGCAGAAAATTCCACGTCGTGATGTGAACGTAATCCCAAGGGTCCTGGCTCATCGCAGGAGTATTCAATCCCCATGCATCCACTTTGCCCAGCGCGAACGCCAGAATATTCTTGAAGCGAAGCGCAATCACAAATGTCGGATGGCCAAGCGTTTCCATCTGGTAAATCTCGAGCGAAACCCAGAACGCCAGCGACGCGACCTGAATCAGAAAAGCCACGCCGATCAATGCAATCCCGCCGCGCCAAACCCACCCGCTAAGCTGCGCGCGAAAATGCAGTAGCAAAGGCACCGCCAGCAAGGCCACCAGTTCGACGGCAGTTGAAACGTACCGGTCTCCCCAGGCGAAGTCGCCCGCCCAGTACGCATACCTCGCATAGAAGCAGATGTATGCGCCTAACAGCAGCAACGACGAAGCCGCATACGCGCGAATCTCGGGCGAGAGCCGCTTCCACAGAATCACGAGCAGCACAATCGCCAGCACCAGCAGCGGATCGAATAGAAAAATAGACTTCTCCGG
This sequence comes from Terriglobales bacterium, assembly GCA_049521375.1. Classification (GTDB taxonomy): domain Bacteria; phylum Acidobacteriota; class Terriglobia; order Terriglobales; family Acidobacteriaceae; genus Acidiflorens. The sequence continues at coordinate 6,937 of JBEKOW010000024.1, forward strand.
TTTGAACAGCGCCCCAAGCACGCCTTCATGAAAGGGCGTGCTCCACGGATAACTTGGCGGCAGAGTCGGATCCTGCTGCAAAGCCTCACGCCGAAAAATCGGAATGTAGGTCTGCGTGAACGACCCGAAGCGATAGTAGCTGTAGTAGCGCTCCAGCAGCAGAAAGCAGGCGTACACCGGCGCGGCAATTTTCGCGTAGTCGACGAAGCGCCGCCAAATCGTCCGTGTCTCAGCGTGCTCAAACCACAGCACCGCCAGCAGGAACAACCCTGCCGCGACCAGGTCGAGCCCGGTAGTGATCCGGGTCAGCAGGTTGAGTCCAAGCGCCGCCGATCCGATCACGAGCGCGCGCCGGCTGCCCGTGCGCAGCCACTCATACTGGAAAGCGAACCCAGTCAACGTCAGCAGCATGATGTAATTGTTTTCCTGCATGTTCTGCGTGTAGTGCAGGTGGGTCGTGCAGAACAGCAGCGCGAGCACGCCCGCGATGGCTTCCGTGAGCGAAAAACGCAGCTGCCGCAGGAAGCGGAAAGCAATCAGCGCTGTCAGCACGTTCAGCAGAATGTTGATGGAGTAGCTGACCACACCGCTGCGCAGGGCCGGGTCATCCTCGTACTCGGCGAACACGGGCAGATGGGCAATCCAGGTGGCGGCCACATCGGAAGGCAGCATGAGCAGGCTTTGCCCAATGCCGTACCAGCTATAGATCTGCCCGTGACGCCCGTGCAGACCGAACTCGGGATATTCGTTGGGAAAAACCTGCGGCTCCGATGTCCAAAGCCAATGCGTGGTCTGGAGCCGGTGCATCGTGTCGGCGGTGCCAAGTTCGCCCGATTGCACGACGAAGGCAAGCAGCCCCGCGGCCAGACACAAAAGAAACACAGGCTCCCGAAGCCATTGCGTGAGTCGTAGCCGCATTTTTGAATGATATGTTGAAATGATATTCGGTGGGATGGCCTCTTGCCTGGCAGAGATGTCATCTATTCTGCGGTAATCAACTCCCATCCCACGGCGATAATAGAGGAATGAGAAAAGGCCCCGCAACCGCGAGGCCTTCACTGTGCCGCATCCAGGAGGAGTGAATCTACTGCTGTGGTGGCGGAGGCGCAGCGCCCTGCTTATCGCCCATGTGTTGTTTGCGGCGTTCCTGCATCCGGTCCCAGGTAGCTTTCTGGTCGTCGGTAAGAAGCGCGCGGATCTTGCCCGCCGAGGCTTCATGAATCGACTGCATCTTGGTCCGGGTCTCTTCGCGCGAGCCGGAAGAGTTATCCATCGCCTGCTTCATCTGGTCCCGCTGAGCCTGCAGGATCGCTTTGACCTGGGGCTTCTGCGCGTCGGTCAAACTCAATCTCTGGGAAAGGTGGTCAAGCTCTTCGTCCACGGACGGCATGTGTTGGCCCGCCCCCATCTGGCCTCCCCCGCCGCCAGCTTGCGCCATTAAGCCCGCCGGCACAAACAGCGCCAGCATCAGCAGTGCATACTTCAGTGTTTTCATTGTCGGTTTCTCCGGGTATCGGAATTGGTTGGTTCCCCTAAGGATGTACGTTCATTATAAGGGAACTTGCGAGGAGAATCGGTAAAGTTAGGTAAAGAGATAGCCCCCGGGAAGCTAAATGGATAAAAGCACTACATTACTGTTAATGAGTCAGCGCCGAAAGTATCTGGTTAACAGCGAATGCGGCAAAGTAGGCCACGCAGGTCATGTAGGCGAACTGGATCGCCGGCCACTTCCAGCTATTGGTCTCGCGGCGCACAATCGCCAGCGTTGACGTGCACTGCATGGCGAACGCAAAAAACACCAGCAGCGCCATCGCTCCCGCGAACGTCAGGTCCTGCCGCAGCGCGTTCTGCAGCGTCAGCGCGTGCGTTGCCGGATCGGTCCCATAAATCGTGCCCAGGGTCCCCACGATCACTTCCCGCGCGATCACCGAAGTCAAAAGCCCGATCCCGATCTTCCAGTTAAACCCGAGCGGCCGGATCACCGGTTCAATCGCATGTCCCAGGTGCGCAATCACGCTCTGCTCCAGCTGCGGAACGTGCCCGTTGTGCAGCGGAAGATTCGTCAGCACCCAAATCAGCAGCGAGACCGCCAGAATAATAGTTCCCGCCTGCCGCAAAAATACGCGCCCGCGGTCCAGCAAGCGCAGTCCGATCGAGTTCCACGTCGGCCACCGGTATGCCGGAAGCTCCAGCACAAACGGATTCGCCGCCGATTTCAGCACCGACGACTTCAGCAACTTCGCCGTCGCAATAGCGGCCAGGAATCCCAGCACGTAAAGCGAAAGCATGGCGCATGCCCGCGATCCCAGAAATACTCCGATCACCGGCCGCTCCGGAATAAACGCCGCAATCAGTAGCGTATAAATGGGCAGCCGCGCCGAACATGTCATGAACGGAGCGACAAGTATGGTCGCGATCCGGTCGCGCTTGTTCTCAATCGTCCGCGTCGCCATGATGGCCGGCACCGCGCACGCATACGCCGACAGCAGCGGAATGAATGCCTTTCCGTTCAGCCCGACGCTCCGCATCGTGCGGTCGGCAATCAGCGCGGCCCGCGCCAGGTAGCCCGAATCTTCCAGCAGTCCAATGAACAGGAAGAGCAGGAGAATCTGCGGCAGAAACACCAGTACTGAGCTGACGCCTTTCCAAAGGCCATCCAGAAGCAGCGATCGCAGTAGGTCATTATGTATGAAGGGAGCCGCTTGCTGTCCCACCCGGGTCAGCAGATCCTGAAACGCCGCGCTCATGGGCTGCCCGAGTCCAAACACAGTCTGGAAAACGGCCCCCACCACCAGTATGAAAATCAGCGGTCCCCACACGCGGTGGAGAACGATATCGTCCAGCCGGCGGCTCCATTTGCTGGGAAGATGGGGCTGGTAGTCGACCCGGCCGCCCACTTGTCCCGCCCATTTCCGGTACTGCCCAAGATCCTGCAGCACTGGCAGCAACGCCGACGGAGATGGATTCTGGTCCTGATTCAGAAAGCGGTCCACCACTTCTAGTCCGGTTTCATGGGTGGCGCTCACCATCGCGACCGGAGCTCCCAGTTCGCCCGCAAGTTTGAGAACGTCGAGCGAGCCGCCGCCTCTCTTGAACACGTCCGCCATATTCAGCAGCACGAGCGTAGGCAATCCCAAGGCGATCACCGGCGCCGCCAGCACCAGGTGACGCGAAAGATGAGTGACGTCGAGCACGAGCAAAATCGCATCCGGACGCGGCAACCCGTCCATCTTTCCGCTGAGCACATTCACGGCGACGCGTTCGTCGTCGGAATAAGGCGTCAGGCTGTAGACGCCCGGCAGGTCGATAATCCGGATCGGATGTTTCGCCCCCGCCAGCAAACCCACCCGTTGCTCGACGGTCACGCCCGGATAATTCCCGACTTTTTGCCGCAGCCGCGTCAGCCGGTTGAAGAGCGTCGACTTGCCCGAATTCGGTGGCCCGATCAAAGCCACGGTGCGGATCTCGCCACTCCGGCCGCCCGGCCCTTTGTCCCCCAAGGGAATCAACGGCGCCGAAGGAGTATCGCAGCATCCACCAGTGAGAATCGTACTCACGACACGCCCCTCCGCGATGAATGTCCGTTCCGCCCAACCATCCCGGGCTCAACCGCGTTGTCCTGAACCGTGCCGCTCTGGACGATTTCGCGCTGTACCATGATGTGCCGCGCCGTTTCCGCCCGCAAAGCGATCTCAGTGCCGTCCACCGAATAAACACTGGGGTCCCCGAGCGGCGCGCGCCGCGAGAACCGGACCTCCGCCCCGGGAACGAACCCGATGCGCATCAGGAAGTGCGCCTCGTCCGCGGGTAAAGCAATGCGATCGACGGTCCCGCCCTCCCCGAGTTCAAGCTCAGTCAGCCGGACGTCAACGCTCTCACGGATGGTCATGATCAGGAGGGAACGCATTCGAACCCGGATCGCTTTCTAATTGAAAATGAATTTCAATTTCAACAAGAATAGGATACGGTCTGGAGGCAGCCCCGGTCAACGCAAGGAGTCACCGTTGGCTGTGATTTGCATCACAAGGCGAACTGGCGCATTGAACGGCGTCTCCGCGAATGCGGAGAAAATCGCTTTGCTAAGCGTCCGCGAGCAGGTTAAGTGGACACGTCCGCAGTCATGAACTGGATGCTCCAAGGCAGAAGTTCGACGGTGCGCAACCCCGCGAGTATCGAGCGGTTCATTTTCTGTTCTTAATTCCCTGGGTCACCGGACCATGCCGGTTGTTAAGAATTACTGCCCGCTAAGCCGTGGCGTTAAGACTTGCCGGTAGCTCAAACTTTCGACGTCGCGGAAGAGCGGAGTTCCGGGCGGCAGGCCGGCTGGAACGGTGAAGTCTGTGTCAAAGACGTAATTTCGCGTCGGCGGATTGTAGACGGTATTGCCGTATTTGAAGGTGCCAGTGCCATACGTCGAGTAGTAAAGGCTGACCATCGATCCCTTGTAATGGGAAGTCTGGCCGCTCCAGTTTTCCAGGTAGCGCAGAAAATTATGCAAGCCTCCGTCGGTGCCAAAATCGCTGGACGGGGTAGCCGGAACGGTATAAGTGGGCCAGAGGAAATTGACGTTCTTGCCGCCCGCGACTGCAAGGCGGTAGTAGCCATCAACGCTGGGGTTGCGCGTGGTGGTGCTCGTGTTCGTAATGGCCGTACCCACCGTGCTCTGCGTGTCGTTCCATTGCGCCGAGAGGAGGGTCACGGCATCGGCAATGACCGCGGCCGCCGCGTGGCCTGTCTCATCCACGCCACCCGCCCAGTCCGAGGAGTTGGTGTTGTAATCGCCCTGCACGTACACCGGATTTTCCGAGGCGACCGTGAAGCCCCCATTGTAGGTGACGCCGTTGACCGTGATCGGTGTCACGGCCAAAGGCAGGTTGCCGAGGCCGCCATCGATCAGCCGCAGCACATGGCGGGCTCCGCTGACCCAGTTCTTGCGGGCGGTATTCTGGCAACTGGTAATGCGGGCGCTTCCGGTAGCGACGCCGTAGGGATCGGGATGGGTGGGGCTGTTGATGAGGGTATTCAGGTTATTGGTGGCGTTGTTCCAGAAACCCAAGCCCATGTTGGACACGCCCCAGTTATCGAGCAGGCCGTTCTGATTGACGTCTTCCGGGGAGTAGTTCCTGCCGCTGGGGGTCGGATCGAGCACTCCATCGGGGATACCGTATCCACTGGAACGGTTAATCACGTCTTCCAATCCCGCGTCTCCCGTTCTGATATAGCTGGCGTTGGGATTTCGGAGCATCCCGCGGCGGTCCGAAAAATAGAGCACGTATCCGTTCTGGGCGGCGGAATCGACGCTGGTACCGCTGGTGCCGGTCGTGCCGCTCAGCCATTTCTTCAGGTTGCCCACATCGATTTCGACGGCGTTCATCACACCGTTGACGGTGCAACTGTTGTTGGCTACGGCGATGTCGCGAACTTCGCCTTCGCGGGCATCGTAGAAGTTGATGGGATACCAGTTGTACTGGGTGATGCTCTGCTGCGTGGCCGAGGAAGCCGGGCTCGCCACGGGCGATGCGGGAGTAAGGCCAAAGGCCCAGTTGGCGGTGCTGGAACTGGCGGCGTAGGAGGTCAGGTCCATGAACACTTCCGGCACGGTGGCACTCCAGGCGGTGCACTTGCTGGAACTGGTGGCGGTGCAGGTCGGAGCGCTGGCGGTGGTGCTGGTGGAACCGGAGGCATCGCGGTCGGCGGGCTCCTGCAGAAGCAGGATGGCGTTTGGAGTGATCGGGTTAGTTTGGGGAGCGGTGGGCGCGGTGAGGCCGCGCGCAAATCCCAGCTTGAGCCATTCCAGGGTTACAGGGTGCCAGTTGCTGGAGCTATCTTTGTATTCCACGCGCAAGTAGCCGTCGATGAGGCTCCATGAGGTGGCATAAGGAGAGTCGTAGGTGGTTGCGCCGTTGCGGTTGGGTGGCGCGAAATATGGATAAGCGGGCGAAGCGGGGCAGCCGGTAGGCACCGTCGTGCCGGTAGCGATGGCCGGACTCGCGGGCGGGCAGATGCCGGCGATCAGGCCGGTGGTGGTGGGCATCGAGAACGTAGGGGCATTGGTTGCCCCGGAAGCGCTCGGACTTGGATTCTGCGGCTGGAGCCCATCGGTTCCCGCCGACGGATTCGGATTGGCGGTCCACGGGATGGGAGCGTAGGGCCAGTCCATGGTGCAGGAGGCGGAAGTCGTACAGTTGGTGGTCCACGGAATGGCGTTCGAGGCGGCGGCGAAATAGAGGTTGAAGGTATTGGTGCCGGAGGGCGTGCCGAAGGTGGTGGAGTAATTTCCCGAGGCGATCGGGATGCCAAACTGATAAGTGGCCACTGAAGTCGAGGAGCCGCTCTGCGCCTGCACCTGCGCGGCCGAGAGGTTGGCGAGGCGGATGTTATTGGAATCCGAGGCTCCGCCGGGCAAGTCGGCGGGGTCGTCGGCCAGGAGCACGTGGATCTGGGCAAGGTTGTACTCGCGCGATTGCGACAGCGCGGTGTTGTCGGTGGAAAGGGGCTGCCGGATGAGTTCGTTGGAGAGAGTCGTGCCGCTCACGAATGGCATCTTGAGGTTGGTCGCGCCCGTGCCGGGGGTCGTCTGGCTTCCAAAGTTGCCGTTGACCAGTTGGTAGGCAGTGCTGGCGGAAAAGGCGTTCCAGATGGTGCTGTTATAGTTCGACCCGGTTTGGGCGGTGGCACTGCCGGCGCCGATCACGCTGCCGTCTCCGTAAGGAGACGCGGTGGCGGGAGTCGTCATGAGGATGCAGGTTCCCGATGCCGTCGGCGCGGTGGGGAGCGAGGGACACCCGGAGGAACCCGAAACGGTCGAAACGTAGACGCCGCCCGTGAAGTAGGGGGCGGTCGGATATCCGTTGGGCAGCTGCGTCCGTACTATATTGCCAAACGCCGATACGTTGGAGTGGAATGTGATCGTGCCGGTGGAGGGGGCAGGATAGAAGTCTCCATTGGTATGGATGCTGCCGGCAAAGTCAAGGGAAGTGCCGTTGAAGAGGGTAAGGTCGGAATCGGAGAACGCTCCGAACTGGAAGACCGGGATCAACGCCACCTGCGCGCTGCGGGCCATGCTGACTTCCTGGCCGCCCAGCATGGACGCGGTCACCAGCATGTTCACCGGAATGATCTGCGCCCATAAACCCTTGTTGTTGCCAGCCGTGACTTGTCCCCAGGTCGCCGTGAGGGAGGTCGGGCAAGTGGAAGTCTGGGTGGTGCCGGGCATGACGGAATACTGGGTCCAGGTCACGCCGGTCATCGAGGGCTGATTGCCGGAGGAGCCGACGCCGCAGATGACGCTGGGCGCGGGGGATTGCGCATTCTGAAAGACCGCGGTCAGATCGGAATACATCTTCTCGATGCCGCCCTCGGCCGCGTGATAGGCGAGGTTATTCTGCAGGTCGGTGTTGCCGACCTTGCCTTCCGTATTGACCATCACCAGGAGGCCGATCGCCATTCCCGACATCAGCAATAGCAACAGCAACGACGCAATCAGCGTGAATCCCCGGCTGCCCGGTCCCCTCTGTTTTGAAATGCAGACTTCCACGATCGCCATCCCCTCGCTCCCCACGAGTTCAAGGAATTGCTAAGACCAGATTTCGCGCCGCAATCCGACTTGGACCACCCCGCGAACACACAGCTAGTTAGTAACGAGCATAGGAACCGGCTGGGATTAGGTCAAAGTACGTGGGTACAACAGCCTTCGTACAGGTGAGTCATCGCGGGGGGAGGATGGTCCAGCGCCAACTCCGGCCACCACGATCGCGCCACTCCGCAGGGACCGCAAAAAGATCCGAGCTTCCCAGCCGGGTACCCGAGCCACTACGCGCGGCTGCCTGCCCGAGACAAAGCGCGCAACTGGCTGCCCGAGACAAGGCGGGTGCACCACAAGGCGCGCATTTTGCGACGTCTGGCTTACGTCCCTGCCCGATCCTATCTTCTCAAGAGAAAGCGTGAGCGTGCCCAGGGAAAACTGTGTCCCGCCGCCGAAGTTCCCCACTCAAGCCAAAGGATGGCTTGAATGGGCCACCCGGCCAACGTCCCATACTCGAAAGAGTGGGGCGTTTTGTTTTTTGGGTGGATGTATGATCGACAGTGGGAACTACGCTGGAGGGGACTTCGGTGAAGTGGTCAGACGATTACCTTACGGGCATCGAGCGCATTGACCATCAACACAAGTCGCTTTTCCAGATGTCGGCTGCTTTTCGGGATGCTCTGAATGAAGGAAGGGGGCAGCTCGCCTATGGCAGTCTGCTGAAGTTCCTTCGCCTCTACGCCCGTGGTCATTTCCGATTCGAAGAGGACTGCATGAATCGATGCCGGTGCTCGGCGGCGGAATGCAACACTCGGGCGCACACAGAATTTCTTCGAAGCCTCACTTCATTCGAAGAGCATTACGCGATGCTTGGCTTCGACCCCACTGACGCTCGCCGCTTGGTGGAATTTCTCGATCAGTGGTTGGCTGAGCACATCTGTGGCATCGATGTTCAACTCAGGCCATACGCGCAGGGCTTGATAAATTCCGAGTAGCCGGGTGCCCCAGGTCTCGAGCTTTATGTCTCGGTCCATGCGGCCCGCCGCGTCGCTTCTTGTAGCCATCCTCGCTCATATATTCGGGAAGATGGCGCGTCAAGGGAGGCGCTTCCACAAACTCCGTAGGCGGAGTGTACGCCAAACAAGGGCCCGAAAATCAAGTTATGTTCGGCCTCGGATATTCGTACTTTATTCGCCTTTGTAATAACACATCGGTACGTACACAATAATATGCATGATGTTCCACGTGGAACACTCACTCGCGGATACCCGTAGACCCTCCGCCCTCAGAGAATCCGCAAAAACTTCTTCGCCGGCCCGGCTTCCGGGAAGAGGCTCTCCTCCGCCATGAATTCCTTCGAGTGCACGCATCTCCTGCTCCCACGGAGCTTTACGGGGTGCTTGAGGTGCAGCATCTCGTGGTAGAGGATGTACTCGACCACGTAGCGCGGCACGCGCGGGTCGTCGAAGACCTTGCTGATAACAATGGTGTTATGGGCCGGATCATAGTGTCCCAGCCGGTTGCGGGCTTGCTCGCGGCTCCACGTGAGCTGCGGCCGTCCCATGAGGCCGTGGAAGAAGCGCCGGTTCAGCTCGTCGAACATTTCTTCCAGGTGGTAGTAATGCCCGCGCGCCGAGTGGATGTGCTTGCGTCCCCGCATCTGCCTGATTAAGCGGGCTTTAGCGGCGAGGTCGTGGCTGCCGACATAACGCCGGTAGCGCGCGCTTTGCGCGCGATCGATCGGCTTTCGGTAGAGCTTGGCCAGCAGAATGTGAGCGATAGCATGCAGCACAGGCTCCGGCGCCCCTTCGAGCAGGTCGGACAGCCTTATGTAGAGCTCCGACTGCCGCAGCCGGATCGTGTTGTTGATGGAAACAAAGGGGTAAAACCGAATGTGCATGACCGGCACAGGCGTGCGCGGCCGAAGCTCGGCGAAAGCTGCACAGAAGATCTCCGCAAGACGCGACGGCATCTGCAGGAAGGTTAGCACGTTAGCACGGCTAGTTCACTACTGACAGTTGGCATTGCAAGCGTAGATTTTTGTTGAGTTTAGAGGTTCCGCAAGCGTTGAGAGATTCCTGGACCAATCCCGGGAATCGCCCTACCTGGTTTTCCTATGCCTCATGTACTCTTCGACTTCCGTGAAGGTCTTGCGATGGTCTTCGGCGCTGGAATCGACGGTGTCGAGTGCATCGGTGAGGACAAACTCGTATTGCTTGGCCTCCGCAGGGTCGGGATTAGCCGAATTTTTCAAAGCCCGCAGCTTCGACTGGAATTCCGTATCCGCTTCAATAATCAGCTTCAACGGCCGTCGGATGTCGTTTTTGCGGCCAAAGTACATATCGATATTGTTGTCCAGTTCGTCGTAAATAGTGAGGAAGTCCTGTAACAGGTCGCGGGTCTGAAGGCCGCGCTCCTTCGTTTTTGGATCGCTGCGCATCTGCTCCAGCTTGGTCATGCGGTCGCGTGAAAATTTGACGTAAAGCTTCAGCCGTTCGTCAGGATCGAGCATTGCGTCGCGGAGTTGGTCAATCTCCAGGGGATTCAGCGGGTCGGGCCGGCGTTGGGCCGAGAGCGAAGAATGCAGGGGCAGAACGAGCAGGATTGCGAGCCCGAACGCCGTCCGCCAGCGCATCCGGCAATTCATTGCTTCCCCTGCTCCTTCTTATTGGAAAACATTTCCTTGAGCAGGACGGTGCGTACGTCCTCCAGACGCCGGATCGCCTGGTCGACCGGGGGCTGGTCTTCGAAGGCCAGCGTGCGCTTGATGTCGCGCAGCCGCTCGGCCATTTTGCGGACGTCGATTTCAACGTTCTTCAGCCGCTTCCTGGTTTGAATGGCGCTGTCGCGTGCCTTCTCCGAATAGGTGACGATATCGTCGACCGCCGCGCGCGCCTGTTCGGCGTTGCCCTCGTTATAAAACTTGTCGGCGCGGCGCAGTTGTTGCTGGGCAATCTGGATGCACAGTTGAACGCAGACTTCGGGCGGCGCCTTCTGCGCGCGTTCTTTCAGGACGGAAACCGGCTCTTCCACGGCCCCGCAACTGGCGGCGGCCATCGCGAGGAAAAGCAGGGATAAGATAAGTCGTCGCATTGGTTACCGTTTGGGTTCGATGGCTATCAGGCGGTGGCTAGCCTGCCACTCCTGATCAGGATACTTCCCGTGGGCGGCATCGAGGAAGAGGTGATAGTCGGCCGCCGCCTGTTTTTTATCGCCCAGGTGATCATAGGCGGTGGCGCGCAGGAAAAAGCAGATCGGCGGCATATCTTTATTGAGCAGGTAGCGTCCGTTGAGCGCCCGGACCGTCAATTCATAGTTTTTGTTTTCGTTCGCGGCAAAGGCTAAATCCACGTATGTGTCGGGCGAGTCGCGCTTCAGGCGGACGGCCGCCAGCAACTCCTGTTGCGCCTCCGGAAATTTCTTCTGCCGCAGCAGTGCCCGCCCCAAGGCACGATGGAGTTCGGCATCGTCAGGTTGGGCGGCGAGCAGAGCCCGGTAGATGGGCTCGGCCTGGTCGTTCTTTCCTGCAATGACGAGGAGATCGGCAAGATCGTGTTGCGCGTCGGAATCTTTGGGGGAAAGCTTGAGCGCCGTCTGGAATTCAACGATCGCATCGTCGTTCTTGCCCTGGGCCGCGAGGACGCGCCCCAGTTGCAGGTGGATACCGGCGTCATCGGCACGCTCGGCGGAAAGGCGCCTCAGAACCGGTTCGGCGTCCGCCAGGCGATTGGACTTCATCAAAATGTTAGTGAGACCGATGGCGGCTTCCGTGGAGTGCGGATCGAGGGCGAGAACCTGTTTGTATTCGGCCTCGGCGGCGGGGAAATCCTTTTGCCGCTCGTCCAGCAGACCGGCGGAGATATGTGGCTCGGGATCTTTCGGTGTGAGTTCGGCCGCCTTGCGATAGTCCTGAAGAGCCTGCGCCGGATCGCGATTTTCGATGAGGTGAGCGAGCGAGAGCCAGGCACGAGCCTGTCCCTCTTCGACATGCGCAGTTGGTTTTAGAGTTGTGGCGGCGCGCAAATATTGCTCCGCTTCAGGATTATGGGTGCGCGCGAGCATCAGGCCCAGGTTCAGATTGGATTCAAAAACCTCCGGCTTGGCGGCGACCGACTTGCGATAAGCGGCGATGGAATCGTCGGCGCGGTGCAGCCCGTTGAGCGTGAATCCCAGATCGAACCATGCCTGGTAGCACCATGGCTGGTCGTTCTTGGGAGCAGTATCGAGAGCCTTCTTGAGCAGCGTTTCCGCGGAGGCGAAATCGTTTTTTTCGATGGCAGCTTCGGCCTGTACGATTTCGGGAGGCTGATCCTCGACCAGCTCTTTATGGTGACGAATGGTGGTATGGGTCTGGGCGAGTACGGCGGCGCTCAATAAAACTGGCAGGAGCGTATTGGCGAGTTGCTTCATGCAAATATGCCGCGTACTGTCGTTGGCGAATTTGTGGTTGCTTGTGTGGTGGCAATGCTTTTTCTCCGGGACCGCGCGTAACCCCGTCACGACACGAATCGCACAGCCTCGTCACCACACCTTCCAGCTTACTCGCTCTTTGATGCCGTTCTGGTGGCCGTTCCCGTTCAGCACCTGTTTCAGATACTGACCTGTGTATGAATTCGTTAACTCTGCGATGGCTTCCGGCGGACCGGCGCCGACCAGGCGTCCGCCGCGATCTCCGCCTTCGGGACCAAGATCGATGACCCAGTCGGCGGTCTTGATCACTTCGAGGTTGTGCTCGATGACAATGATCGATCCCCCTGCATCGATTAGACGGCGGAAGGCGGACAGCAGTTTACTGACGTCGTCGAAGTGCAATCCGGTCGTCGGCTCGTCGAAAATGTAAAGCACGCGGCGCTTGCGCTTGAGCACGCTGCCGCCCGCGGAGTGGTGCGTGGCGGCCCGATTGCCGGGCATAAGGTGGGCCGCGAGTTTCATGCGCTGGGCTTCGCCTCCGGAGAGCGTCGTGGCCGACTGGCCAAAGCGCAGGTAGCCGAGGCCAACTTCATCGAGGCTGCGCAGCTTGTCGGTCAGGCGCGGCACGTCGGCGAAAAACTTCAGGCCCTCGCGGATGGTCATGTTCAGGACCTCGTGGATGTTCTTGCCCTTGTAACGAATATCGAGGATCTGCGGCTTGTAGCGCGTGCCCTTGCATTCGTCGCAGATCAGTTCCACGTCGGCGAGGAACTGCATTTCCACCGTCACCGTGCCGTCGCCCTGGCAGTTTTCGCAGCGGCCTCCCGGAACATTGAAGGAAAAATGTCCGGCAGAAAAGCCGCGTTTCTTGGATTCCGGCAGCGCGGCGAACAACTCGCGGATGATGTCGAAGGCCTTGATATAAGTGACCGGATTCGAGCGCGGCGTGCGGCCGATGGGCGATTGGTCGACGAGAATCACGTCATCGAGCCATTCGTGGCCTTCGATTTTGTCCCACAGAATGGCGGCAGGCGCGCTGCCATTAGTTTGCGTGCGTGCGGCAGCCAATCCCTGATAAAGAACGTCGTGCAGTAGCGAAGATTTTCCCGAGCCGGAAACACCGGTGATCGCTACCAGCATGTCCAGCGGGATTTCCAGATCAATGCGTTTCAGATTGTGAGCGCGTGCGCCGGTGACGCGGATTTTGTGCGATCCCGGCACGCGGCGTTTCGGCGGAATCTGGATTTGCAACTCGTGAGCGAGGTAGCGGCCCGTCAACGATTGCGGCATCGTCTTGATTTCGCTGTAGGTGCCCGCGCCGATGACCTTGCCGCCGCTTTCTCCGGCTCCGGGGCCGAGGTCGAGAATGCGGTCGGCGGCGCGCATGATGTCCGGATCGTGCTCGACGACAAGAATCGTATTTCCCAGGTCGCGCAGATCGTGCAGAATCTTTATGAGCCTGTGCGTGTCGCGGCTATGCAGGCCTATAGACGGCTCATCGAGCACGTAGAGCGTTCCCACTAGGCGCGATCCGAGTGACGTTGCCAGTTGAATGCGCTGGGCCTCGCCGCCCGAAAGCGTGGACGCGAGACGATTCAGTGTCAGGTATTCAAGGCCAACGTCGTTGAGAAAGCGCAGACGTTCCTGGAGTTCGACCAGAAGCTTCTCGGCGATGCTTGCCTGCTGGGGCGTAAGCCGTAGCTCATTGAAAAAGCGGGCAGCCTCCTCGACCGTCATGCTGCAAACCTGACAGATATTCTTGCCGTCGATCCTGACCTGGCGCGCCTCGGGCCGAAGACGAGTGCCGCTGCAGGCTGAGCAAAGGGAGTATCCACGATAGCGGCTGAGGAATACACGCACGTGCAGCTTGTACTTCTTGCGTTCGAGATGCTGGAAAAATCCGCGCACGCCGTCGAACCGGCCCTCGCCTTCGGTGATTAGCCGCTGCTGTTCGGGATCGAGTTCATACCAGGGGACGTCCAATGGAATGCTTGCCTGGCGCGCAAAGCGTTTGAGCTCCGTAAATAAAGGCTTGTACTTTGGCTTAGTCCAGGGCTCGATCGCGCCTTCATTGAGCGTCTTCCCTTTGTCCGGAATGACAAGATCGAGGTCGAAATCGATGGTGTTGCCAAAGCCCTGGCAGCGCGGGCAAGCTCCGTAGGGATTGTTGAAAGAGAACAGGCGCGGCTCGGGCTCTTCGTAACGAGTGCCGTCATTCTTGCACTCGAAACGCTGCGAGAAGCGCAGGCGCTGAACCGGTTCGCCGTCGCGCGGCGCGGTCTCAAAAATCACCTCGCCCGCTTCGCGATAGCCGATCTCGATGGCATCCACAATGCGCGAGCGCTGATCCGCAGCCACAGCGAGGCGGTCGACTAATCCAAATACCGGTTCTGCGAAATTAACATCGAGCAACGATTCCGGAGTGGAGAATTCGTAGACCTGTCCACTCTGGAAGAGGCGATTGAATCCACGTTTGCGAAGTTCAAAGAGGCGGTCTTTGATCGCATCGGAAAGCGCACCGGACGTCTGGCCCGGCTTCGCCGATTGTTTAGCCGCGCCCGCTTTTCGAGAGGCCTTTTGTTCGGGATGCTTCTGCTCTGCGGCGGGCGCCAGACTTTGAATCGGGAAGAGCACATTCAGGCGCGTGCCTTCGTCCAGCGCGAGAATCCGGTCTGCGACCTCATCGACTGTATCTCGTTTTACTTCCTGCCCGCATACTTCGCAGAAAGTGCGGCCGACGCGGGCAAAGAGCAGGCGCAGGTAGTCGTAGATTTCCGTCGCAGTGGCGACCGTGGATCGTGGATTGCGTGTGGAGTTCTTCTGCTTGATGGCAACGGCGGGCGCGATGCCGTCGATCAGATCGACATCGGGCTTCTCAATTCGCTCCAGAAACTGGCGGGCATATGCGGAGAGCGACTCGACGTAACGCCGCTGGCCCTCCGCGTAAATGGTGTCAAAGGCAAGCGACGACTTGCCCGAACCGGAGACACCGGTGACAACCGTAAGAGCGTTGTACGGAATCTCAAAATCGATGTTCTTGAGGTTGTGAACCCGGGCTCCCCGAACAGTAATGCTTTCTGTGGACATCATCCTCTGGCGTACAGACGGATCAAAAACGCCTACCGAATCCTTCTATTATAAACGGTCGTTCTCGGCCGAGTAAGTCTGTACGCTTGAGAGTAGAGCTGGCGGCTACGACGAGAAGAGCTGCGTCAAACGCGTGACACGGAGCAACTCCAGAATGCGAGGCGTCATGTTGGCGAATTCAAGAATGCACAGGCCCTGGTTGACCGCTGATGCTTTCAGACCCACCAGCGCGCCGAGGCCCGAGCTATCCAGATAATTGACGTCGTGGAGGTCGACAACGATACGTCCGCCCTGAGGAATGAGCCCCTTTACCACTTCTTTCAGCTTGCCTGCGGTGTCACTGACGAGCTTGCCATGACACTTGACGGTCATGACCCGGTTCCTTTGCCCATCTTCTGATTGTTCAAGTTCACAATGGAAAGTGTCGCGGGTCGCCATAGCGCTGGGATCTCCTTGCTCGTCGAAAATCTTCAGATGGTAACATCCAGATGCAGCCTGTCGTGTTAATGGCAAGTTAAAATCTGGCCGGAAAGCTTGGCTGCCGCGGAATTCGCTCTTACTGTGCCCCGAACGCAAACAGCAAGAGAACGTAGAGCCAGATGCCCGTCATGCAATGCCAATACCACGAAGTAATGTCGACGACGATGCGGCGGCTTTCGACGTTACGATGTAGTAGGGCCGCAAGATTAGCGTAAGAAAGCGCGAGTACGCCTCCCGCAAGGTGCAGGCCGTGCATGGCCGTCAGAACATAGATGAAGGAACTGCTGGTGCCGCCGACCAGATGAAATCCTCGCGCGGAGAGATCGCGCCAGACGGCAAGTTGTCCGGCGAGAAAGGCAAGCCCGAGCAGCGTGGTGAGCGCAAGCCACGGGAAACGGCGCTCCTCGCCGAGCGAGATTCCGGGGATCAACGAGATGGGCGCGAGGGCGGCTTCCCGAGTAATTTCGCGGCGTGCGAATTCGATGGTGATGCTGCTGAAGATCAGAATTGCGGTGTTGATCGTCAACATGCGCCAGGGAAGTTGCACTGGGACCCACTCGCGAAGGTAAACATTCCGGGCCGTATCGAAGCTGAGAAATCCACGGCGCACCAGGTAGACCGCGGTGAAGGTAATAAACAGAACGAAGATCGGCGTCATGGCGACGGCCAGCCCGAGCCGGGCCTGCCGCAAGCGTTGGCCATAGTTGGGTATGTCGGGCAGGCCATCGCCATCGCCGCGGCCGTCACCCCCGCCGCCGGGGTGAGGTGGGAGAAGCGCGCCGTCACGACCGGTGGAACGCGCGGAGGTGGGGGTCAGTCGTGGCATGTGGGGTGGGGCATTACCCGTTGGGTGAACTGGCGAACGGGATATTGCTGATGCGAGACGCTAGAATCGCAGGGCATGCGATTTTCTTCGAGTGAACGCGAACATTGGAACCAGAAATATCGGGACGCTCCCGAGGCGTGGGTCGAGCCGGACCCGTTCCTCCGGCGCGCGTTCGCCGAATACATTCGGCCATCGTTGCCCGCGGGCGGGCACGCGCTCGATCTGGCGGGAGGGGCCGGACGCCATTCGATCTGGCTGGCAGAGCAAGGTTGGGAAGTCACGCTCATTGATATATCGGAGACCGGGGTAGAACAGGCGCGCCGGAACGCCGGTGTAGGCGCGTCCCGCATTCACTTTGTAATAGATGATCTCACCGGCTTCGCGGCTTCGCAAACGCAGTTTGACGTGGTGATGGCGTTCTTCTTTCTGGACCGGAGGATTTTCACGGAAATCGTGAAGGCGATCCGGCCCGGTGGATTGCTGGTTTACAAGACGCTCACACTGGCGCAGTTGAAGCTGGCGGGCGGTCCGAGAGATCCGGCGCATTTACTGGAGGATGGCGAACTGCTGCAACTGGCGGGTGGGCTGGAAGTATTGCACTACCGGGAGGAGGTCGCGAAGAAGGCTACGGCGGAACTGGTGGCGAGGAAAAGAGCTGCGTAGAGAATTTCGGAATACAGTTGTTGAGAGCGCTTGCGGCCTTTCAATCTGGTGCGGGGCACAGGACTTGAACCTGCACGGCCTTGCGGCCACTGGCTCCTAAGGCCAGCGCGTCTGCCAATTCCGCCAGCCCCGCGGGTGTGGACAACTTAGTGCGAGTTAAATTCTCTCACACAAAAAGAACCGGCTCTAGGCTTTCGGCTCTGGGCTTTCGGAATTCGCGAGCACTCCGAACATTTGGAGAAAAATCCTAAAGCCTGAGAGCCTAAAGCCTAAAGCCGGCTCTAATGAAAATCGTGCGAGGGCGTGGTGGCTGCGCTGATGGAGAGTGGCTGAATACTGCGCGCTTTGAGATGCACGATGTTGTCCTGATTCTGGACCACTCCCGAGACCAGCACGAAACGTTCGTTCAGTACGGCCATTCGATTCTTATCGTAAAAATCGGGAGTGATAATTACGCGCGACGTTCCGGTTTCGTCTTCCAGAGTCATGAATATCAGTCCCTTTGCGGTTCCCGGCCGCTGGCGCGTAATGACGCAACCGGCAATGGTTGCCTCTTTCCCGTGGGGAAGGTTCCTCAACTCCAACGCTGACTTGATGCCGCGGTCGCGCAAAACTTCACGGCGATAGGCCATGGGGTGGTGGCCGGTGGTAAGCCCGGTGCCGTGATAGTCGGCGACCAACCTCTCTTCGACGTTCATGCGGCGAAGGGGAGACGATGTATCCAATTCGATGATGCCTTCAAGCAGCGGGCCGCTTTTCCTGACGGCCTTCTCCACTTGCCACAGGGCATCGCGGCGATGCAGTTTCGCGCCGACAGAAAGATTGTTAAGAGCGCCAATGGCGGCGAGGATGGCCAGATTGTCACGGGTGAGTTGCGGCACGCGATGGGCAAGATCTTCTACCGAGACAAATGGGGAGCGTGCACGCTGTTGCATGAGAGCTTCTGCCGCGGCTTGCTGTAATCCGCGCACGTAGCGGAGGCCGATGCGCAGGGCAAAATTTGACTTGGCGCCGCTTTCGGCGTTGTGCGTATGGCGGCGATCTGAGATGGGTGCGATTTTCGTGGAGAAGTAGGGGTCCTTCGACTCCGCAGGCTGATTCGCTTCGCGAATCGGCCTGCTCCGCTCAGGATGACTCGCTTCAGGAGGCTGAGATGGTTCTACTTTCTCTACTTCTTCAAGTGTGCAATTCCAATCCGAGCGTGTTACATCAACCGGCTTTACGCGCAGGCCGTGGCGTTGAGCGTCCTTCACGACCGTAGCCGGATGGTAGAAGCCCATCGGCCAATTATTCAGCAGCGCAGTAGTAAAAGCGGCCAGATAACGCACTTTTAAAAATGCGCTGGCATAAGCGATGAGGGCAAAGCTTGCGGCATGGGACTCAGGGAATCCGTAGAGCGCGAAGGAACTGATGAATTTTACGATCTGCTCTTGAGTCTGTGGAGGAATTGCATTCGCCGTCATGCCAGCGCGGAGTTTGGCTTCGATTTCGAGCATGCGCTGGCGCGAACGTTTGCTGCCCAGGGCGCGGCGCAACTCTTCGGCTTCGCCTCCGCTGAAGTTGGCGCAGATCATGGCCAGTTTGAGCAACTGCTCCTGAAATAGCGGCACTCCCAGCGTACGTTTGAGGACAGGGATGAGCGATTCGTGCGGATAGGTTACCGCCTCTTTGCCTTGCCTGCGTTTTAAATATGGGCTGGTCATCTCGCCGGTAATCGGTCCGGGGCGGATGAGCGCGACCTGTGTGACCAGGTCATAAAACTTCGTCGGATTGTTGCGCGGGAGCGATGCCATCTGCGCGCAGCTCTCGATCTGAAACATGCCGATGGTGTCGGCTTTGCGAATCGTGTCGTAGACGTCAGGGCAATCCTGCGGAAGGTGCGCCAGGTCGACTTCTTCGCCGTAATGATCCTGAATCAGGCCGATGCTGTCTTTGAGGACGGCCATCATGCCCAGGCCGAGCAGATCGACTTTGATCAGTCCGAGGTCGGCGCAATCATCTTTATCCCACTGCACCACGACGCGGCCAGGCATGGTGGCAGGTTCGAGCGGGACGACGGAATCGAGTTGTCCCTGGCAGATGACCATGCCGCCCGAGTGCTGGCTGAGATGGCGCGGCAGGTCCTGCACACGCTGGCAGAGGTCGAGATAAACGGCGATCTGCGGGTGGGTGAGATCGAGCCCGGTGTTGGTGAATTGTTTTTCCATCGTGTCATTGGGATCGCGCCACTCCCAGGTTCCGACGATCGCCGATAAACGGGAGAGCGTGTCTTCGTCAAAGCCGAGCACCTTGCCCATTTCGCGCGCGGCCGAGCGTCCGCGATAAGTGCAGACATTGGCCGTCATGGCGGCGCCGCGCTGTCCGTAACGTTCGTAGACGTATTGAATGACCCGCTCGCGCTGATCTCCGCTGGGGAGGTCGAGATCGATGTCGGGCCACTCGCCGCGCTCCTCCGACAGGAAACGCTCGAAGAGCAAATCCATTCCGATAGGATCGATGGCCGTGATGCCGAGCGAATAGCAAACGGCGCTGTTGGCGGCCGAACCGCGTCCCTGAACGAGGATGCCGTTGCGCTCGCAGAAGCAGACCAGATCCCAGACGATGAGGAAATAACCAGAGAGCTTGAGCTTTTCAATGAGCGCCAATTCTTTTCCCAGTTGCGCCCGCACACGGGAACTCACGGGACGATAACGGCAGCGCGCGCCATCCCAAGTGCGTTTGTGCAGGAAGGAGTCCATGGTCTCGCCTTCGGGCACGGGATAGCGCGGAAACTCGTAGCCTAATTTTTCCAGCGAAAATTCAATTTCGTGAGAGAAGGCATCCCGCGGTATCGAGCCGGCGCTTGTTCTTGATGCAGGTGAAGACGTCGGCAATCTCGCGCTCGGCGGGCGTGGCATAGCAAACTCCGTTGGTCGCCAGGAGAGGAAGATGCAGTTCTCTCGCTAAGCTGATTGCCGCCTGGTTGCGTGCCTCCTGAAAACGGTCGCCGTGGCGCTGCAATTCGACGTACACATGTTCGCAGTCCCGATTTTCATTTTTGAAAATCGAAACAATTTGCTGCAGCAGTGCGCGCGCGGCGGACGTGCCGCCATGATCGAGTGCATGCGCCAAAGGACCATGTTCATCTCCGGTAAGACAGATGAGTCCCTCCGCATGGCCCTGCAATTCCGCAAGGGCAGCGGTCGCCATACTTTTTTTCGGGACGCGCAGTTTCGTGGTGGTAATCAGGCGGCAGAGATTCTGGTAGCCGGTTCGCGTTGCAACCAGCAGTGGATAATTTCCACCTTCGGCAATGCAGATTTCCGCCCCGACGTGCGCTTTAATTTCGCGCTGCTTCGCCGCCATGTGGAAGCGCGGCGCTCCATAAACGCCATGCCGGTCGAGAAGAGCCATCGCGGCGAGGCCGCGCTCGGCGCCCGTGGCAACAAGAGATTCGGGCAGCGAAGCGCCCTCCAGAAAACTGAAAGCCGAGCGGGCGTGGAGTTCGATGTAGGGCATGGGCATTCCATCGCTACGGACGAAAATCTTTCACCACAGAGGTCACAGAGGACACGGAGGAACATCGATCTCATCAACTGTTTCTCTGAACTTCGGTTAATCAAAAACTCCTTCCACGAACCACAATTGCCGGATGCGATCCCGATAGATGCGATAGAACCCAACGCCGGCTGGGGTTTTCAAGGCCACATCCCATTCTTCGCGCATCCAGGACGCGGCGTTCCACCAGTTGCCGGAAGTCGACCACGGTCCCGAGGCGGCGAGCACGCGGCGATGCCGGTGCCATAGGCGGACAAAATGGGGCTTCTCCCGATCGAGTTCGACCGAGGTTTCCAGAGCCGGACGAAAAATTCTCAGGGCGATTACGGAATTTGCAGGACGCACTTGGGAGAGGTAGGGGTCCTTCGACTCCGCAAGCCGGTGCGCTTCGCGCACCGGCTTGCTCCGCTCAGGATGACATGGAGATAACTCGGAATGACTCGCATTCCAATGACTCGAATTCCGACGGTTCGAATACTGATGACTCGAATTCGCAGGTACTAGCGAATCCGGATCATGGGCACTGGAAAAATGCTGAACTGCGAAGCTGCCGGGCCTGTGCGTGTCCACCAGACAGGGCGACCCTACGCACGCGGCGCCATCGGCATCGGCGCTGCCGACGATCCCGCGAATCCGCTCCAGAGTGATCTCCAGTTTTTCCGGCTCGGGCGCAGGCGGAGCAAAAAGATTTCCCTGCGCGACGCGAGGTTTTACGGCAGCAACTTCGACATTCAGTTTGCGGATGGGAGCCGAGAACGTGGTCTTCTCCAGTTGAAGACGAACCAGGCCGAAGAGCAGATTTTTGTCTTGTGTGGGGAAGGGAAGCTTCCACTCGTGCTGCCATTGTTCTTCTTCTTTTTGTCCGTTCTGAATTTGCCGTATTTCGAGCGCAACCGTAAGCCGCAGTTCATGGGCCGAGAGCGCAACGGAGATCAACTTAGAGCAAAGCTGATGCAGCATCCGGTTCAAAATGAAGAAGAGGGACTCCAGGGTCTCCACCGGCTCGTCGAACTCAAAACTCTCGGCAAACTCCGCTGGTGGCTCGTTTGTCAGCAGTGGACGGTCCACTTGTCCTAGCGCCAGCTTTTGCAGGTACAACCCTTCCTGGCCCATTCGCTCGACGAGCGCAACCTGGGGCAGCGCGGCCAAAGACTGGAAAGTGCGAATTCCCCAGCCCTTGAGAATCTCCAGCACCTCCGGGGAAGTCGGCAGCACTTGTACGGGCAGCGGCGCGAGGCGCCGGGCTTCTTCTCCGGAGGGAATGACGATGCTTGTGCCCTGGGCAGCAAAGCCGCGCGCGGCCAGAAATGCCGTGTCGGGATTCGAGGCAATCGCAATCCGGAGATCGAATCCGATATCCATTGCCTGCCCAGTCATGGCGCGGGCCGCACTCTGCCATGAATTGTTTTTCCATGTGCGCAGAAGTTTTTCAGTTCCGGCAAGGTCGACAATCACAGTGCCCGGGCAACTGGATTCCACTCGCGGCGAAAATGTGCCCGCAAAGTCAACCAGCGTGGATTGCGCCGATTCCTCCGCTGTGATCGAACGCTTGCGCAGCAAGATGCCGCCATAGGTTTCGACTTGCAGCTTGGTCATGCCGGGTTGAATCCCCGCGCTTCTGGCCGCATCGTTTATGGCGAAGACTCGCGGCAGGTTGGCAGGCCCGTCAAGAATTGCCAGAGCAGACTGTTGCAGCGCCGCCCTGGTCTCAGCCGGTTCGGGCAGCAGGGAAGCTTGCACGGGAAAATCGGGAATGTAAAAGCACTCGAACATTGGATTCGTACCCGAGATTCAGAACTAATAGGAATAGCGTGGGCATTCCTCTGACCCGCAGCGCGGCGGATGAAACGTCCGCGGGGCTCGGAGAGACGCGGGCGCAACCATCGAATAGTTATGCACTCCGAATCAGGCCCATTGCGCTCGAAGTGAAAACCCTCTTCCTTCCTGCGACGTTTCCGCGCGAACAGGTTTCTTTTCCCGGCCCCGAATCATCTCCACCTTCAGGTTCAACTGCATGAGCAGGTTTCCCGAGAACACAGCCGGTTCGCTTGCGACTCTCAATACCAGGCCGGCGCAGCTGGTGGCGTGCGGTTCTTCGGCGATAAAAACCAGGGCTGCGGATTGTTTCTCGATGACGCGGCTGAAGCGGAACCACGAACTCAAAGGAACCTTGCGCACCACTCGTTCCGGAATGCCGCAGAGGTCGACGGCAATCAGTCCGAAGCCGCCGCTCTGCAAAAGAATGTCGGCCACTTTGAAAGCCTGTTCCAGAGGCGGAAGCCTGACTCGGCTTGTGCCGCATCTTACCCAGAGCAGTCGCGGCAAATTGATTCCCGCAGCTTGTCCGGAAGCGGGATCGAAAGCATCTCGGGCATCGACCAGGGCGCAGAAATGATTACGGGAGGCCTGCGCCAGCAAGGATGTGAGCACTGAGGTCTTGCCCGAAGAGGCGAGGTTGCTGCCGCAAATTTCTGTGAGAGCATGCAGGGGTATTCCCTGAGCAACCTCATCGATTGACGCGATCCCGGTGGGGATGCTGCCCCGATCCTGGCGCGGGTAAAGGGTAAAAGCGGAAGGCAGCTTCTGTTCAATCTGGGAGCGCAGGCTTTGCGGGCTTTTGTTCTGCGGCATGTAGCTCTGAGGCCCACAGCTCTGGGATGGCCCGTGAGATAGGGGAATTGAAGCACATTGGATTGGGGGCTGGAGCGGTGTGGTGCGCATTATGATTCGCCTTTTGTTCGCCTACAGGAGGGTTACAGTAGACCTTCGGCAAGACCCTGTCAATCCTTGAATTGCCGGATTTGCCCGTAACACAATGAAGGAATTATGAATATTTTTTTGCGCCCAGGAATCAACCGTAGCGGTGGTAGCATTGCAACCATCCCAGAAAAACGATTCAGTCGTTTCTGCAGGAATTCTGCCCGTCAATCCACTCAACCCGTAGCAGAAGATCAGTACCGGGCCAGCGTAGGATTCTCGGCAAGAGGCAAACATCATGCGTATGACTTTCTCCCTCCGCATTTTGATTTTTGCGCTGGTCGTGCTAGCCCTGTCCATGGCGATGTCCACGGCATCGTTTGCGCAAATTCGCATCTCGGTCGGCTTCGGCCCGCCTGCGCTCCCGGTCTATGAGCAGCCGCTTTGCCCCGGCGACGGCTATCTCTGGACCCCCGGTTATTGGGCCTGGGACGCGGATATCGCAGATTACTACTGGGTGCCGGGCACCTGGATACTGGCGCCGGAAGTCGGTTATCTCTGGACTCCACCCTACTGGGGATGGAGCGATGGCGGATGGCTTTTCTATGACGGCTATTGGGGTCCGCAGGTCGGATTCTACGGTGGAATTTATTACGGCTTCGGCTACTTCGGCTACGGCTTCGTGGGCGGACGCTGGGATCACGATCACTTTTTCTACAACCGCGCCGTCATGAACGTTAACGTCGTGAACATTCACGACGTGTACGAGGAAAAGGTCACCAATGTCACGGTCAATCACGTCAGTTATAACGGCGGTCCCGGCGGGATCGATGCGCACCCGCGGCCTGAGGATGAAGCCGCCGCCCGCGAGCGGCATATCGGACCGGTAGCCGCTCAAACACAGCAGATCCAGGCGGCCCGTGGAAATCCCGAACTTCGCGCTTCTGCCAACCACGGCAAGCCGACCATCGCTGCCACAGCGCGGCCCGGACAATTCAGCGGCCCCGATGTGGTCCACGCAAAAGAGGCTGGTGGAACTTATAACCCGCCTGCGAATCGTGGCGGTGCGGCTCGCGGGGCATCCAGTTCCGTAGTCCATCCCAAAGAGCTTGCTCCCATTGAACGCACCACGCCGAACACAGGCGATGCGAAAACTGACAAGAAGTACCAGCAGCAGCAGGACAAGTTAATCGCCCAGCAGAACAAGGAACGGGAGAAGCTTCAGCAGCAGCAAGATAAAGAGCACGCGCAATTGGCGAAACAGAATGCCGACGATGCGCGAAAGCAGCAGACCGAGCAGAAGCACCAGCAACAGACTCAACAAATGGTGCAGAGGCACACCCAGGAGCG
>JBEKOW010000025.1:0-26674 GCA_049521375.1 Terriglobales bacterium
TTTCTGGCGATCGGGTCGGCCACGCAAGCTTTGCTAGAATTCGAGCTGCAAAGTTTCTTTGGAAGGCGCCGCATGTCGCGTGAGATTGGCCGTCTGGCGGATCACTACATTCTCTGCGGGGCGGGACGCGTGGGGCGCAGCGCGGCTCGCGAACTGGCGCGGCGGCCCGCGCCCTTCGTGATCATCGAGAACAACGAAGCCAAGGCGCAGAAGTTCGCGTCCGAAAACTGGTTGATGTTGATTGGAGACGCCACGCAGGAGCAAGTCCTGCGGGAGGCGCAGATCGAGCATGCCCGGGGACTGGTGGCGGCGACCACAACGGATGCCACCAATCTTTATATTGTGTTGACGGCGCGCAGCCTGAATCCGAAGCTGCGCATCATCGCACGGGCGAGCGAGGAGATGGCGGAGAAACATCTGCTGACCGCGGGAGCCGACTCGGTGGTCTCGCCTTACGTGTTTGCGGGGCAGCGGATCGCGCACTCATTTCTGCGTCCGCATGTGGTGAGTTTTCTGGATACCGCGACCACCCACCTCGGCATGGACCTGGAGATCGGCGAAGTGCCGATCACGGCGGGATGCATGTTTGCGGGGACCACGATTGAGAACTCGCGGATCCGGCAGGATCGCGGCGTGATTATTCTCGCGATCAAACGCGAGAGCGGGATGCACTTCAATCCGGCGCCGGACGATCGCATCGCGGCGGGTGACTTTCTGATTGCCATGGGCGAGCCGCAACAGCTGCGCGAGCTAGAACTGAGGGCGGGGTCACGGACATGAAAATCGTCAGCGTCGACGAAATGCGGGCCATCGATCGCGCTACCACCGAACTCTTTGGAGTTCCCTCGCTCACGTTGATGGAAAATGCGGGCTCGGCGGTTGCAAGCTTTGTGCTGCGCGATTACCCGCAGGCCGAGCGCATCGGCATTATCTGCGGCAAAGGCAACAACGGTGGAGACGGTTTCGTGGCGGCGCGCAAGCTGGCCGAGGCAGGACGGGCGGTGCGGGTGCTACTGCTGAGTGATCCCGCGGAACTGCGGGGAGACGCGGCGGCCATGTTCGCGCGGATGACATCCGAGCGCATGAATATTGCGCCGGTCGTGGTGCGCGCGGCCGCGCGGCTGGAGTCGCCTGAAGCCGCCGAGATCTTTGCTTCCGACGTGATCGTGGATGCCGTGCTGGGGACCGGCTTTCGTCCTCCAATCAGCGACTTGTATGCGGGCGCGATTGCGAAGATGAATAGCTCCACCGCGGTGGTGGTGGCGGTCGATATTCCTTCGGGCGCGGATGCGGACGACTTGCAGTCGCCGGCGGAGGCCAGCGCGGGCGCCCCTGCCACCAATCCCGGACAGGGCGTTGTGGCGCGCGCCGATGCGGTGGTTACATTTACGGCGCCGCGACCAGCGCACGTTTTCGCGGCACTGACGGGCGGCCCTACCTTGATCGCGCCGATTGGGTCGCCGGAGGAGGCGATCACGTTGGAGCTTCGGCTGCACCTCAGCACGCCTGCGGATTTTGCCGGCTTGCTGGCACCGCGCGCGCTGGAGGCCAACAAGGGCAGTTACGGGCATGTGCTGGTGATTGGCGGGTCGCTCGGCAAGGCGGGGTCGGTGGCCATGGCTGGTTTTTCCGCGTTACGGGTGGGCGCCGGGCTCTCGACGGTGGCGACGCCGAAATCGGTGCTGGCTACGGTGGCTGGCTTTCATCCCGAATTGATGACCGAGGCGCTGCCGGAAACCGAGGCTGGGACGATCAGCACGCGGGCGCTCGGCTCAGGGATGGAGGCGCTGCTGGAGCGGAAAACAGTGGTTGCGATCGGGCCGGGAATTTCGCGCCAGACGGAGACTTCGGAATTTGTGCGCTCCTTGTTGCGGTCCGAAGCCGGGTGGGATCACATTGCCATCGTGGCCGATGCCGATGCGCTGAACGCGTTCGAAGGGCAAGCAGGGCGGTTGAGCGGGCACGGGCGGACCCTGGTGATTACGCCGCATCCGGGAGAGATGTCTCGCTTGACGGGACTGAGCATCGAGCATATCCAGGCAAATCGTCTGGAAGTAGCGCTGCAGTTTGCGCGCGCGCATGAGTTGATCGTGGTGCTCAAGGGGCATCGCACGCTCGTGGCAGCGCCGGACGGTACGGTCTGGGTCAATCCGACGGGCAATCCAGGCATGGCGACGGGAGGAACGGGCGACGTCCTCACGGGGATGGTCGCGGGAGTGTTGGCGCAACATCCGGGGCATGCGCTGGAAGCGACGGCGCTGGCGGTCTACCTTCACGGGCAGGCGGGCGATCTGGCGAGCGCGGCTTTGGGGGAGAGATCGCTGGTGGCGACGGATCTGGTGCGCTTTTTGCCCGAAAGTATTCAGAAAGCGTGTGCGAAAGCCAGCGCGGATGGGTTTCGGATGCGCGCGTAGGAACTTTGAAGGTGGTTTGGGAAGTCGGGGGTACTTTTCACCGGTTTTTCCAGAACCGGGTGAACGGCTCCGAGTCGGGGGTTCGAGGGCGAGTCGCCCTCGAGACAGCCGGCGGGGCGCCGGCGCTACGGTCGATTCAGAGGCTACAGTCAGCGGGGAATGTAATCGTTGAGTAGCGGCAGGATGTGGTTGCCGAATGCCATGACGCGGGCCTGGGCGGCGTCGGCGGATTCTCCGGGATACATGGGGGTGATGAAGCGAACCAGGCCTCCATCGCTCCGATGCATGCGAATGGAATCGGCAATCAGGTAATACTTCGCCATGTACTCGTTGGCGACCCCGCGGCCGTGAGCCTGAAACCAGTAGATCGCGAGTTCCCGTTCTCCCGCCTTCGAAATCACAAAGCGGTTGGCGGGGAATTTCGTTCCGTCGGCGCCGGTAAGATAGATGATCTTGCGCGAAGTGGGAACCCATCCGGCGCCGGGCAGGCAATGAGCGGGCGAATGGATGGTATCGCCGCTTGCCTGCGACGGGTAATAGGCAATGAAAACTCCGATATCGGGTTGCTGGAGGCTGGCCTCGACATAGTTGCGAAGAACGTACTCGGGGTGGCCGAGGAGTTCAAGGGTCGGATCGTCAAGAGTGTCGTCCGTTCCCGTCCAGCCATCAATCTGAGTGGGCAGGGAACTGAGGGGTTGGCGGGTGAGAACGACGTCGCCCTTCCTCGAATATGCCTGCAGGCCGGCTGCGGTCGCGAACATGAGAAGCGCAGGAATCAGAAAGCGGGCCGAGAGGATGCTGAGCAGAGCGGGCGAGGGGTTGGGGCCGCGCTGGAGCTTTCGATCCTGGGGGTAAAGAGCAGGCAGGGATGAAGAATCACTGTGGCTGTCGGGGGCGGGCTTCCAAATCAGATTGATCAAGCTGTGCAAGGTGAAGAGCAGGATCAGACTGACCACGAAGACGAGCCATCCCTGAAACTCATGAAAGAAGCCCTCCGCCTTGGCAGGATCCCACTTGCCAACGATGCCGGTGCCAAAAATGCGCAGGCCATTGGCGACGACAGCAATCGGAACCGCCGAAACAGCCAGCGTGATGCGGACCCAGATGCGTTTCTCCAACAGGTAACCGTAGATGATGGCGAGGGTAACGAGCGAGAACAGGGAGCGGATGCCACTGCATGCCTCCACGACTTCGAGCGCCATGTATGGCAGGAGAATGACGTTGCCTTCGCGGAGAGCGGGAACGCCGGCCGTCTGGAGGAGGAAGGTTGCGAGCTTGGCGGCCAGCATCTGGAGAGGGAAGGTCACTTGTTGCAGAATGAGTCCGGGCAAGGGAATCATGAGGACGAGGAATGCCCAGGGAAACAGAACGGCACGAAACAGGGCGCGCCCGTGCAAGAGGAGGATTAAGCCCGCGATCAAGACCACCAGGGAGAAACGCGACGTGAAAAGTTCGACGCCCAGAACTCCCAGGACAAGCATCAGCATGGCCAGAACCACCAGCGGGAGACCGACCCACGAGGAGCTGGGAGCTATCCTTTTCAGATTGTCACGTTCCAACCAGAGCACATACAAAGAGAAGGCGGGAACAAACATGCCGAGCTGAAAGTTGGGGTCTCTGATCCACTGGAGAGCGAGATGGTAAAGGATGGAGTGGTAGAGCCAGGCGATCAGCAGCAGGAGCAGGGCGCCTCCGAGCAGGGGCGATCTGCCGAAATTCGGAGGGACGGGGGCTCCCGAACCGGCTGGTGAGCGATCTTCGCTCGCGGGAGCGAGCGGAACTGTCTCGACAGAATTCCCCATAAAAGGCGCGCGCGTGACCTGAGAATATGCGAAAACGGGAGGTTTTCGCAAAGGAATAAGGAGTTACCGAGGACCCGGTGACGAAAGGACTTGGGTAACTAATGCCCTAAAGATTACCCAACATTACCAACGATGTGGGCAAATGTTTTCCCATTAGTCCGCACTGTGATACTTTAAGAATCGAACCAGCCCTAGGTTTACAACTGCAAACCATTGAACCATGGGCTTGTTTCGCGGCAAAAAGTGGCACATATTTTGCCCCGAATGGCAACCGTTGTGCTGAAGTCGATGCAAGCCTTGTCCGAGCAGCGTCCCCCCTCCGCCTCGGAACGAATGATCATGGATCTCCACAGCGATAAAATCATGGCAGGTGAAGACGCTGCGCCCATTGGCGGCGCCAAAGTCTGGCTCGAGAGCGTAAGCCCGGGCATGCGGACCGTGGAGGCCGTGCTCCGTGAGTTGTCGCAGAACGACGTTCCGGTGCTGGTGGTGGCGGAACGAGGGGCGGGCAAAGCGGCGGCGGCGGCGCGAATTCACAGCCTTTCCATGCGGGCGGCCGAGCCGTTCCAGGGCTACCAGTGCCGCGAAGCGAGCGAGCAGGTATTGGCCGGCTGCGAGGGGCAGGGCGGCACCGTCTATCTTCAGGAAGTTGGCGATCTGACGGCAGGGGCCCAGAGAGAGCTGGTTCGGCAGATCGGGCTGGGCGATTCCGAGCGCGGCCGGGTGCCTCGTTATATCTGCGGGACGTCCTGCGACCTGGAGCCCGAGGTCAAGGCGGGCAAGGTGCGCGAGGATCTGTATTACAGGATCAGCGGCGTGTGCCTGCGGCTGCCTCCGTTGCGGCAGCGCCGGGAAGATATTCCGATCCTGCGCGACTGGTTTCTTTCCGCCGCAGGGCACGATCTGGGCAGGGAAGTCCCGCCGCTGAGCAGCGGAACGCAGAGTTTCTTCCTCGAATATCACTGGCCGGGAAATATCCGCGAATTGAAAGAAGCGACGCGCGCCATTGTGGCGCTCGGCGACGAGACGCTTGCCATGGGAGGACTACGCTCGCTTCTGCGGCGTGCCGATCAAGGAAATGGAGAGAGAATTTCGTTGAAGGACGCGGCGCGGGCGGCCTCCCGGGAAGCCGAACGGGAGTTGATTCTGCAGGTGCTGACGCGTACGCGCTGGAACCGCCGGAGGGCGGCGCAAGAGTTGCAGATCAGTTACAAAGCTCTGCTCTACAAGCTGAAGCAGATCGGGTACGAAGAGTATGGGGCCTGAACGACGATGCTCCGGCTTAAGAGAAGGCAAATCGGGGAGTGCAATCAGAAGTATGAGGAGACGATATGAAAGTGAAATGGAAAGCGGCGGTGACCCTGGTTCTGTTGGGCGCGAGCGTTGCGCTGGCCCAGGACAAATCCGCGCCGCCCGCCGCCGGCGCCGGGTCTGAAAACAACATGAGCGCGGCCGCGCCCGTGAAATCGATGGGCGGAGCGGAGTATGTCATCGGTCCCGAGGATGTAATCCACATCATGGTCTGGAAAGAAGCCGACCTGACAGCGACGCTGCCCGTGCGGCCCGACGGAAAGATCTCGATGCCGCTGCTCGACGACGTGCAGGCGGCCGGGCTGACGCCGATCCAGCTCGCGGCCACGATCGCGGAAAAGTACAAGAAATTTGTCTCCGATCCGCGCGTCACGGTGGTAGTGACGCAGATCAACAGCAAGCGGATTTACCTAATGGGCGAGGTCTCGCACAGCGGACCGATGCCGATGTCGCCGAATATGACTGTCATGCAGGCCCTGGCGAGCGCTGGTTTGAACCAGTTTGCCAACACCAAGAAGATCTACCTGCTGCGCAATGACGGAAAGCAGGAAAAGTTGCCCGTGCCCTACAACAAGCTGATGAAGGGCCAGGAAATGGATCACAACTACATGCTGCAGCCAGGAGACACGATTGTCGTCCCGTAAGGGAATGATCGTGGAAAAGAAGATGGCGAACGTGCGAACAACTCGATGGGTCCTGCCGTTGCTGCTCGGCATCAGCCTGGGCGCGGCGGCGCAGGATACTTCGCAATCAACCCCGGCGACACCACCGGCGCCCGCGCCCGCTTTCGGGCAGAACGCGCCCATATTAAATCCGGATAATCCGCCCCTGTCGGGACTGGACGAACCCAGCCTGCAGCTGAAGACCGCGAGCCGGAGCTTCATCTCTCCGGCATTGCAGATTGGCGAATCGGGCGACAGCAATGCCAGCAACCAGCTGGGCGGCTCGAAGGCCGAGGCGCTTTCGCATATCCTCGGAGCTTTTGACCTGCAGAAATTCTGGCCGCGCAGCGATCTGTTTCTCGAGTATCTGGGCGGCGGCGCGTTTGGCGACGATCCCTATTATGCGAGGCAGTTGCAGGCAGTGGGTCTGGAATCGGTGATGCGCTGGCGTACTGGCCAACTCACTTTGCGCGACGGGTTCAGTTATCTTCCGGACGGCTCTTTTTATGCACTGTCGGCCGGCGGACTACCCGGCTATGGCATCGCGACCGCGGGCCTGGGGCTGGGACTGCCTGGCATTTACCACATGGTGGAGGGTTCGATCGGCACCATCCCCCGGCTTTCGAATCAGGCCATTGCCGACGTGGTGCAGGCGATAAACCCGCGATCCGCGTTCACGGTGGTCGGGGCCTACAGCGATTCCCACTTCTATCACAACACCGACGATCTGCTGAACGGCGACGAAAGCACGGTGGAAGCGGGATACAGCCACCTGATCAACCGGCACGACCAGATTGCGCTGGTCGACGCCTTCCAGGTCTTCCGGTTTCCGGACATCGCGGGCGGCGAGATCTACAACAATGTGATGAATATCCGCTACAGCCACGTGATCAGCGGGCGCATGAGCTTTGTGGGCGGGATCGGACCGCAGTACACCGATCTGCGCTACGGAGGCAGTTCGACCAGTTGGTCGGCGGCGGGGCGGGCGGTGCTGAAGTATCGTTTCGAGCACACTTCGCTGCTGGCCAGCTATGAGAAGTTCACGTCGCAGGGGTCGGGATTTTTTGCCGGAGCCGACACGCAGGTGGCGCAGGCTTCGGTGACGCGTCCGTTCGGGCGCACCTACGAAGCCTACCTGGAGGCCAGCTACTCGCACAACAAACGCCTGTCGCAGGCGCTCGCGGTTCCGGGGGTGGGCGCGACCAGCTACAACGAAGGGGCGGCGGCCGTAATCCTGCGCAAGCACTTGAACCGCGCCTTTGACGCGATTGCCGCGTACCGTTTCGCGGATGTCGAATTCAACGTTCCGGTCAGCCTGGGGGGCACGACGGGCCGGATCAACCAGCGGCAGATCGGTACCGTCGCGCTGGAATGGCACCCCAAAGCAGTTCGCATTGAATAATTTCTGGGCCGCGCGGAGCGGCCGGATTGGTGGAGAGCGATGAGTGAAGCACGCGAATTGACGATGGAAGATTATCTGGCAATTGTGCGCCGCCGGATGAAGGTGGTGCTGGTTCCGCTGGTGGTCGCGCCGCTGGCGGGCTTTCTGGTTTCCTATGGCTTTACGCCCAAATACACCGCTACCTCCACCGTCCTGGTGGAAGGCCAGAAAGTGCCTTCCAACTACGTGGCGCCGGTCATTACGGCCGACTTTACGCAGCGTGTCCAGACGCTCAGCCAGCAGGTACTCAGCGCCAACAGCCTGCGCCCGGTGGTTGAGAGTCTCGAGAGCATGAACCTGGTGAAGCCCGGGGAAGAAGGCAAGGTGATGGAGCAGATCCGGGGCAACATGCAGGTGACGCCCGTGATCACGTCGATGAGCGCGGCGGCCTCGGGTTCGGGCGCCGGGTTGTCGAAGAAGAAGCCCTCCGTGACCGACGAGCCGCTGCCCGGGTTCAACGTCAGTTACAGCGACAGCCGTCCGGAACGCGCGCAGAAGATCTGCAACGCGATGACCTCGCTGATCCTGGATGAAAACCTGAAATCCCGCGCCGAAGTGGCCGGGGACACGACCAAGTTTCTCGACCGGCAGGTCGCCGATGCCAAGAATGCGCTCGACGAACAGGACCAGAAGCTGGCGGATTTCAAGAAGCGGTACTTTGGCCAGCTTCCGGGCGACGTCGAAAACAACATGCGGATGCTGGTGTCGCTGAACTCGCAACTGGATGCGACCACCCAGAATCTGAACCGCGCCGAGCAGGATAAAAGCTATACCGAGAGCATGCTGGCGCAACAGCTGGCAGCGTGGAAGAGTTCGCAGGCGAGCACCAGCCCGCAGACCCTGGAGGCGCAGCTCACCCAACTGCAAGCCCAGTTGCTGCAATTGCAGGCGCGCTACACCGACGACTATCCGGACGTGATCAAGACCAAGGCCGACATCGCCAAAGTGCAGAGCCGGCTGGACGAAATCAACAAGCAGACGGCCACGCCCACCGACACCACCGAGAAGGCGAATGTCAACGAGCCTCCCGAGATCCGCCAGTTCCGCCTCCAGATTCACCAGTACCAGGCGGTGATCGAGCAGTCGACCGCCGACCAGAAAAAACTGCAGGCCTCGATCAACCTGTACCAGAGCCGCACGGCCATGAGTCCCACGATCGAGGAGCAATACAAGGAACTGACGCGCGACTATGACAATGCCTCGGCGTTCTACAAGGACCTGCTCGCCAAGAAGAGCTCGGCGGACGTGGGCCGGGACATGGAAAGCCAGCAGGAGGGCGAGCAGATGACGATCCTGCAAACCGCCAGCACGCCGGATAGCCCGAGCTTCCCGGTGCGTCCCTTGTTTGCGGCCGCCGGGCTGGCCGCCGGACTCGGCCTCGGCCTGATCATCGCGCTGTGGCTGGAGCTGAGCGACAAATCGATCCGCACGGAACGGGATGCGGCCGCGGTGATGGATCTGCCGCTGCTGATCTCGGTGCCCTGGCTGGGCGAGGAAGAAGAAGAGGAATCGGCGGAGAGCGCCGGACGCCGCAGTTTCTGGGGTAGCGGCGGTTCGGACGCGAAGGACCATGAGAAGGTCGAGGTCTAGGGCAAGAACATGTACAAAGAGTTTTTCGGGCTTCGGGCCAATCCGTTCAACGTCAATCCGGACCCGCGTTACCTGTTTCTGACGCGGCATACGGAAGAGGCGCTGGCATGCCTGACATACGGCATCCAGAGCCGCAAGGGCTTCGTCCTTCTGACCGGAGAAGTGGGTACCGGCAAGACGACGCTGATCAACAAGCTGATGGAATGGCTGCGGCTGCAGCAGGTGGCCACGGCTTTCGTCTTCAACTCGCGCATGGATGTCACCCAGTTGCTCGATTACATGATGGCGGACTTCGGCATTCCCTGCGACACCAAGTCGAAGAGCCAGGTGCTGCAGCGGCTCTACAACTGGCTGCTCGACCGCTACCGCGCGGGGGAAACGGCGGTGCTGGTCATCGACGAGGCGCAGAACCTCTCCGATGAGGTGCTGGAAGAGATCCGCATGCTCACCAATCTGGAGACCTTCACGGAGAAGCTGCTGCAGATCATTCTGGTGGGGCAGCCCGAACTCGAGCAGCGCCTGAAGCATCCGCAGTTGCGGCAATTGCGGCAGCGCCTGACGCTGCGCGCCAAGACCCATGCCTTCAATCTGGAAGAGACGCGGTCGTATATCGGGCAGCGGCTGCGCATCGCCGGTTCCAATGGCGACCCGATTTTTGGCGCGGAAGCGTCGGCCGCCATCTTCCGCTATTCGCTGGGGATTCCGCGTGTCATCAACCTGCTGTGCGAGCACTGCCTGGTGAGCGCGTTTGTCGACCAGAAGAAGACGGTGAACGCGGAAATTGTCGATTCGGTGGCGCGCGATTTTGACCTCGCCGACGGCACGGCGGCAGCCATGATGCCGTCTCCGCCTGCGCCCGCGCCCGCGGACAACAAATTTGATTTAGTGGAAGCCTTGCGCACGCTCTCGACCCTGGCCGAGAGGTTGCGCGACTCCGAACAACAGGATCTCCCTAAGGAGAGGAAACTATGAGCCGTATCCATGACGCATTGAAACGCGCCGAACAAGAACGAGCAAGCTCCCTGGGGACGCACGTCGAGCCCGCTTTCGAGCAGCCGCCCGACATCCCGACTCCGGAGATGCCGTCCCTCCAAGGCGCGCGCCGGGCGGTCGCTTCGCCTTCGCCATCGGATTTCAGCTACGAGACGCTGCTGGCGCGCTGCCCGCAGACGACCTGGCATCCGGACCCGGTAACCATGCTGTTTTTCGACGACGACGAACGGCGTGCCGGGGCCGAGGAGTTCCGCACGCTGCGTTCGCGTCTCTACCAGATCCGCGAGAAGATGCCCTTGAAGCGGCTGCTGATTACGAGCGCTCTGCCCAAGGAAGGCAAATCGTTCGTAGCCTCGAATCTGGGACAGGTGCTGGTGCGCCAGCACGGGCGGCGCGTGCTGCTGATCGACGCCGACCTGCGCAATCCCGGCATGCACCGCCATCTGGGAACCGAGCAGACTCCGGGAGTCTCCGACTACCTGATGGGCGAATGCGACGAGTTCTCGGCGCTGCAACGCGGGCCGATGGAAAACCTGTTCTTCATGCCGGCGGGCCGCCTGGTGGCGAGCGCGCCCGAACTGCTGGCCAATGGACGGCTCAAGCTGCTGCTGCAGCGCGTCGAGCCGCTGTTTGACTGGATCATTCTCGACTCGGCGCCGGTGGTGCCGGTTTCGGATTCGACCGTGGTGGCCAACGTCTGCGACGGCGTGCTGATCGTGGTGCGCTCGAACGTGACGCCCTCCGACCTGGCGCGGCGCGCGCGCGAGGAGTTTCCGGAAAAACTGCTGCTGGGAGTGGTGCTCAACGGCGCCTCCCACGAAAAACATGCGCATTCCAAGTACTACTATGGCGCGGCTGCGGGCAGCCAAGCCGGAGATTAATCGAGGCCAAGCTTGATCCGGCTTTTCAATGTTTATTATCCGGTCCGTACCCTGGTGCTGTTACTGGGGGAGGCCCTGATCGTCTGGACCTCGTTCCTGCTGGGCGCGATCTACGCCTTCCGGCAGGACAGCTATCTCGTGCTCAATTACGAGGGAGGCTACTACAAGATCCTGGTCGTCACCGTTCTGGTTCTGCTCTGCTCGCACTGGTTCGACCTGTATGACACGGCTCGCCTGAACACCCGCGGAGAATTGTATTTCCGGTTGCTCATGGTTCCCGGCCTGCTCGCCTTCGTGCTGGCGGCCGTTTCCTACATCCGGCCCGACTTCCTGCTGGGCAACGGATCCTCGGCTGTTGGCCTGCTTATCCTGACGGTCGCGCTGTTTGGATGGCGCATTGGTTTTACGTGGCTGATCCAGTTGCCCATCCTGGTCGAACGGGTCTATGTGCTCGGTACCGGAGAGCGAGCGCAGCGCCTGGTGCAAGGCCTGCGCCAGAGTCCTGAAATCGGGGTTGAAATTGTCAGCTGGACGGGCAAACTGGAAGGCGCGGTGACTCGCGATTCGGTAGCGGTCCATTTGCTGGAGGTGGTGCGCGCCCAGAAAGTTCACCGCGTGATCGTGGCGATGCCCGACCGCCGCGGCAAGATTCCCATGCAGGAGTTGCTCGAGTTGCGCATGCAGGGGGTGAAGATCGAGGAAGCCGCGTCGTGGCTGGAGAGAATCTCCGGCAAGATCGAGGTCGAAAATCTTTATCCGAGCTGGCTGGTGTTTGGCGAAGGATTCCGCCGCAGTACGCTTTTCCGAGCGGTTCGCAGGCTGACCTCGGTCGGCATTTCGCTGGTGGGCCTGATCCTTACCTTGCCCCTGTTGCCGCTGATTGTACTGGCCATCCGGCTCGACTCCAAAGGACCGGTCTTTTATAGCCAGACCCGCGTGGGCAAGGGCGGCAAGCTCTTCAAGGTCGTGAAGTTCCGCACCATGCGCTACGATGCCGAGGCCTTGACGGGTCCGCAATGGGCGGGCAACAACGATCCCCGGGTGACGCGGGTGGGAAAGTTTCTGCGCTATTCGCGGCTCGACGAGATTCCGCAGTTGTGGTGCGTGCTCAAAGGGGACATGGCGTTTGTGGGGCCGCGCCCGGAGCGGCCCGAATTTGTGGAGTGGCTCAAGCGCGACATCCCCTACTACGACGTGCGCCACATGGTGCGCCCGGGGCTGACCGGGTGGGCGCAGGTCAAGTACAAGTACGGCAGCACCGTTGAGGATGCGAAGGAGAAGCTGCAGTACGACCTGTTTTATATGAAGAACGCGTCGGTCGGGCTCGACCTGCTGATCATGTTCCAGACCATCAAGACGGTTCTGTTAAGCCGGGGCGCGCAATAATGACGGCGTGGGTGTTCTGGGCGGCAGCCGCCCTAATCGCGGGCGCGTATGCCGGTTACCCGGCGTGGCTTTGGCTGCGGAGCTGGTGGTCGCCTCGCCCGGTGCTGCGCGGCGTGATCGAGCCCACGGTATCGGCGGCGATGATTGTGCGGAATGAAGAGGCGGCGATTGCAGCCAAGCTGGATAATCTTTTCGCGCTGGAATATCCGCCGGAGAAGCTGGAGATCGTGGTGGTTTCGGACGGTTCCGAGGATGGCACGGCGCGGCTTCTCGACGGGCTGCGAGCGCACCCGCGAATGCAGATCCTGCTGAAGGATTCGGCGCAGGGTAAAGCCGCGGGGCTGAATGACGCGGTCAGAATGGCGAATGGGGAGATCGTATTTTTCACGGACGCGCGGCAGAAGATCGAGCCGGGCGCGCTGCGCTTTCTGCTGGAGAACTTTGCCGATCCTGAAGTGGGCTGCGCCAGCGGTGAACTGATGCTGGGCCGGCCGGAAGACGGAGAGACGGGAAGGGGGATGGGTTTGTACTGGCGCATCGAGAAAAAGATTCGCGAGCTGGAGTCCGCTTCGGGCTCGGTTGCGGGCGCGACGGGAGCGATTTACTGCGCGCGCCGGGATCTGCTCGAGCCGTTGCCCTCCGGCACCATTCTCGACGATGTGCTCCTGCCGATGCAGATCGTACGGAAGGGATCACGGGTGGTTTTCGACTCGCGAGCGCACGCCTGGGACATGCCAGACCTGGGGCAAGCCCGCGAGTTTGCGCGCAAGGTGCGGACCCTGAGCGGCAACTACCAGTTGCTGCAACTGGCGCCGTGGCTTCTCGGATCGAGCAACCCGATCCGTTTCGAGTTCATCTGCCACAAGTTGCTTCGGCTGGTGGTCCCGTTTGCGCTGCTCGCGGTGTTGGTCGCGTCCTTGTTTTTGCCGCAGCCGTTTTACCGAGTGGCGCTGGCTGGCCAGATCCTTTTCTACGGGCTGAGCCTGGCGGCGGTGGCGGGCCTCAATATCGGGCCGCTCTCGCGAGTCGCCGATGCGGCGCGCACCTTCGTGGTGCTGAATACGGCCGCCATGGTAGCTTTTGTGAATTTTGTGACCGCGAGAAAGACGCTCTGGGTGCGCTGAGCGGAACGGGCGGCGAAGCGCGAAAGATTCAGGAAGGAAAGAGGATTCGGTGGCCAACGGCAATAACATGACGGGAGCGGCAGAAGATACTTTCGGGAGGCGGGTGCGCGTGAAATTGGCCGACCCCACCAAATCCGCATTCTTCTGGCTGAGCGCGTTCTTCGTCGTGTACTGCGCCCGGCCCGAGGACTGGATTCCCGGCCTGAAGCTGATCCCACTGGCCAAGATTACCGCCCTGATGGCGATGTGGGGTTTGTTCAACAACCTGGGCCGGATCAAGCGCGGCTTCAAGGACGTGCCCCAGGAAGGCAAACTGCTTTTCGCGTTGATCTTCCTCCTGTTTACCGGCGGCTTTCTGTCGCCAATCTGGAAGGGCGGCGCGGTCAATCACACCATCGATTTTGCCAAGGTATTCGTCGCCTGGATCCTGACCTTCCTGATCATCACCGACTTCGATCGTTTGCGTCGCATCATCTTCATCCAATCGGCTTCGGTGGCGGTGATCTGCGCGATCTCAATCATCAAAGGACATGACCAGCCGCGGCTCGAGGGCGTCATCGGCGGCATTTACTCCAATCCCAACGACCTGGCGTTCGCGGTCGTCCTCACGCTGCCTTTCGCGCTCGCCTTCATGGTGACGAGCAAGAGCCACCTGAAGAAATTCCTGTGGATCATCGGCATGCTGATCATGCTGGCCGCGCTCTTTCTCACTGCATCGCGCGCCGGATTCATCAACCTGGTGATCTCGGGGACGGTCACGCTCTGGCATTTTGGCATCAAGGGAAAAAGGCCCGGGCTGCTGGTGGGGATTGTCCTCTCCTCGGTACTGTTGATGGCGGTCGCAGGCGGCAAACTGTATGACCGCTTTCAGGCGCTGTCGGGAGACAGCACCACGGAAGAATCCGCTTACGGTTCCTACCAGGACCGCATGTTCCTGATGGAGCGGGCGCTGCAAGGCATCGAGCAGTATCCGATTTTCGGCGTGGGCGTGAATAACTTCGTGACCTATTCGACGATCTGGCATGAGGTCCACATGACCTACCTGCAGATCGCGGTCGAAGGCGGGCTGCCGTGCCTGGTCCTGTACCTGATGTTTTTCTGGGACGGGTTCAAGAACCTGAAAATCCTGCGCAAGACGAAGAATCTCGACGAGCACACGGTGCTGTTCGTCGGCGCCCTGCATAGTTCGTTGATCGGTTTTGTGGTGGGCGCGCTGTTCGCGCCCGAGGCCTACCAGTTCTTTCCTTATTTTGCGGTAGCGTTTACAGCCACCCTGTTACAGACGGTCAAGGAACGAGAACTGGAGCCTGGTACCACGGCGGTCCCGCCCCCGAGGAAACCGCGACATTTCCTGGAGGTCTATGCCAATAACGGAAGAACAGACGCAGTCAGCCCTGTCCGCTGATTTGCAGGCGATTCTCAGTTGCCTGGGCTGCGGCGGAAAACTCGACAGTGACCAGTCCGGCGGCTTCTTTTGCCCGAAGTGCCAGCGCGCCTACCCGAAAGTGAACGGCGTCGCGCGCTTCGTGGATGCGCAGCACTATGCGGCCAGCTTCGGATTTCAATGGCATCGTTACCAGAAGGTGCAGTTCGATCACGACGAGCGCCGGGTTGAAGATCAGGACTTCCGGATGAAGACGGGGCTTCGTCCCGAGGAGTTGCAGGGCAAGCTGGTTCTGGATGTCGGTTGCGGCATGGGGCGGTTCGCCGAAGTCGCGACCCGCTGGGGAGCGCGCGTGATTGGAGTGGACCTGAGCGCGGCCGCCGAAGTGGCGGTGAAAAATTTGAAGGAGCGCGATTTCATTGCTTTTCAGGCGGACGTTTTTGCGCTTCCTTTTCTGCCGGGCAGCTTCGACATCATCTACAGCGTCGGAGTGCTGCATCACACGCCGGACTGCGAGGCTGCAGTCAAGGCGCTGGAGAAATATCTGAAACCGGGTGGCATTCTCGGCGTGTGGCTCTACAGCGGGTACAACAAGTGGTACCGCTTCAGCGACTTCTGGCGCCGCTACACGACCGACATGAAGCCCACCACGCTGCATTCGATTCTGAAGGTCGCGGTGCCCGTCTTCTACAACACGGAAATGGCCATAAAGAAAGTGCCGCTCGTCGGGCCTCCGGCCGCGGGTCTCATTCATCATGTGTTTCCGGTGAACCACCGTCCAGACCCTGAGCTGCGCATGCTCGATACGTTTGACTGGTATTCCCCGAAGTACCAGTCGAAACATACCTACGAAGAGGTGTTCCGCTGGTACGAAGCGATGGGCATGGAAGATATGAGAGTGGGCGAGATTTCGATTGCCGTGCGGGGCCGCAAGCCTTTCCGGAAGGTATAGCAAATCCTGGTGGGGGGATTCGGTAGCGCTGGCGATGAGCCTCAGGAAAAGAGCCAATTATCTACGGAAGGTGCTGCCCGGCGGGACGCTGCGAGCATTGAGCGCTCCCGTGCGCGGGCATGTTCATCTCCTGATCGCAGTGGCCGATCATTTCGAGCCGGCGATCTCTCCGGAGGGAGGGGCGAAGCGGGTTCCGCGTCCGGAGCAGGAACGCCGCCTTGACCTCTGGGTGAGCGAGTATCCCAAAGTCGTCGACAAGTGGCGCGATCACGATGAACGGCCCTTCGTGCATACCTACTTCTATCCGGCCGAGCAGTATGACGAGGGCTTGCTCGACACCCTTGCTGAACATTGCCACTCGGGCTGGGGCGAAACGGAAATCCATCTACACCACGGTTATCCCGAGCCCGATACCGCAGAGAACACGCGGCGGATATTGACCGATTTCCGCGACCGGCTTGCTTTTCGACATGGATGCCTGGCAGTCGACGGGGACAGGAAGCAGCCGCGCTACTGCTTTGTGCACGGAAATTTCGCGCTGGCAAACTCCCGCGATGGAGTGAACTGCGGCGTCGACTCGGAGATGAGTGTTCTCGCCGAAACCGGGTGTTATGCCGACTTCACGCTGCCCACCGGGACGTGGCATTCTGCGCAAACGTCGAAAATCAACTCGCTCTACGAGTGCGCCCTGCCTCTCGATCAGGCAGTACCGCATCGCCGTGGAATCGATCTGGCCGCCGGGCGCGCGCCGGGGATTTTTCCACTCATGTTGCAGGGGCCTCTGCTTCCCGACCTGGCGCGCAGCGCGCGTTCGCGTTCGCCGGTGCTCGAAACGGGCGCGATCACGCAACCCAATCCGATGAGCCTGCATCGGCTTGCTTTGTGGAAGCGGGCGAGAGTCCGGGTCGCAGGCCGCCCGGACTGGCTGTTCATCAAACTGCATTGCCACAGCATGGAACCGCGCCAGCGGGACGCGGTGCTGGGAGATCGCTTCCGCAAATTTCTGGAAGAGCTGGTGAGCGGAGCGGACGCGCGAAAAGAGACTTTGCACTTTGTGACAGCCCGCGAAATGGCCAACATCGCCCTGGCGGCCTGCGACGGCAAAGTGGGCAATCCGGGAGACTATCGCGATTACCGGTTCAAGCGCTTCCGGGATGTGCTCGCACCGGCTGGAAAAATGGATTCGGTTCCGGCGGTTGTGAAAGGATAGCAAGCAGGGAAGTCGAGAGCCTAATCGGAAGAACAGCAGAGAGGAAAGACGAGAGAATCGCACCGCCCTTATGTGTGGAATCGCAGGAGTCGTAAGCGCAACCCGGGAGAGCAACATCACGGAAGCGGTGGTGCGGACGATGTGCAACCAGATCATCCATCGCGGGCCGGACGATGAAGGCATCTTCGTGCAGGATGGAACCGGCCTCGGCATGCGGCGCCTCTCTATCATCGATCTTTCCGGGGGACACCAGCCCGTTTTCAATGAAGACCGCAGCGCATGGATTGTCTTCAACGGCGAAATCTACAATTTTCTCGAGCTTCGTCCCGATCTCGAAAAGCGCGGCCACAAGTTCCGCACGAACTGCGATACCGAAGTCATCATTCATCTTTACGAAGAGATGGGGACGGAGTTTGTCCAGAAGCTGCGCGGCATGTTCGCGCTCGCCATTTACGACAAGGCGAAACGCAAACTGGTTCTGGCGCGCGATCGCGTCGGCAAAAAGCCACTGCATTACGCGTTCGTGAAAGACAAGCTGTATTTCTCTTCCGAGATCAAATCGATTCTGGCGGTCGCGCCCGAACTGGCTGGGGTTAATTCGCAGGCGCTGCTGGAATACCTCTACTACGGCTATGTGCCCGATCCCATCACTGCTTTTACGGGAATCCAGAAGCTGCCTCCGGGACACCTGCTCGAATTCGAGAATGGCAAGATCACCATTCGCCAGTACTGGGATTTGCCTGAGTACAGCACTCATAATCCGAAGAGCGAAGAAGAGTGCCTGGAAGAACTCGAAGCGCGGTTGCTTGAAGCGACGCGGATCCGGCTTATCTCGGATGTGCCGCTGGGCGCGTTTTTAAGCGGAGGCACGGATTCCTCTACCATCGTCGCGCTCATGGCTCGCGCGAGTTCGGCTCCCGTGAAGACTTTCTCCATCGGCTTCACCAAAGATGATTTCAACGAGTCGGCCTACGCCCGCATGGTCGCGCAGAAGTTCGGCACCGAGCATCACGAGATGATTCTCGAGCCCGACGTGGTCCAGACGGTCGAGCACCTGACCAGCACGCTGGAAGAGCCGTTTGGCGATTCTTCCATGCTGCCCACGTATTACGTCTCGCAAATGGCGCGCCAGCACGTGACGGTCGCGCTTTCCGGAGATGGCGGCGACGAGGTGTTTGCCGGGTACGACCGCTATCGCATTCACTCCGACCGGCGCTTCTTCGAGAATGTTCCGGAGTGGGCACGGCGCTTCTTTCGCGACCAGGTCTTTGGACGCCTGCCCCGCACGATGAAAGGCCGCAAGTTCACCTACAACGTCACTTTGCCATGGCGCGAGCGATACGTGGACGGGCTCTCGTTCGTCCCGGCATTCGAGCGCGATACACCTCTGCTCTCCGACGATTTCCGCGCGATCCTGCGCCGGAGCGACGACCCGCAAAATGTGTTGATGCGTTACTTCGCGCAAGCGCCCGCGCACGACCCTGTCAGCGAATTGCTTTACGTCGATACCAAGACCTACATGGTGGGCGACATTCTCACCAAGGTCGACCGCATGAGCATGCTCAATTCGCTGGAAGTGCGGGTCCCCATCCTCGACCACCAGTTCATGGAATGGGTGACCGGCCTGCCGCCGGAGTGGAAGCTGCGGGGCAGCAAGCAGAAATATATTCTGCGCAAGCTGGCCGAGCGCGTCGGAGTGCCGAGCCAGGCGCTCGACCGTCCCAAGCGCGGGTTCGCCCTGCCTCTGGTGCACTGGATGCGCAACGAACTGAAAGAAACGCTGATGATTCTGCTTGAGCCGCGGACCCTGCAGCGCGGGTACTTCGAAGCCAGCGGCGTCCGCGCGCTGATGAACGATCACCTCTACGGAGGGCGCGTATTGACTGGCCGCATCTGGCGGCTTTTGATGTTCGAATTGTGGCACAGAAATTTCCTTGAGAAATTTATCAAGCCTGCAGGACTGTTCTCGCTTCCCATTGTTTTGAACTGCGAGTCGGACGCAGCCATTGCTCCGCCGATGGCGACCGCGCCGGCGGGAGAGTAACCTTGCCGCAATCGCGAGACGTGGCGAATCCCGAGCCGCCGGCCGCCGCCCAAGTGGCTATGGTCAATAGTGGCGCGGCCGCACAGGGCAACACTGGCGCCGCTCCCGCTGGAAGCGCCGCACGTCTCTTCCTGATGACCAATTCTTTTGAGACTGGCGGCTCGGAGCGCCAGTTCTCCGTGCTAGCGCGAAATCTCAATCCCCAACAGTTCAATCTCTCGCTTGGCTGCATCCGTAGAATCGGTCCCTTTGCCAACGAGTTTGGTGACGTGCCCGAGTTCGATCTGGGAGGCAGCCTTTATGGCCTAACGTCGATCCGCACGCGTCTT
Source organism: Terriglobales bacterium (assembly GCA_049521375.1). Classification (GTDB taxonomy): domain Bacteria; phylum Acidobacteriota; class Terriglobia; order Terriglobales; family Acidobacteriaceae; genus Acidiflorens. The sequence goes on from JBEKOW010000025.1 coordinate 19,524, forward strand.
CGACTAAGCCGATTTCTGCGGCAGAGGCAGATTCAGATCGCTCATGCCTTCGATTTCTATACAAATCTGACGCTGATTCCGGCGGCTCGCTTGGCCGGAGTTCCGGTGGTCATCGGCAGCCAGCGTCAGCTGGGAGACTTGCTCACTCCGCGGCAATTTCGAGCGCAAGCTGCGGTATTTCGCTGGTGCGATGCAGTCATCTGCAACTCGCGCGCGGCCGCGGATCGGCTCGCCGAGCAAGGAGTCTCGCCCAATAAACTCATAGTCGTCGGCAACGCGCTTCCGGCCGAAGCGTTTGCTACCGCGCCCGAAGCCGTGTCCCGCAAGCCCGGAGTCTTGCGCGTCGGCATGGTCGCGCGCATGAATGCACACTACAAAAATCATGCCGGGTTTCTCCGCATCGCTGCCGCCATCAACCGCAATATGCCGGATGTTGAATTTCTTCTGGCAGGCGACGGGCCGCTTCGCCCTGAGTTCGAGCAACAGGCGCGGGATCTGGCTATCGGCAGCCGCGTAATGTTCCTCGGCGACCGGCGCGATGTTCCTTCCGTCCTCGCCTCGCTTGATGTCGCGGTGCTAACCTCCGATTCCGAAAGCCTCTCGAATGTCATTCTGGAAGCCATGGCGGCAGGGCTCCCGGTCGTGGCGTATCGCGTAGGCGGCAATGCGGAACTGCTCGATGTGGCACCCGGTAACGCCGAGCGTGGCATACTGGTTCCCGCGGCAGACGAGGCTGCCTTCGCATCTGCTGTGCAGCGCCTGCTATCCTCCCCGTCAGTGCGCTCGCAGCTTGGCGGCAATGCCCGCGCGTTCGCCGCGGAGAACTTCAGCCTGGAGAGCATTCTTGCCCGCTACCAGGATTGCTATCGATCTCTGCTGGAAAAGAAAGGTGTGAGAAACTCACTGGCGACATGGGGACGGCGGGAAGCGTAGGTACAAGAAAACGGATCAAGGTCGCCATGGTCGGACCCAGCCTGCGTTATGTGGGAGGCCAGTCCGCGCAGGCCGACCTGCTGATGCGGCTTTGGAAAAACGATCCCGACATCGAGATGACATTCATCGCCGTCGATCCGCCTTTGCCGGCGGCCCTTGGCTGGGCGGAAAATGTACGCGGCCTTCGCACGGTGCTGCGCGAGCCAATCTACTTCTCGAATCTGTGGCGCGGCCTGAACGACGTTGACCTCGTACATATTTTTTCCGCTTCGTACTGGTCTTTCCTGCTCGCCCAAGCGCCCGCATGGTTTGTCGCGGCGATGAGTGGCAAGAAGACTCTTATCAACTATCACAGCGGAGAGGCCCGCGATCACCTGCAACGCTTTCGCTCCGGGCGCTTCGTACTCGCGCGCGTGGATGAGATCGTGGTGCCCTCGCCTTATCTTGTGGACGTCTTTCGCGAATTCGATCTGCACGCCTCGGTCGTCCCGAATCTGGTCGATCTTTCCCAGTTCCATTATCGCGAGCGCTCACCTCTCCGGCCGCACCTGGTGTGCACACGGGGCTTCTCCGCGTACTACAGCGTCGACCTGGTCGTGCGTGCTTTTGCCGAAGTTAAAAGAGAATATCCCGATGCGGTTCTCGATCTTGTAGGCGGAGGGCCGCTCGAAGGCGATGTTCGCAAACTGGTTTCCGCCCTGAATCTCAGCGGCGTGAATTTTGCGGGCGTTGCATCGCGGCAGGAGATCGGAAAATATTACGATCAGGCCGATATCTTCATCAACGCGTCGTGGCTCGATAATATGCCGGTCTCGATCATCGAGGCTTTTGCAGCCGGCACGCCGGTCGTGACCACGTCACCCGAATGCATGCCCTATCTTGTCAAACACGAGCGGACCGGACTGCTCTCGCCGGTGGGGGATGAGAAGGCGCTGGGCGAGAACGTCATACGGTTGTTGCGCGAGCCGGAATTGGCCCCGGTATTGGCGTCGAATGCGCGCGCAGAATCGCAAAGATATACCTGGGATGCCGTGCGCGGACAGTGGGTGGAAGTGTACCGAGGACTGCTGAAAACTTCGCCCTGATGGCCCCGTTGGGTCACGATCGGCCTCGTTCGAAATCAATCCATCGAACAAAAAACCATCCGGCTATGAACTCGCGCTACCGCACCGTCGCCATCTTCTTCTCTGCCGCAGGCGCTTCGCCGTGGGGTTCGCCTTCAAGGCATACACGGTGCCACAGCTCCAGGTTCAGCAGGCGCCAGATGCGGTCGTAATTGTCGCGATGCCTGGCGCGATGCTCCGCAAACAGTTGTTCTATGGCTTCGCGCCGGAAATATCCGCGCTGCAGGCTGCGCGGCTCGAGCAGCATTTCACGAATGGCCTCGAGTCTCGATCCGGCGAGCCATCCGCTCCACGGCGTCGGGAATCCCAGCTTCTGCCGGTAGAGAATCTCGTGCGGCAGCAGGTCCTCGACCGCCTTCTTTAGGATTCGTTTCCCGGCGAGCCCGTGAATCTGCACTTCGCGGGGGATGCGCGTCGCAAACTCCACCAGCACGTGATCGAGAAAGGGCACGCGGCTTTCGATCGATGCTGCCATGCTCATGTTGTCCTGCTTCATGAGCAACTCGACCAGGTACGTCTTGATGTCGGTATAGAGCAAGCGCTGCAGCAGTTCGCCGCCCCGCGCCGCCGAGCGCTCCCAATAGGCGAGCACGTTTTTGTAGGCCGAACTGGGCGCAAACTGCTGGGCGAATTCCGCGGTCAACAGACCGCTTTGTTCGGTGCCGCTGAAGGCGGAGAAGAAATTGTCGAAGTAGAAAGAGTCCCAGGCCGCGCCGTCCTTGCCGAGAAACGTATGTTCGAGCTTGCGCCGCAATGTCGCGCCCAGCAGGGAAGAGGTCGCAACCGAATTGCGCAATACGCGCCGCAGCGCGCTCGGCATCACGCCGCGATAAACGCGATCCATCGCGGCATTCTTCATGGTGAGCGCGTAGCGCGTGTAGCCTGCGAGAGTTTCGTCCGCTCCCTCGCCGGTAAGCACAACCGTGACTCGTTCGCGCGCCAGCTTAGCCACGAAATACAACGACACGCTCGACGGCCAGACGATCGGTTCGTCTTCGTGCCAGATCAGGTGGGGCAGTGCGCCGAAGAAATCCTGTTCGCTGACTGACACTTCATGATGTTTCGATTTGATGTGTACGGCGACCTTGCGTGCGTAGGGCAGTTCGCTGTATGCCTGCTCGCCGTAGCCCACGGAAAATGTTTCGACTGGCTCCCGGCGAATCTTTGTCATCAGCGCGGCTACCGCGCTCGAATCGACGCCGCCGCTTAGAAATACGCCGAGCGGCACGTCGCTCATCAGGTGGCTTTCGACCGCGCCTTCGAGCAGCTCGCGGTAGCTCTGAACGTAATAGCTCTCGTCGCGCGACTCATGCAGTTTCGAGGCATCCAGATCCCAATACTGACGAATGTCCGGCTTTCCATCGGGGCCAACCGTCATCGTGTGTGCGGGCAGTAATTTGCGGATCCCAGAGTAAAACGTCTCTTCGCCCGACAGGTAGCCGAAGGCAAGATACTCCGGCAATGCAGAGCGGTTGAATTCGGGGCCGCCTCCATGGGCAAACAGAACTTTCACTTCGGAGCCGAACAGCAAGCGCTCGGGCGTCAGTTTGTAATAGAGCGGCTTGATGCCCAGCCGATCACGGGCAATGAACAGGGTTTTCGTGTTCCGGTTCCAGATGGCAAACGCGAACATGCCGCGCAGGTGCTGCACGCAATCGGCGCCATACTCCTCGAACAGGTGAACGATGGTTTCCGTGTCGCTGTGAGTGCTATAGGAATGGCCGCGCGCAATCAGTTGATCGCGCAGCGCCCCGTGGTTGTAGATTTCGCCATTGAAGACGATCCAGAGGGAGCCGTCTTCGTTGGAGATCGGCTGGTGGCCGCCCGCCACGTCGACAATACTCAGGCGACGCATGCCGATGCCCAGTCTGCCGTCGGTGTAAAAGCCGTCGTCGTCGGGGCCGCGGTGGGCGATCACATCGCACATTGCGCGCAGGGCGGTTGCGCTTGCTCGCGTTTCGTGACCGAATTCAAGAATGCCGGCGATCCCGCACATTTAACGCTTCTCCGCGTAGGATGACGTTGCGTTGGCCTCGTGGGAAGCAGCTTGCGTCCCACCCGTCAGTTCATCAAGAAATGGAGTCGCCGATACTTGCAGCGGTTCCGCGTTGGTCAAGCGGTCCTGCATCCGCCATTCGAAGAACTTGCAGGGGCCGGACGCATTGATGAGTGGCTTCCCCTGACATTCCAGTGTATTGCCGCCCACCGCGATCAGCCGCACGAGCTTTTCTCCTTCAGCCCGGCAATAAAGCAGTTGGGCATTTGAGAACCACGGCCCAAAACTCCAGGCCGCACGATTGCGGGGCGAATCGTCCGAGGATCGGCCAGCAGGAGTCAAATCGGGTTCCGCAAAGAAGAACTCGTGGCTCCGATTGCCTTCCCGGAGTTCATAGACTTGCACGCCGTCCGCGCGGTTGCTGAGTAGTTGCGCTTCTTCCTGCGTCTGAGAGGTGTCGCGTTTTGCGATGAGGGCCGTGGCAATCTCCTCGGGCAGCTTAACGCGCGCCTCAGCATAGACTACGGGAGCCGGCTGGTATCGGCCATACGCGGGAGACACCAGAGTGCGTGTGGTCCCCGTCTTCCAGCAATCACTCTCCGCCAGTTTCGCACCTGCCATCACCATCCGGAGCGCAAAAGAGTTTGGGCGGTTCGGGCGCGAGGCGACGAACTGTCCCGCGCTGCTTTCGCGTACGAAGAGGTCGCTCGCGAAGTGCCAGCGCAATTCCAGATCATGTTCCCTGTTGCCCAGCAAGGCATCCCGCACCAGCCAGATGCCATCATCGAGGTGGAGGACGCAGCGCCGGTGCGTGACGGGATCCTTGACCCGCGCATAGCCATTATGACTCCCGGCAAAATAGGTAAACGTTTTTCCGATCACCCAATCTTCCACTTGCGTCGTGGGAATATTCGTCCATGAGAAGGGGGCGTCTGCCACCGCCTGGTCCAGGCCGTCGACCCGGATCGTGTTATGGGCGCGCGTTCCGCGTAAGGCATTGCGGTCGGCGGGATCGGAAGAGACGTACACGCCGCTGCCGGAGTCGACCAGCCAGCGCTCTCCATTCAGGGTGAGACGAAGACTGAGTGCGTCGGCATGGCCGTGTCCGCAGCGGCCCTCGCCGTGCGGGCCCGCGTCCAGCATCATGACATGCACGCATGGGTCGGCGGAGGCCGAATCATCGTCGAGAACATCGTCAGAATTGGCCGCCCGTCCGCCCGCCAGAACGTAAAGGCCGCCGTACGTAAAGGCGGCCGACCGGGGATCTTCCTTCGCCTTTTTTACAGCCGACGCGAGGCGCGTGACGGAGCGCTCACCCAACAGCCAGATCGATTCTTCGGTCAGTTGTGCGGCCCGCAGATCGTCGCGACCATAGATGGTTGCGCCCAGGGCAAGCGGATCCGTCATATGCTCGCTGCAATTGCGGCGCGAATTGAATAGCCGCCCGCCATCGTCATCGCCAAAGCCTTCGGCGGGTCCGGCCTGGGCGAGGGCCTCGACCACGTTCAACATGCGATGGAGAACGGCATCGTAGCCTGCCGGAATCGCGACATCATTGGCGGAGGCAAGCAGCCGCGCGTGCAGGAAAAAGTCGAGCGCGTAGACGTGGTAGTAGAGCGACTGCTCGAAATAAACTCCGTCGGGACGAACCTGCCGCGTTGCTTCGTCCAGCAGAGCTTTCCATCCCATGTCTTTCCAGCGGCGCGCACCGGGCATCTGGGGATACAGAGTTCCTAGGAAAAACAGCGCCAGCACTTCGCCCAGGAGGTGAGTATTGGGAGAAAAATAAGTGGACAGATAGCGCGCGATATAACGCCCATGGAACGCGAGCGCGGGTAGCAGGTCTGCACGAAACTCGGCATACTTAGGCGCGGAGCTTTCAGAATTCCCGCCGAGCAGTTGGTCCACCCAGATCCACGACAAGCTGCGGAACGCAACTTCGAGGCTGCTGCCCCAGTTAATGCCCAGCGGATACGGATTGCTTTTGATCCAGGCGCGCCATTGCGCGATAAGTTCGCGAACGTACCTCTCGTCGCGCGTCAGAAGCCAGGCCTTCGCCAGCGTGACCAGCTGCTGGTGGCGATTCAGTTCCCAGATAATTTTGTGGTCGCCGGCCGCCGTGAATTCGAGGAAGGGAACCTGCCACCACGGTTCCAGAGGCGCGCGCTTGTTGTGCACGCGATCGAGATGCCAATCGATTTCCGGGCCGTAATTGAGGTTTTCGTATCCGAGCAGGCGAAAACGGTGCTCGCATATGCCGTCCGCGTCGCGCACGATTTCCGCGGCTTGCTCGGGCAGATGTTCGCGCAACAATCCGGCGCGCTCGGCAGCCTGGCTGCCGGTAAAAAAGAATTTGCCTTCAGGCAGGACAGAGTCGCCAAGCCGGATTGCTCCGGGAGTTCTGCCCATGCGATGCCACAGAAAATCGTTTCGCTTGTGAAGTTCCTGCGTCACTCGGGTGCGGACTTCGTCCCAGTCCCATTTCCTTTGGGAGAAGCGTGCCACCTTGTTTTGCCATCCGGAAGCCACAATTAACCTTTATCTTACATGGGAGAATGGCCGCTCCCCGCTCATGGAAACACCGCGACGATTACCGTGGAGTGTTGACAAGGCCCTGCGAACTGGACTTCGACCGTAATTCGACGTATCCTCTAAGATGTTGAAAAATAAGCATGTTGCTGTTTATGGATTCGGGTAAATAAATAGCGTTACAGGAGAATTCCCTTGGGTTTGTCCGTCAGCATTTTTGGTCTGGGATATGTGGGATCGGTATCCGCTGCCTGTTTCGCCTCCATGGGTCATAAGGTTATCGGCGTGGACGTGAGCCGCGCCAAGGTGGAGATGCTTGACTCCGGCCGCACTCCGATCATCGAAGCGCGCATGAACGAGCTCGTCGCCGAGGCCAGGCAGGAGGGCCGTTTGCGCGCCACCAACGACGCGGCCGATGCCGTGCTGAATTCGGAAGTCTCGTTCGTTTGCGTCGGCACGCCCAGCCTGAAGAATGGCAAGCTCGATCTAAGCCATATTGAAAACGTCGCGCGCGAGATTGGCGCCGCGATCCGGCAGAAGAAAACCCCCCACGTATTTGTCCTGCGCAG
>JBEKOW010000026.1:0-26007 GCA_049521375.1 Terriglobales bacterium
GTGGCCAGTTCCGCTGTCGCTACAGCGGTCCCTCCGGTGGCGAGCAGGTCGTCCACGATCAGAACGCGCTCCCCATTCTGAATCGCATCCTTATGGATCTCCAGCGCGTTACTGCCATATTCGAGTTCATAACTGATCTTCGCCGTTTCGGCGGGGAGCTTTCCTGGCTTGCGGACTGGAACGAATCCGGCATTCAGTCGATAGGCGAGGGCGGGACCAAAGATAAATCCGCGTGCCTCCATGCCGAGCACCAGATCGATTTTCTTGCCAATGTAATTTGCCGAGAGCGCGTCGATCAGGCGGGCAAAGCCAAGCTTGTCTTTCAGCAGCGTGGTGATGTCGTAGAACAGGATGCCTTTTTTCGGAAAATCGGGAACCTCGCGGATCAGTTTCTTCAGGCTCTCGCAATCCACGGCTGGCTTGTTCGGCATCTACGCTCCTCGAACCTGGAATGAAGTCAGCCCCGGAATCGGCTCGGCTTCGAAAACCTCAACGTTGTCCACGCGCGCCGCGCGCGGCCCTTCGCGCAGACGCGAATGTAATCCCGCCAACTGGTCGCGCGTGCCATGAGCCAGAACTTCTACCGTGCCCTCAGGATTGTTGCGCACCCACCCGGCAACCTGCAGCAGATGGGCCTCCCGCTCTACGAACCAGCGAAATCCGACGCCCTGAACGCGGCCGCGAACGACAAAGCGGCGAGCCTGGACGGGAAGCTGCTCTTTTGCGGAAGTCATGTTGGAAAAGTCAGAAGTCAAAAGTCAGATTGAAGAAGTGAAAACGAAAAATCGAAGGTGCCGATGGGAGAGTACCGTTTTATCGTCATGGTTTTACTTCTTCAATCTGATTTCTGACTTCTGACTTACCTTTCTCTACGCTCTCGACAGATAAGTGCCTTCGGCGGTGTCGACCTTGATCTTTTCGCCTTCGTTGATGAAGGGCGGCACCTGCACGATGAGACCGGTTTCGGTCTTTGCCGGCTTGGTCACGCTCGAGGCGGTTGCGCTCTTCAGCCCGGGCTCGACCTCAATCACCGTCAGCACGACTGTCTGCGGCAACTCGATGCCCACGGCTTTGCCGTCGAAAAACTCCACCTTGATCTGGAGGTTCGAGGTCAGATACTCCACCGCATCGCCCAGCGTTTCGCGGGTCAGGTGGGTCTGCTCGTAGTTCTCGGTGTTCATGAAGTAGTAATCGTCGCCGTCGCTGTAGAGGAATTCCATGTTGACCTCATCGACGTTGACCTTTTCGATCGGATCGGGCGAGCGGAAGCGGTGCTCGAACATGGCGCCGGTGCGCAGGTTGCGGAGTTTCGCCTGGATGAAGGCCCGCAGGTTGCCAGGGGTACGGTGCTCGACACTAAACACGGAATGCAGATCATTATTGTGCTTGATGATCATGCCGGGACGGAGTTGGGTCGCGGGAATCGACATTGCTCTTTCACATCTCCTTCACTCTGCTAGGAATGTTGGCAGCCGAGGCAGGTCCGGGTTCCCCGGCAGGCCTGTTCATGGCCAGATGGGGTGATGTCGCCGGAGGCTTCCGCCACACTTGGGATTAACTCCCTATTTTACACAGGCGGTGAGGATTCTGGGAACGGGCTATGAGATGGCAGATGCTGATCTAGCCCTTTCGCCGCAGAGACACGGAGAAGACCGAGCGCGTGGCGAAAACTTCTCTCGCTTTCATTGGTCAGCGTTTTCTCGGTGGCTCGGTGGCTAACGAGGCGGGAGATGGCTTGAACATTTTGAATTGGGCCGCCGCGTCTGAGACTGTTTTGCCCGGTACCGGCGTCGCGGGCGAATTCTGCGCGCGCGTCACATCCTGGGCGTCAGGGCCTGTCGCTGGTTCGTGGCCGAGGATGACGATATCCACGCGCCGGTTCATTCCGCGTCCGTCCGCATTCGCGTTGGTAGCGATCGGGTGGAATTCGGCAAATCCGGCAGCACTGAGACGTGCAGGATTGAATCCGTCGCGCACGATGAGAAGTCTCACAACCTCGGTGGCACGAGCGGTCGAGAGCTCCCAATTCGAGGAGAACTGCGAGTTGTGAATGGGAACGTTATCGGTATGACCTTCGATCCGCAAGCGGCATTGGCGCCGCAGCAGCATGTTGGCGATCTGATCGAACGTGGCCTGGGAGGTCGACTTCATCTGCGCAGCGCCGCTGTCGAAAAATCCAGCTTCCCTTAAACTTATGACCAGGCCATCCGGGTCGCGGCGCATGGCAATCTCCTTTCGCTTGATCTCCGCAGCCAGGAGCGTTTCGAGTTCGGCTTGTAACTGCGCCAGATCGCCGTTCTCCGTCCCACCACCAAGCGTGCCGTCGGGATGGGAAGCGATGCGCGCCACGCTGCCGGTATGTTCCACATTTTCGATCGCCTGCACGGTGCTGAAGGGCATGGGCTCGGCGAGGTTGATGGGCACATGCGTCGTCGATGCCTCAAAAACTCCCATCTCCTGAAAAGCAACCTGGATCGCCAGTGCCAGCCTGCCGACTTTTCTCTTATCGACCTGCGATGACGCATAGAGGACGACAAAGAAAGCAAACAGCAGCGTGATGAAGTCGGCGTAGGATACCAACCAGCGATCGTGATTGACATGCCCCCCGCGTTTCCTTCGTCGGCTCATTGGCTGGAAACTTCCGGCTCGTTCGACGTTTCGCGCGCCTGCGTCAGGAAGCCGAGCAGGGTAGCTTCGAGCATGTGCGAGTTCATGCCTTCGAGAATGCAGATCACGCCCTCGAGCGTCATTTCACGGATAATCTGTTCCTCGCGAATTCTGATCTTCAATTTTCCGGCGACCGGCAAGAAAAACAGATTGGCCGCGCCGACGCCATAAATGGTGGCAACGAACGCGACGGCGATCCCGCGCCCCACTTCGTCGATCTTGTCCAGATGCTGCATGACCTGGATCAGTCCCAGCACGGCACCGATGATGCCGATGGTGGGTGAGAAGCCTCCCGCCGATTCGAAGAGCTGGGGAATCTTTTCTTCCTGTTCCTCTTTATTGTCGAGTTCGAGTTCCATGATCTTGCGGAGTTCCTGCGATTCGGTCCCATCGACGGCCAGCATGACTGCGCGGCGAAGAAAGGGATCCCGGATCGTGGCGATTTCTTTATCGAGCGAGATCAACCCTTCGCGGCGTGCCTGGTTCGCATACTTGACGAGCAACTGGATTGTCGAGCGTGCGTCCTGCGCGGGCTCCACAAAGACATGTGCCAGACGCCTGAGCCCGCCGAGCGCGACTGGCAGCGGATATTGAATAAGGATCGCGCCCAGTGTGCCTCCGAACACAATCATGGCTGCGGTCGGTTGCACGATTTGACCTAAGTTTCCGCCCTCCAGCATCAAGCCGAGCAGGATGCCGCCAATCGCGAGCACCAACCCGGCGAGAGTTGCCTTATCCATCTGAAATCCTACTTCTCGTCGGCGCCGGCGCTGTCGATCTGGCAAGCAGGAATCGCGGCCCGGTTGTCCCACCAGAGCATGATTCCCTGCAGCACCGAGCGCCGGAACTGAACAACTCGATCGAGTACATCCTGCGAACTCTCACGCACCACAATCTTTTCGCCATTCACGAGAGTGATGACGGTGTCAGGAGCCTGCTCGACGAACTTGATCAGGTCAGAGTTCAGCGCCAGCGGATGATTGTTGAGGCGGGTGAGTTGAATCATGGTGCACTCCTGGCAGGACAAGCGAGGATTCGACAAGGCCCACTCTACAAAGATCGGCGAAACGCGAGCCTGCGGGAGAAAGAGCGGAGGGAGGGGCAGTTACCAGGGGTCTAAGTCTGATGGCACTTGTGGAAATAAAGCTGGTGGGGAGCAGGCCGATGTCCAGAGTGAAGCACAAGAGGTTCCGCAGGACAAAGGGAACGAACTCCGGGCAGGTTTCGGGGACGGATCCAGGAACGGAACCAACCAAACCTAATAAGGAGCAATCTCAATGGCGCTTACTATTCTCAATAACATCGCCGCTTTGGCCGCGGAAAACCAGCTGAACGTCACTAGCAACAATCTCAACTCAACACTGGAGCAGTTGTCATCCGGTTCGCGCATCAACAGCGGCGCAGACGATCCCGCCGGGCTGGCCATCGCGAACGGCTTGGCGGCCAACATCAGCGCCCTCACCCAATCCGCCAGCAACGCTACCGACGGCGTAGGCGAACTGCAGGTCGCAGACGGCGCGCTCTCGCAGGTCACAACGCTGCTCGACCGCGCGGTCACGCTGGCCACCGAATCCGCCACCGGTACGGTATCCAACTCGCAGCGCGGCGCGCTGGACGCGGAATATCAATCGATCAAAGCCGAGATCAACAGCATCGGGGCGACGACAAACTTCAACGGAGGGCAGGTTTTCACGAATAACACGCTGAATGTTTTCTTGAGCGACGGCAGCGTCCAGGGCAGCAGCACGATTGGCGTGTCCACCGGATTGCTGTCACCCACCCAGCTCGGAATCGGTGGAACCCCGGCCACGGCCACCTTGGCCGAAGCTGTGGCGACACCAGCCGCGAAGGCGACCGACACATTGACCGGGGGGACCTTTGTCGGCTCGACACAGGCCACGAGTTTGCTCACCGCCAGCACGCAGTTCAATGCACTCACCAGCGCCTCGGCCACGTTTACGGCAGGCACCATCAACCTCGCCACGGAAGCTACACAGGCGTTGACGGGAGCCACCACCTGGGCCGGATCCACCAAAGGCACCAACCAGGTTACCTTCGGTGGCGGCGGTCTTATCGCTGCCGGCGACACATTGGCGGTAGGTGGCACCACCTACACTTTCGTAGCCAATGCTGGCGCCCTTGCGGCACCCAACGAGGTTGTCGCCGGAGTTTCGAACGCTGTCTCCCTGGCGAATCTCAACGATGCCATCAACCAGACTGCCGGTGCCGCCGGCACCAACTATTCCAACGGGACGGCCGTCAATAGCGCGGTCACCTCGAGTGGCACCGGGCCCATCACTTTTGCTTCCAAGGTGAATGGCCTTGCCGCGCCGGTCGTGACCTATACCAACGTCTCGTCATCCGGAGCGACCGCTGCCACTTCCACGACCGCCGGTCTGGTTGGAACCGAGATTACGGCTGGCGGCCAGAACTACACCTTCGTCACCGCCCTCAGCACAAACACCGGCGGGACCGCCAATGAGGTACTGTACACCGGAACCGTAGCTACGGACCTTGCGGCTCTCAAGCAAGCGATCAACAACGGACCCGCTGGAACCGGCTCTGGAACCAACTACAGCACCGGAACTGTCGCCAACACCAACGTCACGGCGGGCTCGATAGCATCGGGAGTCCTGACCTTGACGGCAAACACCAACGGCACGACTCCTGTCATCGGTGGAGCGATTGCTCAGAATTCAGCAGGTGGAACGGGCGGGTCTTTTGCTTCCCAGGTAAACGGAACGGCGGGGAGCACGGTGACCGTCGGCTCCCAAACCTATACCTTCGTGACTTCGCTCGGCACTGGAGCGGGCGCGACGACGAATGAAATCGTAGGCGCCACGGGCGGCGGAGCTCTGGCAACAGAACTCACCAATCTGGTGGATGCCATCAACTACACGTCCCCCAACACGGGCAAATATAGCGTCGCCAACAGCCAGGCCAATGCCACCGCCAGTGCAGTTGCGACCCAGACCGGCGCCACCATCACGGCCACGACCGCCGGTACCGGCACGAGCGGCGCATCGACGGGCAACTTCGTGGGTGTCTCAGGCACGGCTGGCACCTTCACGAACGCGGCCGGAGCGGCCACCACCGACCTCGCTGGAGGCACCGCCGCCAGCACGGTTACGATTGGCAACCAGACCTACACCTTCGTAAATGCGACGCAGCTTCCGTCAGCCAACCCATATTCCGTTCTCATCAACACCACCGCGAGCGGCACAGCCGCCCAGATTCTAGGCAGCCTGACCAATCTTGCGGACGCGGTCAACGCGGGGGGCACTCCCGGCACTAACTATTCCACGGCTGCGGCGAACAGCTATGCCACAGCGGGAACAGCGACGGCCGGCAGTGGCAATACCTCAACTCTGGCCTTCACGGCGCAAGTCAACGGCTTGGGCACAAGCCAGGCGGGCACGGGCAACTACACCGTTTCGACCACCTCCGGGACGTCGAACGGCTTTGCGGCCGCGACCTTCGCTAACGGCACCACCGGCGACAGCCTGACCGTCGGCGGCCAGACCTACAACTTCGTGAGCGCGCTCAGTACCAACTCGGGCGGGACCGCTAACGAGGTCGTAGCCGGCACATCGGTCGCGCAAGACCTGATCAACCTCCAGGAGGCAGTCAACAATGGCCCGGCTGGAACCGGCGCCGGAACTGGCTACAGCGTGGGAACTGCAGCCAATACTTCCGCCTCCATCACCGGCACTACGGGCACCACGGCCACGTTCCAGGCGCTAAGCAGTGGCACCGGTGGTAACAACATCACCACGGCAATTAGCGGTGGGATCGGCAGCTTCCTCACCACGAACTTCACGGGAGGTTCCACTCTGCAGTCGGTTGGTGGACCCGCAGTCGCGGGCGACACTGTCACTGTGGGCGGGACCACGTACCGGTTCGTGACTGCGATCACCGCGTTCTCCAGCGCAAACGATGTCCTGGTTGGCGCGGGCACCGGAGCGGCCTCGGAAACTGCCAGTCTTACCAACCTGGCGGCAGCCGTGAACGGCGCGACCGGCGCGGGCGTCACCTATGGGCTCGGCACCGTCGCCAACTCATCCGCCTCGGCCACCCTGGTCTCCAATCCAAACAGCGGCCCAGTCAATCAGATTCTCTTCACAGCGTTGACTGGCGGCACGGGCGGCAACTCGATCGCCTCCACCAGCACCGGTGGCGACAACATCTTCAGCGGCCCATTATTCACGGGAGGTGGCGCATCCACCAACGACCTGCTCAGCAGCGCCGATGCCACCGCCGCCCTTACTCTCATCAACAACGCTGTCGCCACCGTTGCCTCTCTGCGCGGCAACATTGGCGCCACCGTCAACCGGTTGCAGGCTGCGACCAGCGTCATCACCAACCAGACTCAGAACCTGACCTCGGCGGAAAACGACGTCACGGCTGCCGACATCCCGACGGTGGTCGCGAACCTTTCCCAGTATTCGATCCTGGAACAGACCGGCGTGTCCGCTCTGGCCCAGGCTAACCAGCAGCAGCAACTTGTGCTGAAGCTGTTGCAATAGTGAAAAAGGTTGGCATGGGAGGGGGCGGCCAACCAGCCGCCTCCTTTGTGCTATTCCGGGAGTAGTGGGCCATGAGTATATCTCCAATTGAAAGCTTCCCTCCGGTCGCCAGCGCACAGCCACCGGCCTCGAGTGCGGGTTCTAACCGCGTCAATGCCGGCTCTGAATCGGGCGCGACTCAACAAACGGACCAGACTGTTTCGGGAACCCCGCCAAAACAAGAAAGTGTCCCCACAAAAAATCCGTCCCCTGCTTACCAATTGCCCGAAGATGTCGTCGAAGTGCATCAGGATCCTGAGAGCGGGGCCCAGATCATTGAGTATCTGGACCAGGCCAAGAGCATCGTCTTTCAGATTCCCAGTAACGAGGAACTGGCCGTGGAACGGGGAATCGCCCAGGAACTTCAGGAAGCGGCGAAACTGCAAGCCACCGCGGAAACAACGGCAACCGCCAGCGCAGGGGAGAAAAATCATGGGGATTAGCTTTAACGCTTCGAGTTTGTTGAGCGGCAATGGCATCAATGTGAATTCTGTCGTGTCCGAGATCCAGGCCGCCCAGAGCGGACAACTGACCGCCTGGCAGAGTGATGTGACCAACCTCCAGACGCAGGCCACCGCTATCACCAGCATCAATACGGATTTATCAAATTTGGCAACCGCCGTCCAAGGGCTTTCGAATGGAGCGTTGTCCACGCTGACGGCTGACTCGTCCGAATCTGCGATTCTGACCGGGACCGCCCAAAGCGGAGCCACGCCCGGGAACTACAGCGTGGTCGTGAACACGCTGGCGTCGACCGGAACCTTGTACACCGACGAACTGGCCAACGCGAACACCTCGGTGCTCCCCAGCGGCCAGACCACCGGCAACCTGACTGTGCAAATCGGAGGAGCGAGCGGCACGACGGCAAACATTGCCGTCACGGCCGGCAGCAATGACACGCTCACCACCCTCGCAAGTTCCATCAATGCGCAGAGCGCCACCAACCAGTGGGGTATCACGGCGAAGGTAGTCACCGATGCACAGGGGGCACGCCTCGCCATCTATAGCCAGGCGACGGGGAGCGATGGAGCACTCTCGATTCCCGCGAACACCAATACCACGAGTCTGACATTCGAGCCCCCCGTAGGTGGAACCAATGCCGAGCTCACGATCAACGGTATCCCCTACGCAAGTTCCACCAATACGGTGACCGGCGCGATCCCCGACGTGACGCTGACACTGGTGAGCGCTGATCCCGCCACTCCGGTCACCCTCACCGTCGGCCCTAATACCACCGCCATCACCAACTCGATCAATAACTTTGTCACCGAATACAACACGGTGATTGGCGACATCAACGCTCAGTTCGCCGCCAATCCCGGCACGAATGCGCAAGGGCCCCTGGGACCGGATACTTACCTTCGCACTCTGCAATCGAGTCTTGCGGCGGACGTGACCTACGCGACGACCGACCCGACCTCCGTCAGCAGCGGTCTGACCAACCTTGCGTCGCTCGGCATCGTCACCAACAGCGATGGAACGCTTTCCGTGAACCAGTCCCCAATCGATACCTCAACCGAATATTCACCCGGATTCCAGGATGTGCTTACCTCCAATCTGAGTGGAGTACTGAATTTCTTCCAGAATGCCAACTCGACCGGATTCGCGGACAATTTCAGCGCCAGTCTGACCAGTCTCACCGACCCTGTAGAAGGTGTTCTGAATCAGGATCTGGCTTCCAACCAAAATCAGCAGAGCGACCTTAATAACGAGATCTCCAATTTTCAAACTCAGCTCGCAGCCCAGAAAGTTCAGTTGGATCAGGAGTTTGACGCCGTCAATACGGCGCTCGAGCAATACCCCTTCACGCTTTATGAAGTCACCGCGGCTCTCGGTTCGCTGAGCACCAGCGGCACCACCACGGGTACGACTCCGAGCACAAATACCACACCGACCTCCGGGCAAAGCGTGGATGGATCCACCACCAGCAGCGCCGGCAACACCAGCGGCAGCAGTTAGCCGAAAGGGCAAAATTGATGAACATCCAACAGTCGTACCGCGAGGCGTCGGTTCGGGGCGCGAACCCCGTACGCCTGGTGGTCCTGCTTTACGAGCAGATGATCGAAGATCTCCGCCAAGTCGCCCTCGCCATCGACGAGAACAACATTCAACGGCGAACCGATCGTATCCGGCACGCAATCCTGGTCCTTGGACACCTGCAGTCGTCGCTCGACTTTTCCCGGGGCGGCCAGGTCGCCCGGGATCTCGACAATTTTTACAACACGCTTCGTCAAAGTCTGGTAGCCGTACAATTCCACCCGACGAAACGAGGAGTCGCGCAGTTGATCACGGACTTGCTCGCGCTACGCGCCGCCTGGATCAAAGTCGAGGAAACCGAGTATCCATCGGTCTCCGCCACACCCCCTGTCATTCCCACCGGCTCCGACACCCGTCAGCACGGCGGCGCCTACGAAGTTGCCTATGCCAGCCCGACCGATCCCTGGGCCGGCGCTCAAGGTGACATTGGGGACGCCAGGAGGGAAGAAGCGAGCCGGTTCGAGTGGAAGGGATGACGCCGACCGACGCGCTCGAAATCATGCGCCGCGTGAATGACAATCTTCGTTCCGCGCTCCTCCGGCTGCGTCCGGAACGCCGCCACTGCTCGACCCTCCGGCCCCAGGATTTTTCCGATTTGCTCGGCCACCTGGTTCAGGCGAGCGAGTGTTTGAAAAATATTCCCTCGGCTGAGTCGGCCATGGCCGCCCAGGAAGTCGCGCCAGAACAAGAAGCCTCGCAAAAAAAAGATCGGCTTCAACAGGAAGCGCTCGCACGAGAGGCCCTCGAATACCGTGGCAACCTCGAAACCCTGAAGCGCTTCCTGCCCGACCTGCATGTACGCCTTATGGCCGAGCGTGTGCGCCTGGAAACGGCGCGCTCTCATGTGGCTGCCGCCGCCGCGTGGGCGGGCGTTAACAAAAAGACGCTTTGAATGTCGCCCTCTTGAATCCCGTGGTCGGCTGTTCTGGCGCGCCGGAATCCCGGCTTCCGCAGCACAACCCTTCTACTTCAGGTAGTCGAACAGTGTGTCCTGCCCGATCTTGCTGATCGCCTCGAGCGCCGCCTGCGTGTCGGTTTGCGCCTGGGAAAGATTGGTGGCGGCCGCGGCCATGTCCGCCCCGCCGAGCGCAGTCTGCTGCTGCGCGATCTGCAACTTGGCGGCATTCAGATAAGTAGTTTGCGTCTCCGCCTGGCTCATCGCGTTGCCGTAGAACACCCGTTGCGCGGAAAGATAACTGGAGGCCGTGTTTAAGGAAGTGACGGCGGTCTCGATCCCGCTGTTTTGCTGAAGCGATGTAATAAGGTTATTGAGGGCCAGAAACACGTTGTTGGTTCCTGCGGCGGAAAACAGCTGCGAACCCGGCTGGTTGATCTCGATCTGATATCCGGCCCCGACCGATACCTGGTTGACGCCGGTATTGCCCTGATAAGTGACGCCCGAAGGATCCGCGCTATTCGCTGCGTAAGGAATGGTGCCGGAGGCCGTCCCCGCAAACAGATAGTTGCCCTGGTACGACGTGTTCGCCAGCGAGATGATCTGGCTTTGAATGCCCTGCAACTGATTGACAATGGCAGCCCGGTCGCTGTCGGAAAGCGTGCCGTTGGCGCCTTCGATACCCAGGCTCAGAGCCTGCTGCAGCGCGCTACCCACCGAACTCAGAGTTGAATCGGCGGTAGAGAGCTGGCCGTTGATGGCGGACAGATTCTGGAGATATCCCGCGTTAAACGTAGCTTCATCGTTGTTCTGGATGAGCAGCGCCGCCGCGGTCGGATTGTCGGAAGGCTCGTTCACGCTCCGCCCGGAAGAGATTTGCAGCGCCGCTTGCTGGGCCGCCAGTTCGGTCTGGTTGAGCGATGCCAGCAGATCGGGCATGGGATTCGGATTGACACGCATAGATCGATTCTCCTGACCGTTCCCGTTCCGGTTCCGGCGTTACTGCACGGCCGCATCGATGCCCAGGTTGACCGCGTCCGCCAGCATGGCATCGATGGTCGAAACCACGCGCGCCGAGGCCTGGTACGCCGTCTGGTATTGCACGATGTTGGAGGCCTCTTCGTCGAGCGACACTCCCGAGACGCTTCCCCGCTGGTCCTGGAGCTGTTGCAGGATCTGGGTGAAGGCATCGACATCGGCCGAGGTGTTGGAAGTCGTGTTGCCAACCTGGAATACCAGGTTGGAATAGAAATCGATCGGTGTGTTCCCGTTGACAACCGTTTGGTTGGCGACCGCCGCCAGCACCGCCAGATTGCCATTGCTCCCCACTGTGCCGTCGGAACTGGCGGCCAGCAGCGACGGGTCGGTGATGGCGACCTGCATCGCCGCCGCCGCGCCCGTCCCGCCCGTCGGAGGGGTCGTGAACAGGTTGCCGCCGGCATTGCCGTTCAGGTCGAAACCTGTTTTATTGGCCGTGTTGAGCGCAGTCGAGAGGCCAGACGCCAGCTGGTCAAGCTGGCCAGTCACGCCAGGGATCTCCTGATCGCGGATGGCAATCGTTCCTGCCAGGCTCCCGCCCGTCAGCGTGCTCGTGATGTTCTGCGCGCCCGCCAGTATCTGCTGGTTGCCGCCCGCTCCCGTCGCCGTCGTGAGCGCGAAACTTTGTCCGCCCGCGACCAGCGTCGTCCCGCTCGAGGTCGTCAGTTCAATCCCGCCCGCGCCCGTCTGCACCACATCGACATCGATCAGCCCGGAAAGCTGGCGGATCAGGTTGGTCTGCTGGTCAACCAGAGGCCCTGCTTCTTCGTTCGCGTCCTGCAGGCTGCTGATCTGCTGGTCGATGCTCGCGATCTCCGAGGTCAGCGTGTTGACCTGACTCACATCCTCGACCACGCTCAGATTGAGGTTGCTCGCCTGCGTCTGCAGGCTGCTCGAGGCATTGTTGAAATCCGTGGCCAAGGTGCCGGCTGCCGTCAACACAGATTGCCGCAGCGCCAGATTCGTGGGATCGGGCGCCAGTTGCTGCAGGCTGTTGAAGAAATTGCTGATGTCGGCTCCGATGCCGGAGGTCGAGCTCGAAAACTGGGTCTGCAGCTGCTCCAGTTGCCCGAGCTGCGTGTTCAGACTGCTCTGCTGCTGCGTCTCCTGGTTCAGCTGGATTTCAAGGATCGGATCGCGCAAGCTCTCGATCTTCTGGAGCACCACTCCCGTGCCAATGCTGAGCGGACCGTATACCACCGGCGCACCAGCAGCCGTCTCGGCCGACTCGCGCGAGTAACCCGGGGTATTCGCATTGGCCACGTTATTCGAACTGGTTTCCATCTCCTGCTGGCTGACCGACAACCCGCTCAGAGCAATCGAAAGAGAGCCGAATAGACCCGACATATTTATCCTCCCGCCCGCGGACGCGCTTCGCAGCTCTCCATCGCCCGGGAAGGCGTGTAGGTGGGGGCGCAACTGTCGACCATCCGCTGCAGGATCCCCAGGCTGCGCTGCATGTGCCGCAACAACGACCAGTGCACCCGCGTCAGGTACCGGATCCGCGCGGAAAGGGTCGCCCATTCCTGTACCAGCTGCGCCGACTGCGAACCGATTGCAGGGGAAGCCCCCGGCAACGCTCGGCGCCAGGCCGCTTCGGCTCGCAACTGATCTTCCAGGCAACTCCATTGCCGGCAAAGCGCGGCCTGATGCGCGGCCCCGCGTGCAATCGCCTCCGCATCGTTCCGCCCCAGCGCCAGCCGGCTCGCTTCCAGACTACTGGCCAGCGTGCCCACCAGTTCCAGCCGCTGGCCGAGCAGCGTCCCCAGCTCCGAGACCGAGTTGTCGAATTCGTCCTTCATAGCAGGCCCAGTGATCGCGGCCATACCTGGCCGGCACAGGCCTTACGGCCCGCGATGCAACCGCGAACAGAACTGCATGGGAGGCGCAGCCGTCCTGGCCCCGCCGCGATGGTAATCACCGGAAATGCGCTGGCTCTTCGCCTTACTCGTGCTTGCGCGGCGTCGCGCTTACGCAAGTTCGCGCTTACGCTCACAAAAAGTCGTTCTTATGCCAGGTTGTCCAGTTCGTGCTTCGGAACTTCTCCCTCCGGCTCCGCGCCTTCGTCTTTGTCCTTAAGGGGAGACTGAGGCGTCGGCACACGCCTCCGGCGCTCGGTCCGGTCACGTTCCTGGCCGCGTCTGTCGAGCACGCGCAAAAGAGCGGGGTCAATCCCGTTGGCAATGAGCGTGTCCATGCCTCATGCCCTAGCGGAAGCTGGCCAGTTCCGTGGTGATCGCATCGGCCACCCGGGCAGCATCCACCGAATATCCACCGCTGCCGATCGCCTGCCCGAGCGAGGCCACTTTGGACGCCCGGACTTCCGGCGCGCCCAGCGCCTGGGCCGCGAGCGCCTGCACACGCGACGGAGTTAATGAAAACTGCGTCCGGTCCGCGTTCGCGTTCGCTTCCGTGCTGGCTCCCGCCGCGCCACCGCCTGCACTCGCCTGGCTGGCTGCGGCCTTCGACTGCCCGGCCCGCCCGGCATTGCTGCTTCCCGGCTGCTCGAGACCGCCGGCTGTAGGATTGATTCTCATAGAGTCACTCCGCTTCCACCTGCTGTTTCCATCGGCAAATTCTTAGTAAACCTTAATGCCAACCCGCCGCCGCGAGGCGCACGGTCCCAAATATCTGATCGGCCACGTCACGCAAAACTTTAGCCTTTTTCGACACTCTCCCGTGAAGGCTGGTGCGCGCCCAAATGGCGCAGGATGAGCCGTCCAATTCCGATGCCTCCGCCATTGGACACGGCCTCAACGAGCGCCCGGGTTCCCATCAGCCGGTAATCGCTCGCCCCCGGCGTTTCATCCTCCGCATCGAAGGCAAAGCTCTTCTGCAAAGCATCGAACACCGGCGTCAGCAGCACGGACTCGAAGTCGCGCGCGGCCTTGGCGGTTTTGCCCGCTTGAGGCGCAGGGCCCGTCAAGGCGCCCAGTCCGGCCGTGAGGGATATATTCATACCTTCACCTCTTTCCTCAAATGACCTGCAAGTCCGCATCGAGCGCTCCGGCCGCCTTAATCGCCTGCAGGATCGAAATCACGTCGCGCGCGCTCGCCCCCATGCTCTGTAATCCGCCAACCAGTTCCTCGATGCTCGCGCCTTCGCCGATCTCCAGGCGCTTGGCGGGCTTGTCCTTGGCCTGCACCTCGCTCTGGGGCACGACCTCGGTCTTGCCCTGCGTCTGCGGGTTCGGCTGTGACACCGCGTAGCTGGTCGAAATCTCGACCGAAAACCCGCCATGCAGAATCGAAACCGCCCCCAAACGCACGTCTTTCCCCATCACGATGGTTCCGGTGCGTTCGTTCACGACCACGCGGGCGCGGTAGTGGACGGCGATCACCAGGTTCTCGATCTTGGCGAGAATGGCCGTCAGATTCTTGAGGCCGGTGGCCTCGGGATTGAATTCCACCCGCCCGCCGTCGCGCGCGCTCGCCACCTCGTGCCCGAATTCGCGGTTGATGGCGTCGGAAATCTGCCCCGCGGTCGAAAAATCGGCCTCGCGCAGCAGCAGCGAAACCGGAGCCAGCCGGTTGAAATCGAAGTTCAGGCTGCGTTCGACGCGCCCGCCCGAGGGAATTCTCCCGATGGTCGGGTGATTCATCTGCTTGGTTGCGCCCGCGCCTCCGGCCGCAAATCCTCCTACCGCAATCGGGCCCTGTGCCGCCGCATAAACCTGGCCGTCGGCGCCGTAGAGCGGCGTCAGGAGCAGCAGTCCCCCTTCGAGACTCTTGGCGTCGCCAATCGAAGAGACCGTCACATCGACCGCCGTGCCCGGCCGCGCGAACGGAGGCAGGCTCGCCGTCACAAAAACGGCGGCCACGTTCTTCACCTGCGCCGTCGCCGGCGGAATCTGCGCGCCCATGCGCTGCATGATGTTGGCCAGGGTCTGGGTGGTGAAAACCGTCTGCTGGCTGTCGCCGGTCAGCGTCAACCCCACCACCATGCCGTATCCGATCAGCGCGTTGTCACGCACCCCCTCGATAGTCGTCAGGTCTCCGATCTTGACCGGAACCGGTTCGCCCGCCCGCAGCGCACCCGGCACGCTCAGCCGAATCAGAACAACGACCGCGATCCCCGCGATCGCGAGTCTTCTGGGAAACGTTGCGTTCATAAAGGAGATCGGAATCTTGCTCGCCTCAAAAATTCAGTATCCGCAGGATCGCCCGCAGCAGCGGATGCGGCGGCCGCACTCCGTCGGAGATCACGCCTTTGCCCTTGATTTCCAGTTCCAGGTTCCCGATCGTGTTCGAGGCCACCGTGTTGCCCGGTCCAATGTCGCCGCGGCGCACAATGCCGCGCAGCAGGATGGTCTGCTTCTCGTTGTTCATGTTGATCACCCGCTCGGCCGCAATCACCATGTTCCCGTCCGCGAGCACGGCCGCCACGCGGCCCGCGAGCGTCGTGGTCAAACTGGAAGTCGTGTCCGCCTGCCCCTTGCCGGACAGGGTTTCCGACGATTGCAACCCGAGCAAACTGGAGACCCCTCCCACCTTGATCTTGCCGGGCAGCGAAGTGATTCCCGAACTGGCGTTGAAGGTGCGCGCGGTCGCCACGTCACCCGTGCTCGACGAAGTGAGTCCCTGCACGACCACAATCGTGATCAGATCCCCCGCCGCCCGCGCCTTGTAATCGGCGCTCAGCGAGGCCATCCGCCCGGCATCGACCCAACAACTTCCCGGCGTCGGCGCGGGCGCCGCCGATTCCGTTTGGGCATGGGCGATGTATTGCGCCAGGCTGTCCTTTTTCTCCTTCTTCGAGGCATGCAGACCGACCGCCGCACACACCACAATGAGCCCGGCCAGCAGTCTCCTCACATGCTTCTCCATAGTCACAGCCACAGTCACTGCGGCAGAGCTTCGACCAGCGCCGGTCCGGAAACCCGCGCCCGGAAAACAGACCCCTCCGCACCGCGCACGCGGATAACCTCGCCGCGGGCGCCCCGATCCAGACAGGTGACGGCTGCCGTGATCCGCAATCCCGCAGTGATAAGAACCGCCGTCGCCCGGTCTCCGGCGCGCACCACCGGAGCCGGCACGGCAACCGGGCGGTAAGATGATTGCGGGTTGGGGAGCCTCACCAGATCGCACGCGGCCAAGCGCCAACTCTCATGCAGGCGGACATAGACGAAAAACGGCAGGCAGGCGCCCCCTTCGTCACACCGCAACGTGATCCTCGCCCAACCGTCACCCGCTACGCTGCACAGCGACGAGACTCGCAACGTACGCCCGATCCGCGCAGGCACCGCGTCCGGCAGTTCCATGTCTTCAACTCGCGGCATTTGTTCTTCCTGAAGCCCGCGCGCACGGAGTTCGGCCAAGACCGCTTGCCGAGCCTCGGCCAATGTAACCGGAGAGTAGGCCGACGCCGCTTCCCCGGCTTGGGCCACCGCGCTCCCCACTAGCGTGAAGAGAAACATGGGGAAGACAAGGATCCAGGCCATGAAAACCCGACCCGATCCGTATTCTCCCCGGCGTTCCCCGAGCTGCTTCATGTGAGTCCGTTTCGCTTTCCGTCCATTCGTTCGACAGCTCACTTGCCAAGATTATTGATCAGCTGGAACATCTGATCGGCCGCCTGCACCACCCGCGAACTCGCCTCGTAGGACCGTTGCGCCACAATCATGTTGATGAACTCGTCGACCACGCTGACGTTCGACTGCTCCAGGTACCCCTGTTCGACCTGTCCCAGGCCGTTGCTGCCGCCGGGCGTACCCACGACCGGTTCGCCGGAGGCCGTGGTCGGCGTAAACAGGTTTGCGCCCAGGCTGCTCAGGCCGCCCGGATTCGGAAACAGCGCCAGTTGCACGTTGCCCACCTGCTGCGCTGCCGTCTGCCCGGCGAGCGTCACCGAGACGGTGCCATCGGAAGCGACCGTGATCGACGTTGCGCCCTGCGGGATCGCAAGCGCGGGCTGGATCGGATTGCCATTGGCGGTCACGACGTTGCCTTGCGCGTCCGCCTGAAAGTTTCCCGCGCGCGTGTAGGCCAGCTGGCCGTTCGGCAGCAGCACCTGAAAAAACCCCTGGCCCTCAATCGCCAGATCGAGCTGGTTGCCGGTCGCAGCCAGATCGCCCTGGATTTGCAGCACTTCCGACGCCGACGTGCGCGTGCCGAGGCCCACCTGCAGCCCGGCCGCGACCGTCGTCTGCTGCGACGCCGCCGCGCCCGGCACCACGATGTTCTGATAAATCAGATCCTCAAACTGCATGCGGCTGCTGCGAAATCCGGCCGTGCTCGAATTGGCAAGATTATTGGCGATGGTGTCGAGATTGGTCTGCTGCGCCTGCATTCCGCTGGCCGCTGTGTAGAGCGCTCGGAACATGATTCCCTCCCTGACTCCCTTTCCAACCCGCTAGACCTTCGCCAGTTCGCTCGCCGCAATGTGGTTGAACTCCGTGTCAAACAGGCTCATCGCCCGCCCCAGCATCTCCGCCTCGCGCTGCACTCCGATCAGCGTCACCACCGAGTTGAGGGCGCTCACATTCGACGATTCGAGCGCCGCCTGCCGCAGCGCAACCTTCGCCGCCGGTCGCTCGCTGTTTTCCGGAGCCGAGAGCAAGGTTCCCCCCTCGGACGTGAGCCTGGTTCCCTCGGGAAAATCCACCACCCGGATCTTGCCCGCGATTGTGCCCCCTACCGAGAGAGTCCCGTCCGGACTGATCGTGACCGCCCCTGCGGGAACACGAATCACCCCGTTGTTTCCGACGTTTTCCCCCAGCACCGGATCGCCCGCCGCCGTCACCAGTTCGCCTCCGGCCGACACCTGAAAGCTGCCATTGCGCGTGTAGCGTGTGCCGCGCGCCGTCTGGAGCGCAAAGAAGCCCTTGCCCTCAATGCCAACGTCGAGCTGGTTCCCGGTGCTCGCCAGATTGCCCGGCGTCAAATCAAGATGCGCCCCTTCGAGCACCCCGTAGTTATTGGTCGCCCGGTTGAGAACACTTTGCGCGCTGGCACGGGGCAATGCGACCAGCGACTGAAAGGTCGTCTGCTCTCCGCGAAAGCCGCTGGTATTTACATTCGCCAGATTGTGCGCCGCCACTTCCAGCGCCTGGCTTTGCGCCCGCAACCCGGCGCACGCCGCATAGAATCCACTGTCCACAGTTGGAGCCCTCGCTGACAGTTGGGTGCAAGCGGGTAACCATGACGAAAAGGTTAGCGTTTTCTCAAGTGACCTGTTGTCAATCGATTGGCAGGGCGCGCCGCGGAAGGAAGAATTGGAATGCTCTTAGAATTTGCCAGTCCGGCAAAGCCTGCCGCGTGCGGGCTCGCACCGCGCCTGCGAATTCGCGCCTGCGAATCCCGTTACCGCGATTGCCATCGTCCGGCTTTTCAGCTGTGCAACTGCAGAGTGATCGCAACGGGCGAGTTCCCGAACAGCATGACCGTCTCCAGACTTTCGCCATCGGCCAGCGAGCGAAACGTATATTCTTCGCCCTTGATCACAGTCGGAACGCTCAGCATACAACGTCCGTCGGTGCCGGCCAGTTTGTTCTTGAAGTTGCCGGCAATCATGTTGCAGATTTCGCCCAGCGCATCCGAGATCTGATCTTCCGCGTCCGCCGTTTCCGGACCGAGCATGCACTTGGCTAACTCGCGCGCCGTCTCGCGGTCGCTCGAAAATGTCAGTATCCCGCACAGTGCCCCCGCCAGGCCAACCATGGCCGTGAACCCTCCGGGCTGCGTCGGCAGTTCGGATTTGTCCATCGGCTTCACCCGGCAACCGAGCATGATTTCAAAAACTTCCTCGGTTGCCAGTTCCAGAATCGGAAGCCAGTTCTCTTCGTGAGAGCGCACCGCCAACGACGTATCTGTGCTCATGATTTTTTCACCATCACCGGCAAAACGTGCTCCTTGACCTGGTCGGGAGTAAAGGGCTTGCGGATGTATCCCCGAGCGCCCGCCGAGAGCGCCTGCACCACGTGGTTTTCGCTGCCTTCCGTGGTGATCATCACCACCGGAACCCCTTTGGCATTGTCGAGCGTGGGCAACTGCCGGACAAACTCCAGTCCATCCATTACCGGCATGTTGATGTCGCACAGAATCAGGTCGACCGGCTCCTTTCCCAGAGCGGCCAGAGCCTCCGCCCCGTTTCCGGCCTCCACAACTTTTTCCAGGTCGATACCGGCCTGGCGCAGCGAGCGTTCCACGATCTTGCGCATCACCGAAGAGTCGTCGACGATGAGCGCCCGGATCTTCCCCATGATCTCCACCAATATGCGGATTCGCAGTCGGGCCGCAAAGCCGCCTGCCGCCGTTCTTCGGCTGACTTCTCATATATCGGCGGGAAGCACCGCTGCTTTAGAGGGATATTTCGCAGTGCGCGGGAAGAAAAGTCCCCGCACATCGCGGCCTTGAATCCGCCGGGCAGGGAAACAAAACGCGGAAGCTATTCGCCGCCCACGGTAAGCCCATCAATGCGGATGGTGGGCGAGGCCACGCTGCCGCGGAATTCCAGGTCGGACCCAATCTCGGATATGTTTTTGAAGATGTCTTTCAAATTGCCGGCGACTGTAATTTCTTCCACGGGATAGGCGAGTTCCCCGTTGACGATCCACATTCCGGATGCGCCGCGGGAATAGTCGCCCGTGACCAGGTTCGCGCCATGGCCAAGAAATTCCGTGACGTACAGCCCGTCTTTGACTTCGCCGATAATCTGTTGCGGGGTCTTGCCGCCCGGCTGGAGAAAATAATTGCCCGGCGCAATTCCCGGCGTGCCCGCCAGCCCGCGCGAAGCATTGGCGGTCGTCGTCAGGTTCAGCTTCTTGGCAGTGTAGGTATTGAGGAGATACGAGTGAAGCATTCCATTTTCAATCACGACCGTGCGCCGCGTGGGAACGCCCTCCCCGTCGAAGGGCGCAGTGCCGAAGCCACCCGGCATCGTGCCATCGTCGATAACCGTGACATTCGGACTCGCAATCCGCTCGCCCAGTTTCCCGGCGAGAAATGAGGCTCCCCGATAGACCGAATCCCCGTTCACGCCTTCGAAAATATGTTCCAGCATGGAGGCGGCAACCATCGGATCGAGAATCACCGGAACGTGCGCGGTCTTTACTTTGCGCGCGCCGAGGCGGCGAAGAGTGCGCCGGGCGGCTTCTTTGCCGACGCTTTCGGCGGAATCAAGTTTGGCTAGGCTACGAGAGACCGAGTACCAGTAATCGCGCTGCATGTTGCCCTGCTCATCCTGCGCAATCGGAACGGCCGAGACAGAGCAATACGAGCGGCGGTATTCGCCGAGAAATCCGTGCGAGTTGGCGAGAACTTTGCTTCCGGTTGCGGCATCGAACGAGCCCCCGTCGGAATTCTTCAGCCGGGAATCGGTGTCCAGCGCGGCCTTCTCGGCCCGGCGCGCGTAGTCGATACGCTCCGGCCCGGGCAGCGAGTAGACATCTTCATGGTAGAGATCAAGTGGAGTAGAGAGCGCTCCCAGCATGGCGGCTTCCGGAATGCCCCCAAACGGATCTTCCGAAGTGATCTTCGCCAGTTCCAGCGCGGACGAAAGCATACGGTCGATGCCCGCAGCGGAGAAGTCGCTGGAATAGGTCGAGGCGGCTCGCTGTCCAAAGAAAACGCGCACGCCGATCGCGCGCGAACCGGATTCCTTCAGCGTTTCAACCTGCCCAAGGCGGACCGTGGTCGAGAATTCGTCCCCTTCGCGGACAACGCATTCCGCGGCGGACGCACCCGACTTCATGGCGCGGCGAACAACCTCTTGCGCAACAGATGCGAGGTCGGCTTCGAGTTTGGGCTTGCTGGTTTCTAACGTTGTCGTCATTGAATTAAAGTCAGAAGTAAAAAGTCAGATTGAAGAAGTTAAACTCAGCACTCCCACGCATTTTCATCCCGTCCTGGCCGTCATGCCGAGCCAGGCAAGGGACCCGCATTAGGTCTCACTTCTTCAATCTGACTTCTTACTTCTGACTTTACGCCATCCCGAGCCATGCGAGAGATTCGCATTAGGTTTCACTTCTTCAATCTGACTTCTTACTTTTGACTTGACGTCCTGACTTTACTCACTGCATGTATCCGCCCGGATCTTTCCGCGCCGTCCCGCCAACGGTCATTCGATCAATCTTGATGGTCGGAATTCCAACACCCACCGGAACAGCCTGGCCGTCCTTGCCGCACGTGCCAACACCCTCGTCCAGCTTCAAATCGTTGCCCACCATCGAAACGCGCGTCAGCACATCGGGCCCGTTGCCGATCAGCGTCGCGCCTTTGATCGGAGCCGTGATCTGCCCGTTCTCGATCAAATACGCTTCCGATGCCGAGAAGACAAATTTTCCATTCGTGATATCGACCTGCCCGCCGCCAAAGTTCACCGCATAGACGCCATTCTTCACCGAACGGATAATGTCCCCCGGATCGTCCTGCCCGGCGAGCATGTACGTGTTGGTCATGCGCGGCATGGGAATATGTTCGTAACTTTCGCGCCGTCCGTTACCCGTGTCGGCGAGCCCCATCAGTTTCGAGGACAGCTTGTCGCTCAGGTAGCCTTTGAGGATTCCGTTTTCGATGAGCACGGTTTCCTGCGTGGGCTGGCCTTCGTCATCCACGTTCAAAGATCCGCGCCGCCAGGGCATCGTGCCGTTGTCAACAACCGTGCACTTCTCGCTCGCAACGCGCTTCCCGATCAACCCGGCGAAAGCAGATGTCTTCTTGCGGTTGAAGTCAGCTTCGAGGCCATGTCCCACGGCTTCGTGCAGAAGAACTCCCGGCCAACCCGGACCGAGCACGACTTCCATATCTCCAGCCGGAGCCTCGCGTGCGTCGAGCTGCAAAATCGCCTGCCGCGCCGCTTCTTTGGCAAAAAATTCAGGTGTCTTTTCACCGAAGAAGAAATCCAGCGCAACTCGGCCTCCCCCGCCTGAGGTGCCTCGGCCGGAACCACCCTCGGTCTTCGCGATGCAGGAGACATTCACGCGCGCCAGCGGCTGCGAATCTTCCGCAAAAGTTCCATCGGAGCCCACGATCAGTATGTTTCGCAGTTCGTCGGCATAGCTGGCGCGGACTTCCTTGATGCGCGGGTCGAAAGCGCGGGCGGTGCGGTCGCCGCGCATGAGCAATTCGACTTTTGCGGTAATCTCGGCATCCACCGAAGGTAGAGCCACGGGATACAGGCTGCGCGCCGGCTTCTGCTGGAATCCGGTCACGGTAGTCTTGGCAGGAGCGCTCGCGATCAGCGCCGCCGTGCGGGCCGCGTGCAAAATGCGCTCCGGAGAAAGATCGTCGGTGTAAGCATATCCGGTGCGTTCTCCGGAAACCACTCGAACGCCGCACCCGGCCGAGATTCCCTGCGATGCCGACTTCACCATCGACTCATCCACCATCAGCGAGGTCGAAGTGAGGTATTCAAAATAAAGATCCGCGTAGTCGCCGCCCGCCGAGAGCGCAGCCGCGAGATAGTGCTCAAGATCCTGATTGGTAAGCCCGTAATGTTCAAAAAAGAAACGTTCTTGTTGTTTGATCACAGTGTTTGGATGCCTTTATCAGGGAAACGACTCGTGAGCGACCATTATCCCATGAGCCGGAACGGTGGACCACCCGAGCCGAGAAACCGATTGATTACTAGAGTAATGTCCGCGCCAGCGAGCAATCATCGCCCACTCCGGGCGTGGCAGCAAAAAGACAAAAATGAGGTAGGGCGCTAAGTAGTTCCCTCTCCTCATTATTGGTCTCGTTTCCTCTCGCCGGTGAGGATTCGACACAAAACCCGGGTGCGGCCCGTCACAGCCTGCCGTCGCCGGCAGGCGAACAATCTGCTTATGACCCCGGAATCGCTGCGCAGCATGTTGTCTGACTTCCTCATCGGTTCGAGGGCCGCCGTCGTGGTTGAGGACAGTACCGTGGTCTTCGATCTGGCGGAGGCGAAGTATTCGATCTCTGGCGAGTACAACAAATGCCTGGTCCATCTGTGGTCGAGCGAGCGCAATTTCGTACGGCGGGTTCTCGATGCGGAAGTCAAGGGCGCGACCCTGCGACTGCAGATACAGCGCATGGGGCAGAACCGCCCCACGCGCCTCGACATCTGCCGTGATCGCGACCAGCGCTCACCCGCATCGCGGAACGCGGCACGGCAGGCTTACGAGCCTCGTTTGCGGCGGTCGCTCGAGCGCAACTTCCCCGGCTGGACCGTCGTCCGCCTGACCACGGCCATGAACCTGGAACGCTCCTTCGGCCCCGCTTACCTCCGAGGGTGGATGCGCCACGGCCGGCGCGCGCTGGCCGTGGTCGGAGTAAACGACCAGGAAAATCAGGCCACCGTGGATGGCGCGCTCACCTGCGGAATCCTTTGGCTGGAGCAATGCCGCTTGGCGCTGCAAGAGCGCCACGCGGTCGAAGGACTGGTGCTGGCCGTCCCCAAGGGCGCCGCGGCCGTCACCGCTCAGCGCATGGCGCATTTGCATCCCACCGCCGCGCAATGGCATTTGAACGAGTTCGATCAGCGGGAAGATACGCTCGTCCGAATGGAGACAGGCGACCGTGGAAACCTGGCCACTCGACTGGTTCGCGCCGTAAATGAAGCCGATGCACTGGAACGCTTTGCCTCATCGATCGCGAGCATTCGTGCCATTCTTCCGCAGGTAGAGGTGACCGTGCTCTCTCCCGCGCTCGTTTCGTTCCGCCAGTGCGGCCTCGAGTTCGCGCAAGCCCGGGTCGCGCACGATCCGCGAAACTTCCAGGCCGCCGAAGAAATCGTATTCGGACTCGGTGCTGAAGAGCGCGTGCTGGATGATGCCAACGAATCTCAGTTTGCCGGCCTCGTGCAACTGGCCGCAGCCGTGCGCCACAAAGATGGTCCGAAGAACCACCCCTTGTGGCGCATGCATCCCGAACGCTGGCTGGAATCCCTGGCTGTCGCAAACATCGAGTCGCTCGACGGCCGCTTGCAACCGGATTGCATCTACCGGCAAGTGCCCGCATTCTCTGCGGCAGATCGGGCGATGATCGATATCCTGACAGCGACTCGCGATGGCCGCCTGGCGGTGATCGAACTCAAGGCCGACGAGGACATCCACCTGCCCCTGCAAGGGTTGGATTACTGGTCGCGAGTGGCCTGGCATCAGGCCCGGGGAGAGTTTACGAACTTCGGGTATTTCCCCGGCCACGAAATTTCAGCCGAAAAACCGTTGCTGATGCTGGTAGCACCCGCGCTGCGCGTGCATCCCTCCACGGACACCATTCTTCGTTATCTGTCGCCTGCAATCGAATGGGAGCTTCTGGGAATTGACGAGCGCTGGCGTCAGGAATTGCGTGTAGTTTTCCGCAAACGCCCGGCCGACCTGCGAATTCATGCGGCCGTCAGCCAGAGTGCGTAATGCCAAGAGTTGCGTGACACAAAAAGTGTACAAAAAGGCGAGGTCATGCTGAGCGAGGATTGAGCCTCGCGACGCGAAGCTCAACCGCAGCCGAAGCATCCCTAATTCCCTGACGAAAATCAGATCCCCATGCACTTGCGCAGCATGATGAGTTGGCCCAGATGGTACGCATTGTGATCGGCCACCAGCAGGGCTTCGCGCAGCACAGTCTGCCCGTCTCCCCAGGCTAGCTTGGCATAGAGGTTGGTTCTGGGATTCGCCACCAGTTGCTGCACGGCGCGCAGATCTCTCTTGAACTCGGCCATCGCCGCCTTCCAGGCTTTCTCGCTGGGAGGAGCCTCGGCTTCAGGCCAATACCCTTCGGGCCAGGGCGGGGACTTGTGTTTCGGGTGCCTGCTGAATTCGAGAATGTCCCGCTGGGCAATGCGCATGTGTTCCAGCAGCATCCAGGCCGTGTGCGGAAAATTCGCGACCTTGGCTCCGGCGAGTTGCACCGGCCAGTCGCCCGTGGCGGCATCGAAGTCGGCGTGCGCTCCTCCTCCGCCCAGCAGATAGAGCAAGTGCTCGCGCACCGATTTGTCGGGAGAGGTTGTGGTTCCCTGCGTCTTCTTCGCGGCCGCCTTGCGGGTCGGAGCGCTTTTCCCGGACTTCACACTGTTATTCTTCGTAGTTTTCTTCTTCGGCATGATTTCCCTCATCCACCGCAATGATTCTAGTGCGATTCCTGCGGCCCGGCTGGCATCGACGCCGATTCCGGTAGCGTCGTCTCCGGCGCCTCACCTTTATAGACCCGCCCAATGCCGCGCACCACGCGCCGCATCGGCAATTGGCCCTTGGAGTCCGCAAAGAAAATCTCCCCCTTTCGCGTCCCGCGATAGCACCAGCGCTTGAGGATCGCGAGTTGCTCCATGCGTTCGATCGCGCCCGATGGGTGCGCGGGAGGAAACTCCGCCAGCGCGGTTTGGATGCGCGCCTCCATCGACTGCGACTTCGCGTGTTCAGCGCCGGAGATCGGAAACGTAAGTGGTCCTGCAACCGCGCCCGCATCCACGCGAAACAGCGCCACGCTCTCGAGCATCGCCGAAGTCTGCACCAGGAGCGCGTGCATCCGGTCGATGCGCTGAACCGCTTCCGGCAATTGCTGCAGGACAGGCGCAAGTTTTTCCAGTCGCACGTGCAGCGCCGCAGCTTCCTCAAAGGCCAGAGACTCCGACGCGCGATCGCGATCCATCGCGATCTGGCGCTTCAGCGATTCCCCGCGCGTGTCCAGAAAATCTTCCACGCGCACGACTTCCGCTCGGTATTCATCGTCGCTGCAGCCCTTGAAGCACGGCGCCAGGCACATTTTCATTTCCGAATAGACGCAGCCCGGAAACGCCGGATCGGGATGCAGGTCGTCCGTGCATCTGCGCATCCTGAAAAAATCCAGCGCGTCGTTCATGAACTTCTCGGCCGCGACGCGGGAGAAAAACGGACCATAATAGATGTT
>JBEKOW010000027.1:0-25976 GCA_049521375.1 Terriglobales bacterium
AGGGTGCGTGCCAGCCCGAAATCCATGACCAGAATTCGGCCCGTGGCGTCCTGCATGATGTTCTGTGGCTTCAGGTCGCGGTGGATTACGCCTACATTGTGGGCAGCCTCCAGGGCTTGGCACACCTGCTGGATGACATCGACAGCTTCCTCGGGCGCATACTTCTGCTTCTCGCGGATAAGGCTTCGCAGATCCTTACCCTCGATGAACTCCATGGTGATGAACTTGATGCCTTCCGCGTCACCCAAGTCGTAAATGCGGATCACGTTGCGATGCGTGACTTGGTGGGCGAGCAGTAACTCCTGCTTGAAACGGGCCAGGATCGCCGGGTTCGACGCCAACTCCGGCCGGATCACTTTCAGCGCCACGAAACGATCGAGTTCGCGATCGGTGGCCTTATAGACGGCGCCCATGCCGCCTTCGCCCAGCAGTTGCAGAATTTCGTAACGGCCGCCTAATAGTTGGCCGATCTGCAATACCGCCGCGCTTCCGTACATTCCCGCTTGGCTGGGCGAGGGCGGCGGAGTCCGCCGTGGGGAAGTCCCCGTATCGATGATGGTTGCGTCCGGATCGATCGGCCTCGCATCCATCCGCGTGGCATCGGGATCATGGTCGAATGGGCGGGCATCGATCACAGTCGCATCGGGATCGTGCCGTAAGGGCGTAGCGTCAACCACGGCGGGGTCAGAATCGGGCGGCAACGGCTTGGCATCGAACACGGTTGCGTCAGGATCGGTGCCCTGAGGCAAAGAGCCGGATCGGGGTAGCTCGCCTTTGGGAGGAATCGGGAACCCAGTGCCCGAGCTCTCTCCGGCAAACGAAGTCTTGGTGCCCGCCTTTTCCGGGAATTTGGGGAGAGGCTTTCCGTCCGTAGGTAACTTGGAATTTTCCATGTTTTCGACCGGCAGCGGCTCAAAAACTGACGAAAAACCCCCGTCAGACGCACCCGAGCGACATGCGGGCATCCCGATTTGTGCAGAAAGTATATACCTTTTGGAAGTCGTGAAACCACGGATTTGCGGGCCTTTTCAGCGGGCAAGTCCGTCTTGATACGCCATTTCCCGCAGCATTCAGGCGGTTGGGACCGCAACCGCTCTCGGAAATTACTTCTGTAACTTTCTCCATTGGCCACTTCCTAGGAAACTCTTCACAGGGCCAGATGATCAGAGAATCAGAAGAAGTCTGAGGCGACATGTCCGAAATTCAAACAGTCCAGGAATCAACTTCGACATCGACGCCCGAGCAGGTAGAGCAAGACATTCAGGCCCTGGAATGGCGCGATTTCCAACTCCTCGGCATTGCGGTTCTTATCCTGCTCGTGATCGCGGCTGGATTCCTGGCATTGCTCATGCCGCAGATCATCCGGAAAGCCGAAGCGGAACTGGCAAACCGCCAGGAATTTATTTCCCTCTTCTTCGGATTGATTGGACTACTGGTTCTGCTGAACATCTACATGTTCGACCAGAGGATGCGCCTTCAGCGCGCCCGCCGCGATCTTATCCATCAACTGCAGCGCGCCGAACGAATGGCCCGAATCGACCCTCTGACCAGCATTCCCAATCGCCGCTCCTTGACAGAGTTGCTGGAGACCGAAATCAGCCGTGCCCGTCGAAACAGGCTACCACTGACTGTGATGGTTTCCGACGTGGATAATTTCAAGTCCTTCAACACCCGTTTTGGGCACCTCACAGGGGACCGCGTTCTGATGAACGTGGCGTCCTTACTGCGGAGGAATTTCCGGGCGGGCGATTTCATCTGTCGCTACGGCGGCGATGAATTCGTTGTCGTTATGCCCGATACGGATTTGGAGAGGGCAACCGCCGCCGTCGAGCGGCTTAAACGGCTCATTGATGCCTGGAACATCTCCAATCTTGAGTGCGGCTTTGGTCTGGGTCTCACCTGCGGCCTGGCTCAATTTGTGGAAGGCGCCACCGTCGACGGGTTAATTCAGGCGGCAGACGCGGATATGTATCTCCGGAAATCGGGGAGCACCCAGCCCGTTGTAGCCATCGGCCGCTCGTCATCCGCGCTTTAGCCAGCACATGCGCGTCTTGGGACACCCCGCTTAAGCCCGTGCCCTGACTCCTCGAAAATCTAACGCGCGCTTCCCCAGTCCATCCTTGTACAGAACTAGTCCAAAAGAACTAATGGCAACCGCAGGGAGACCCGGCTAATCCAGGTGGGTAGTTGCAATGAGTCCATCGCAAGCTTAAATTTTTGTCGCGCCATAGCTGACCTCCCCCCAGCGCTCCCGGCGTGTTTCCAAGAGGAGAATAAATAATGCGAAAGATTAGTGTTTTGTTGTTCCCGCTTCTGGCGATCGCGCTGCTTATGGCGGTCGCGTCCGGAACCGCAGCGGCTCAGTCCGCGGCGGCAGTAGGCGACAATAGCATCTATTTTGTCACCTACTTTGCCAATAACGTAAGCGCTGCTCCCGATGCCACGGTTCGTCTCGTTAACGATGGCGACACGGCTGGCGACCTGTGGGCGGCCTTCTATGTTTTCGATGACAGCGAAGAGCTCACCGAATGCTGCGCTTGCGAGATCACGCCAGACGGTCTGTTGGCGGAAGACGTCAAGACGCAGTTGACTGCCAACCCGCTGACCGGCAAGGTGCCGACCCGCGGCGTCATCAAGACCATCTCGTCCTCGTCGCTCGACCCGACGGCTGTAATTCCCACAGCGGGTCTCCGTGGATGGGCAACCCACATCCAGCTTGCAACCAAGACGACCTACGGCATCACCGAAACCGCCTTAACCGACTCGAATCTGACAGCCACCGAAGAAACTCTGTTGCAGAATCTTTGCTTCTACGACTCTCTTCTGAGCGGCCTGCCCTGCACCTGCACTCCCGAAGACCACGATTTTTAGTCTCTGGTTGGGCTTGAGCAGGTAAACTTCAAAGGCTTGGGCGCCGGGAACCATTTCCGGCGTCCGGGTCATTCTCAATCCTCGCGATGTTTCTTCACGCCGCGGCCCTCGAGGCCGACACTTTCAGTTGGTCGGATTTCGCGGAAACTTCAGGTAGGGCAGCCTCACGTTTTCGATGACCACCTGGTCCGCTCGGATTCCGGGCGCGGCCTCGAAATCCGGCACACCACAGGGGCCACCCGCGCCGCATGCGGCATTCACCGCTCCAGCGGTGACGAAGTCGTCCTCGTCCACCCCGTCGCCGCTGACGCCCAAGCCGCCGACAAGCGTGCCATTTCGATAAAGCGGCAAGCTTCCAGGAAAAAACACCACGCCGCTCATGTTGTTGGTGTTGGGCGGAAACGGGGCGGATCCCTGGGTGCAAGCGTTTGCTGTGTCGTTCAGATAGAGCTGAAAGAATGGCCCAGCGCTCGATCCGTCGATTCCGGGCGGAAAAAGTGGTTGCGCCCCAAACCCGACTGTGCGATTCGTGATCGCGGTTCCCCCGGGCACGCCCGGTAAATCGCGCACGCCTGTGGTACTGAACCAAACCACATTCCGTGCCTTTGAGGCAGCCACGTCCGCGCTGAAGACTGTCCCGTCGTGCATCCGGTAGAGTCCAAGAATTGTTCCATCGACGTCCGAAACGGCAATCGTCATTTTCGCCCTCGAGCCTGGTGGAAGGCGGATAACAGCTCGCGTGGTCATGGCTGTTGCCACCGCGTTCATGATAATTTCGTCAACATCGTTCCGTGCCAACAAACTTCCGCCATTGGGGCCAACCAGGTAGCCTTCGGGTGGCAGTGAGCCACCCTTGGCCATTACTTCGTATGAGCCGGAGGCGCTGGTGCCCGGAGACGTGCCGGATGGCTGAGTCGTTTGGTTCACGAAGGGCAGGGCGATTCCGCCGATGATGACGACTCCGGGTGGCGGAAGTTGAGCGACGGTTGGAAGGAACCCCGAATTCGTGGAGGCGGAATAGGCAGCGAACTCCGCGATTGCCGGAGTCGTGCTCACCACACCAACCCCGCCCACCAGATAGCCATTCTTGAATAAAGGAACCCCTCCTGGATTAACCCCGGGATTGTCCGGCCTCGGCGCGCTGTCGTTGGTATCTTCTTTGCCGGTGATGATGCCGAGGCCTGGTACGGTCCCGTCGATCAATCCCGATGGAGTCAGCGTTTGTCCTGGCAGAAAATTGTTGCTAATCGTGCAGCCCCGATTCGTGTTCTCGATACCATACAGATCGGCGTTCGGAGTGCCAGGAACTCCTGGCGGAAAATGAATGCCGCTTATGAATCGAACTGTGCGTGAAGACAGCGGAGCCTGGTCATTGCTGAAAAACGCCGCCGTGCGGGCTAAACTGGCGGCGAGTTCGTCGGCGGCCACTGCCTGGCTGAAGTTTCCGGTCGACGACACCGGCGCTCCCGTCGTGTTGAACACGGCGAGGATGTTTCCCGCGCGATCCGCAACCGCAACGACCATGGGAGCATTCACCGATAGCACAGCATTCTGCACGACATTTGTGACATCGGTGACGGTGAGAGGGGTCGCGACTGGAGGAGCTGCCGCGCTAGATGAGGAAGAGCCGTGACTTCCATTGCACGAGAGGCAGACCAAAACTGCCGCGCACAGCACTGTACAGATTCCAGAAAGTGCAAGCGGGCGGTGCTTCCCGGTTTTCATTATTCCGGTTATGCCGAAGAAAGAGGCTCAGAATTGTTTTGTGCATTTCATTATGCCCCGGTACATGATTAAGTCAAGCGAATGCTTGCTGCTCGACATAAGTTGTGATAGGTGTTGTGCCCCCGTCTATTCCGGTTGAGCGTGGCACCTTCAGGACAGGCGTAGTCGAGGATCGTTCCAGGCAAAGTCCAAAGAGAGTTCGGGGGATGAAGATTAACCGGGCGAGAGCGTTGGTGGCGAGAGCATGGACGTCTTCGGTTGGCCTCCTCGCATTGATGGCATGGGCGAGCCTGCTATCCGGGTTCGCGCAAAGCATTCCCGGACACCCGCCCACCAACTCCGCGTCCCTGCAAGGTACGGTGAAAGACGCGCTGACCAACGTAGCCATCCCGGGGGCAAGGATCAGTCTGCTTCGGGCTGGTGTACTCGTGAGCACAAGGCTGACCGACGCCGAGGGCATCTTTCGCTTTGTCGATCTAAAGCCGTCATCTTATGAACTCGAGATCGAAAAGGAAGGATTCCAGACCATCAACCTCACGAATGTGCGGATCGCCGGACCCGAAATCCGGGACTTGACACTAGACCCGATCGCGGACGGCGCTCTGCAGACGAACCTTCCACCCGGCGTTCCGGGCTCTCTCCCCCCGGCGTCGGCGCCAATATCCTCTCCGGGATCCTACCCGGGACTCAGAACATCTGAAACGCTTTCTTCACCCGGCCCCCTCGGGATTGCTCCAGAACAGCTTCCACCGGACTCGGCGAATTTCGTGAAGGAACAGGATCGGTGGAACGTCCCGATGCCAGCGTGGGATCGCTATCGCAAAAGTGGCGAATTTCCCTATACAAAAGGGCATTGGTATGATCCTTTCAATCGCAGCCGCGTCAAGGGAGACAAGCCGATCTTCGGGCAGCGATGGTTCTTCAACTTCAACGGCACCAGCCTCACCGGACTGGATGTCCGCCGCCTCCCCGTTCCAAGCGGCGTGTCCGAGGAACAGGGAGGCAGTCCCGACTTTTTCGGCCGGGGCGAACAGGGTTTCCTCTCGCAAGGTTTTCGGCTCTCTTTCGATCTGTTCGAAGGTGACACCAGTTTCCGGCCGATCGACTTTCGCATTCGCTTCACGCCCGAATTCAATCTCAATTTTCTGCAAACACGTGAGCGCGGACTGGTCAATATTGACGTTCGCGAAGGCACGAACCGGTTCGACACCCATGCGGGCCTGCAGGAGAGTTTCGTCGAAGCGAAGATCCATGACCTGAGCCCGAATTTCGATTTCATGTCCGTCCGCGCTGGAATCCAGCAATTCGTGAGTGATTTTCGCGGATTTATTTTTGCCGAGGAACAACCCGGTTTGCGTCTCTTCGGAAATCTGCGCTCGAACCGCATCAACTACAACCTCGCCTGGTTCTATTTTCTGGAGAAGAACACGAACAGCGGCCTGAATACCTTCGCCCGCCGGCATCAGCAGGTTTACGTTGGGAACATTTACATTCAGGATTTCTTCGCCAAAGGCTACACCACGGAATTCAGCTTTCATTACAACCGCGACGACCCCTCGATTCACTTCGACGACAACGGATTCCTTGTCCGCCCGTCTCCCATAGGTCTAGCGGTGAATGAAGGTATCTTGCAGCACGGCATTCGTGCCTACTATCTGGGATGGGCCAGCAACGGCCATATTGGTCGCCTGAATGTAAGTCATGCGTTTTATCAGGCTCTTGGTCATGACACTCTCAATCCAATCGCAGGCCGGCGCGTCGACATCGACGGAAGGATGGCCGCGCTGGAGTTGTCGGTGGACAAGGACTGGGTACGCTTCCGGTCGTCGTTCTTCTATGCTTCCGGCGACCCAAGCAACCGCTCGGATGCCCTCGGCATGGCCGGTCGCGGTTCGTCCGCGCGTGGCTTCGACACAATTGTGGATGAAACGAATTTTGCCGGCGGCGCCTTCAGTTTTTTCGACCAGCAAGGTATCCGTCTGACGGGTACGGGAATCGCCCTCACGAACCCCGGCAGCCTGCTGGTGAGTTTGCGCAGCAACAAGGAAGAGGGACAAGCGAACTTTGTAAATCCGGGAGTTTACGTATTCAATGCGGGAGCCGATTTCAATGTGACGCCTAAGCTCCGCGCGTTCGTTAACGCGAACTACCTTCGATTTGATCGGACCGAGCCCTTGCAGTTCGTCCTCGCCCAACCTGGCATCCGGCATAGCATCGGTACGGATACTGGCATTGGTCTTCAATACCGGCCGCCATTAACGGAAAATATCGTGATCACGACCGGAGTATCCAACTTAATTCCGGGGGTTGGTTTTGAGGACATCTTCAACGGGCGGGTGTTACTCTCCGGATTTACCACCGTGCGGTTGACGTTCTGAATCTGAGCTATGCGGTTTTCTCGTTGGCAACGATTTTCGAGGCGACGAATTGCGCCAGTCTTGTCGGGGACCGCATTGATCTGTACAGCGTTGTACTTATTTTTCCCTGCCGGCAAGATGTCGGCATCAGAGCGTGCTGTGGTGGGATTGCCAAAGGCCGGAACTGAAGACAGATCGCCCGGCCTCGGAGACTCGACCGAGGAGACGCAGCAGAGATCAGCCGGTTGCATAACCTGCCACGACCCCATGGACAGCGCCACCATGCACACGGCGGGAACCGTCCACCTCGGTTGCATTGATTGCCATGGAGGAAATATCCAAATCGCTTTACCTCCGGCTGTTGCACGGGGCTCCTCGAAATACCTGGAACTGACCAAGCAAGCTCACCCCACTCCTCGATTCGCAGAGAATGCCCGGACCTCCGCCAATCCAGTGCGCGCCTATACCAGGTGGCTGAAAGAGGATGCGGATTACATCAGGTTCATAAATCCCGGCGATTTGCGTGTGGCCGAGCAAACCTGTGGCCGGTCCGGATGTCACACGTCCGAAGTCCAGCGCGTGCGTACCAGCATGATGACGCACGGCGCAATGCTGTGGGGTGCCGCGCTTTATAACAATGGCACTGTCCCGCTGAAGAACCCGTTCTTCGGCGAAAGCTACGCACCCGATGGAACGCCGCAGAGATTGCAAACGTTCCCGCCGCCCAGTCCTGAAGAGACGCGCACTAAGGGCATTCTGCCCTACCTGGAGCCAATTCAAAGATGGGAGGTCTCGCAGCCTGGCAACGTGTTGCGGGTCTTCGAGCGGGGAGGCGAAAAGAAGCCCGAAGTTGGCATTCCCAGTCTTGAAGAAGAGCCAGGGAAACCGGACGTCAAACTGGGCGAGCGTGGCTTTGGCACGCTGCTACGCACCGATCCAACCGTTCTCGGTTTGCAGAAGACGCGCCTGCTCGATCCCCTCCTTTCATTCCCCGGCACAAACGATCAACCCGGAGATTTTCGTGCCAGCGGATGCAGTGCCTGCCACGTGGTCTACGCGAACGACAGTTCGCCTGAACATTCGGGACACTACGCGACCGCCGGCAACCTCGGACGTGCCGCGAGCGTCGACCCAACCATCCCAAAGAATGAGTGCGGCCACCCTATCAAACACGAATTCACCCGATCGATACCATCGAGCCAGTGCATCGTCTGTCACATCCATCCCGGGACGAACATGCTGGCGACCTACTTTGGCTACACTTGGTGGGATAACGAGATTGACGGCGACAAGATGTATCCCAAGGAACAGCGCCATCCCACTCCGAAGGAGCAGCAGGAAATCCAGGCGCGAAATCCCGAGCGAACGGCAATTCGTGGCTTCTGGTGGGATGTGAACTTCCTCGAAAAGACCGGCACGCCCGAATTCAATAGGGAACTGAAGACCACCCAGTTCGCCGACTTCCACAGCCATGGCTGGATTTTTCGGGCGGTTTTTAAACACGACCGCAAGGGCAATCTTCTCGACGCCGATGGTAACCGGGTTCCCTTCGATGATCCGCAAAAGTTCAGCAAGGCGGTGCACCTGAAAGATATTCATCTGGAAAAAGGAATGCATTGCATCGACTGCCATTTCGTGCAGGATAGTCACGGCAACGGCAAGTTGTACGGGGAGACGCGAAACGCCATCGAAGTCGATTGCGTCGATTGTCACGGCACCATTCAGCAACGGGCGACCTTGCGGACATCGGGGATCGCGGCGCCTGCCGGCGGCACCGCCCTGGACGGACTTCGCACTCCTTG
Organism: Terriglobales bacterium; assembly: GCA_049521375.1. Lineage (GTDB taxonomy): Bacteria > Acidobacteriota > Terriglobia > Terriglobales > Acidobacteriaceae > Acidiflorens. Next base: position 8,756 of record JBEKOW010000027.1, read on the forward strand.
GGGCGAACGCCGCTTTTACCGTGAAGGTGATCGCCTGTTCCAGCGTTCCATGCTGGAGAAGCAACAGCAGTGGGAAGTGGTCCAGGTAATTGATTCGATTACGCCGGGGGATCCGCATTACAACGAGAAATCCCGGCTCGCCAAAACCATCCAGAAGGATGGCACCACTTGGGGTAGTGCAAATACCGACTCGTCACGACTGGCGCACGAGAACAGCAGGATGACCTGCTATTCGTGTCACAGTTCATGGGCTCCCACCTGCTACGGCTGTCATCTTTCGATGTCGGCAAATCAGAGAATGCCGATGCTCCACAACGAAGGACTCGAGACTCGCAATTGGACCTCCTACAATTTTCAGGTCCTGCGCGACGATACTTACAGCCTGGCAATTGATGGAACCGTAACCGGGCACAGAGTCGCCCCCGTACGTTCGGCATGTGCCGTACTCGTCAGCTCCCAGAATAGTAACCGCGACTGGATCTATTACCAGCAGCAGACGATTTCCGCGGAAGGTTTTAGCGGGCAGGCCTTCAGCACCTTCGTTCCCCACACGGTCCGCGCCAAAGAGACCAAGGAATGTACGGACTGTCATGTCTCGCAGGCACGCGACAACAACGCCTGGATGACCCAGTTACTCCTGCTAGGGACGAATTTCATGAACTTCATGGGCCGTTACGTCTATGTCGCCGCCGGAAGTAAAGGCTACGAAGCGATCGCGGTCACCGAACATGATGAGCCTCCGGCGGTCATCGGAAGCGATCTGCAGAAACTTGCCTATCCTGACGATTACGGCAAGCACGTGAAAAATAACCGCCAGTTGAAAGAAGCATACGGGCACGCCGGATCGGATGTTCTCGATGTTCAGGCCCGCGGTGAGTATCTCTACGCCGCCATGGGAAACGGCGGCCTGCGCGTTTACGATATCGCCAATGTCGACGATAAAGACATCTCCGAGCGCACCATCACCGCTCCAGTTTCGCCCCTCGGCCAGCGCTTCTATGTTCCTACGAAATACGCCATGTCGGTGGCGACTCCCACCACGTTAGCTGTGGACCCGCTACGAACCCATCGCCAGGAAAATGAAGAGCAGTCAATTCACCTGATCTACGGTTTTCTCTACGTCGCCGACAAGGATGAAGGTCTGGTCGTGATTGGAGATCCAAACCTGAAGGGAAAGAGTCCCGGCGTTGGCACGTTGCTCGACGGTGATCCCCGTAATAACTTCCTCAAACGGGCGTTGGCTTTCAATCCGAACGGCGTGCTGAATGGCGCTCGCCGGATTGCCATCGTCGGGACATATGCTTACATCCTCTGCGATGCCGGACTCGTTGTAGTAAGCCTCGACAACCCGCTAAAACCAGCGCTGGTAGCGCAAATTGGCTCTCCTTACCTGGTTGAGCCCCGGGGAATCGCCGTACAGTTCCGGTACGCGTTCGTGGTCGATCGTTCGGGAATGAAGGTTCTTGATATCACAAATCTCGATCACCCGGTCCCCGTGCCGGGCGCTCTGGTTTCGCTGAGCGATGCCCGCAACATCTACGTGGCGCGCACCTACGCTTACGTCGCGGCTGGCAAACAAGGCATAGCGGTAGTCGATATAGAACACCCCGAACAACCGAAACTGGACCAGATGTTCAATGCGAATGGCGCCCTGAACGACACAAACGACGTCAAAATGGGTATGGTATCCTCCGAATTGTTTGCCTACGTGGCCGATGGCAAGAACGGTTTGCGCGTAGTTCAGCTGTTTTCGCCGACCGACAACTCAAACTTTTCGGGCTTTAGCCCACGGCCTACTCCTAAACTGATCGCCACGCATCACACGCGCGGCCCTGCTCTGGCCATCTCGAAGGGCATCGACCGTGATCGCGGCGTGGATGAGAGCGGGAATCAGGTAGCTGTTCTCGGACGCCGCGGCGCACGACCCTTCAATCTCCAGGAAATGCAGCGCCTCTATTTGCGGGCTGGCAAACTCTATACGGTCACAGATACTCCACCTGGGCCCGCTCATTGACGCGCTCGCTGGTATCTCGCCCAGCGCCCGTGGTTACTTTCCCGTGCGTAGTTGCGGAATCGTAAATTGCCCCTTAGTTGGCCGCTCTTTGGCCCAATCGTGATACGAGTGGCACTCGGCACACTGTCCGCTGGCCGCATCACGCCTCGGACCCCCCTCCTCGTGGCAACTGCGGCAGGAGGCGATTCCGGGCAACAGGATGTCAGCGGTTTCACGGCTCTCCGGCACGCGGTTGTGACACGATGTGCACGTCAACAGTCGATGAGAGTCATGGCTAAACTCTGCGTGCGCAAACCAGCGAACAGGAATCGACGACTTCGCCACCACCGGCAGACGCTGACCTCCCGCCGCCTCATTTCCCGCAGGCATCGCGTGGCAGAGCTTGCATCCTTTGTCGAATAACAGGCGATCGGCCACCATGATTTGCTGATCCATCCATTCCTGCCGGTTACGTGGAACGGGCAGAGGCAGTTTCATACTGCCAGGCAGAATCCGTTCCGGAGCGACCGCTTCCAACAGCGCGCTCGGATGAGCCGCGAAGTAGTCCCCGTATTTCCGCGCGAGAAATGCCTGCACAACATCCGGCCGGTCGTGCGGCGCTGCCTGATCGAACCGCTTATCGAACTGCAGATCCTTTACATGACAACCGGCACACTGGTTCGCATAAACAATCGGCAGCATGGAATCCTGCCCGCGCGAGTGCCGCAGTTCAGCGCCCGCACCTTCCGTGCTTCCCGCAGACATGGCCTGCCCCGTCGTCTGAGGCGTCAGCCCGGACCTAGTCACCGGCCCCGCATAAGGCCAATCCCCATCCGTCGCGCTGAGGCGATGGCAGTCCTGACAGTCCATCTGCACAGGACCGTGCGGGCCTGCAAGCCCAGGCCGCAGATGCGCGTAGTGATTCAGCTTGACCTGGCCTGGATCGCGCGCACCCGCACGCAGTGCCGCAAATTCCGGATGCTCCTTGTCAAAATCCTTTACGGCGCGCACATATTGCGGACTTCCGCTCCTCGCCCGCAAATCCGCGTGACACTGCGTACAGCTTGCGTCCAAAGTGCTTGCCAGGCGAAACGACCCCTTGTGTTCCACATGGCACGATCCGCAACTGGCCGTGAACGCCACTTTATCGGCGTGGTGTGCTGGAGCGTCGTGGCATGTCGAGCAGGCGTCGTCGCTGACCTTCGCGCGAAAAATCCCCAGTGTGGTTACATGGCAAACATCGCATTTTTTGCCCAACACGGCGTGAGCCGCGGAAAGAGGCCCGCTGCTCAGAATTTTCTGACTCGCCGCCCGCTCCGCCGCGAACCATCCGATCGCCATGACCGGCACAAGAATGGACAGCCAGAGCCGCCAGGTCCGAAAGGGATGAGGTTGCTTGAAGTACTGCAAGTCCATCCGCTTCGCCAGATTTTTGGTAGTCCGTACGCGCCGCGCCATCGAATGCCCTCAGTAACGCAACGCCATCACCGCATGCACCGCCCCCAGCGCCAGCAGCGCAAACGAGGCAGGTATGTGTACCAGCAACCATGCGTGCAGAATGCGGTGGTAGTAAGTCTGCTGATCGAGTTCGCGCTTTTCTTCGCAGATATGTTCCAGATCCTCCACCGCTGCATGCAGATTTGCCGGCATGAGCAATCGAAGCTGCTGGAACATAGCCTTGGATTGGCCACGATCGGCCAGTGCCTGCCCGTTCGATCCGCCCTTCGCAAGATACGGCTCCATCTCGCGCCGGAAGAATTCCTGCAGTTGGACCCCCGCCCCTTCATCCACCTGCAAGCCGGACGCGACCGTCACCCCGCCGATCGTCCCCGCGCTCGCCGCCGCCGCCCGTTGCTGCTCCGTGGCCTGCGAAACGCTCCCTCCCATCGCCGATGAGGCCTCCTCAATCAGAGTCAGCGCCTCCGCTACCAATTGCGAGCGCACCGATCCGATCTGCTCATAAATCGTCTCCAGCGGAATCCTCTGCGTTGTAAGTCGCGGCATGAAATGTTGCAAAGCCGCCCCCACCAACCCGCTCCCCAGAACCACTACGAACAGCCACATCAGTGCCTTCGTCAGGCCAACTCCAAAATGAAAGCCTGAATGGAAAAGGATTAAGGGAAAGCTGATCAGCCCAAGCCAGAGATGTCCGCGCATCCACGCTTGCGCCCGTCCCAACCGCCACACGGGAACCTTCTTTCGCGCTCCCAAGAGCCCCGCAAAAATCATGAATGCGAATGCGATGCTCCCATAAGTCAGCCCTGCCGCCGTCCCCCCGTTCGCGCCCTGCGGAGTACTACGGCTATAAGGAACATAGATGGCCGCCGCCACCACCACCGCGGCCACGCTGCCGATGCACCACTTCCGATGTGTCTCATCAATGCGCAATGATCGTGATTCCTATTGTCGTCCCTGTTTTCGCGCCTTCGGATGCTGGAGCAGGCCCCCGAAAAACTCAAGCGGATTCACCCGATGGGCCGCATCGTGCGGGCACGCATAGACACAACTCGGCTCCTCATGGTCCAGGCAAAGATCGCACGATGTCGCCTTCATCTTCACGCTGGCCACCCTGCGTCCCGGATATGAGGGATCGTCCAACTGGATCGGAAACGGGTGCATATTGATATTTCCGTAAGGACAATTATTCGTGCACTGCCCGCAACCGATGCACCAGTCCTCGATGATCACCTCCAGCGAATTACGCCGGCGAATCGATCCCACCGGGCAGCCCACCATGCAGAGCGGATCCCGGCACTGCCGGCACGAAGTCGCAACCAGGTAGCGATCGAAGCGAAGTCCTTCACGGATCAACCGGCTCACTCCATCGTGGGCGTCGGCGCAGGCGCGCACGCACTGGTCGCAGCGCGTGCAACGGTCGAGGTCGAGCAGCAAAAGGCTCTGTGCCTCCATCAAGCCTTGATTCAGAAATTGGTCCACAGGGACATCGGCGAGCCGCGTCAGCCTCTGCTGGTTCTGCTCCACATGCTCCGCTGCTTCCGCCTCCAGTTTCCGCCGGATCTCCGGGAAGCGCTCGAGCATAAGCCGGAAATCCTCTCCTGGAATCCGGACGACTTCCACATGATCCAATGCCGTGCACGTGGCGATGCGGGGTGTTCCCGTGAGGAATGCCATCTCGCCAAAATATGAGCCGCGGGCCAGGTAGGCGAGCACCATGTCGCCCCCCCGACGGCGCTGCGATACTTTCACGAAGCCGAGTCGTACCAGGTAAAAGCTATCGGCCACTTCGCCCTGCGTGCAAATGACCTGTCCCGGCTGAAAACGCAGCAGTTCGATATGCTCCCGCAAGTGTTCGACGAAATCTGCGGTCAGCGGGGCCAGCACGGGAACGCTTCGTAGATGCGAATCCAGCGCTCGCTTTTTGTAAGTTCGGTCCAGTTGTTCGCGGAAATTCTTGTTCCGCTGCATGATGTCAAGAACATTCCGCAAAATCTCGAGCATCGTGCAATCGGTCTTAGCGCGCACGGTCGCCGATCGTGGGTAGTAACTCATGCAAGTCATCTCGCCGAACAGTTCGCCCGGGCCCAACTCCGCGATGGGGCTCTCGTACGGGAGATCTACCGAAGCGTCGATGGGAATATAAGCCTGTGTGCTTTCTTCCTTGCGCTTATCCTCCTCGCGGGGAGTGAGCAGGCTCTTCAGTTTGCTGAAGAATCCCCGCGCGCCGCCCTCGGTTTTAACGTGGGCAATCGGGCTGGCAAGATAGACCTCGGCGCTCCCGTCAAGAATGTAAAACGCGGTAGCGCCGAACTCTCCTTCTCTACAAATTACTTCTCCCGCCTTGAACTGTCTTTGCACAATCGCGTTCTGATTCAGTTTCAGAAACGTTCCCGAAACGTTCTCGAAGACGGGCAGGCCAACCAGAAACTCTGGATCGACCACCTCCCCTTCCATGTGGCTCCCCACCACCGCCCGATTGGTCAAAGCTCCGGTAGGGCAGGACACCATGCATTCCCCGCAGGAAACACAAGAAGACTCTCCCATCGGCAAGTTATTATCGAAGGCAATCCCCGCCTGATATCCCTTGCCCCTTCGCGCCAGCACCCAGTTATTGCGGATATCGTCGCAACCGCGAATGCAGCGATCGCACAGGATGCAGGCCTCATGATCCACCTGAATCGCCAACGACGAGTTGTCGTTTCCTCGGGGCGCTGTGTGGCTCGCGAATCGCGGCTTCCCCATCCCGGATTGCGCCGCCAGCCGCTCCAGTTCGCAATCGCCGGAACGCTGCTGTCGCGCGCACGGCGAAGGATGGTCGGACATCAGTAGCTCGATCAACGTACGCCGAACACCCGTCACGGCGTCAGTGTTCGTCTTGACCGTCATTCCTTGTTCGACTTCGCGAATGCAGGATGCGGCGTAAACTCTCTGGCCCACGTCCACGACACACACGCGGCATACTCCAACCGGATTCTCATTCTGCTGGTGGCAAAGTGTAGGGATCGCAATCCCTTGCGCGCGCGCGGCGTCAAAAATAGTAGTGCCCTTGGGGACGGACACAACCTTCCCGTCGATTGTCAACTCCACGTGATTTGCAGGGATCGAGCCACCTGCTACTGCACCGGGACTCATGATTCGCAGCTTGTGATTCTTTCTAACTACGATTCCTGATTCGCTTTCTCTTAGCCGTCGAATTGCCCCGCCTGACTAAAACAAACACCACCTGTACAGCGGCGATGAATCATATGTTCTTCCACCGTTCCAGGAAAATGCTTCATGACGGAGGCGATCGGTACCGGTACTACCTGGCCAAGTCCGCAAATCGATGCCTGCCGCATCGCAGTCGAAAGCTCCGTCAGAACCTGGATGTCTCCTTCGGAACCCTGCCCAGTCGTCCAGCCTTTGAGCATCTCCACCAATTTTTGCGAGCCGACCCGGCAAGGCACGCACTTGCCGCAAGACTCATTGCGGTAGAAGCGAGTCGCATTCAGCGCCATATCTAGCATGCAGCGGCCCTCCGCGCAGACCACAATGGCTCCCGATCCGACCATGGAACCCGCAGCCGCCACGGCGTTCCAGTCAAGCGGCAGATCCGCCATCGATGCCGGCAGATATCCAGAAGAAGGCCCCGACGGGGCGTAAGCCAGAAGCTTTCCTCCTCCCGCAATGCCACCTGCCTGATCGTGGATCAGTTCGCCATAAGTGGTTCCCATGGGTACCTCGAAAATACCGGGGCGATTTACGTCGCCGCTGATACCCACGAACTTCATCCCCACCGACCCGTTTTTACCTTGCGACCTGTACCAGTCCGCGCCGCGGGCCAGGATGATGGTGGCCAAACAAAAGGTCTCGACATTGTTGATAACCGTCGGCTCGTTCCACAAACCATTGGTGACCGGAAACGGAGGCTTGTTGCGCGGTTCGGCGCGCTTGCCTTCGATCGCCTCCAGCAGCGCACTTTCTTCCCCGCAAATGTATCCACCGGGGCTGACGAAGATCTCCAGATCGAAAGCTAAATCACTTCCCAGAATGCGAGATCCCAATAACCTCTGCCTGTAGCAACGCTCAATCTCTTCTTGCAGAATTTCCTTGGCTCCCTCGTACTCGTGCCGGATATACAGGATGCCCTTTTGCGCTCCCGTGACCAGCCCTGCGGTAATCATGCCTTCAATCACCAGATACGGGATATTTTCCATGATGCCGCGATCTTTGATCGTGCCGGGCTCGCTCTCATCAGCGTTGCAGACGATATATTTCGTGGAACCCGGAGCATTGCGCACCAGTTCCCACTTGCTTGAAGTGGGGAAGCCCGCCCCTCCCATGCCTCGCAGGCCCGCGATTTTCAGCGTGCCAATAATTTCCTGCCAATTCCGATTTTCAACAAAGCGCCGCACCACCGCGTACTGTTCATGTCCATGATCGGGATTGGAAGTGTATGGATCACAAACGACCGTCATGGGTGCCGCAGCGCGGGGGCTTGCTGGGAGAGCCTTCCCCGAGAGGACATCCTGCGCCAGGGTGAGGGCGTCCCTGCTATTGACGTTGGAGTAGATGTTGTCATTCACCATGATCGCGGGAGCCTGATCGCAACGGCCGAGGCAGGATACGTCCCGAATGCAAACTTTCTTCGGGTCGGCGCCCTCAAAGGCATCGTCGAGTGCCGACCGCACCTTATCTCCTCCGCGAAGGTGACAACTCATGTCCCCACACACGCGCACGTCGGCCTGCGGCGGAGGGCTGAGATGAAAGTGCGGATAAAAGCTGGCTACGGCGTGAATTTGACTGAGCGGAACATCAATGCTTTCCGCAAGTGCCTTGAGCCGGTCGGCTGGCAAGTATCCGAAATCGCGTTGTATGGCCCTCAACTCTTGGAACACGATTCCGGCTCCCCATAAGCAACGTGAGGTCGAACCTTGCCTAAGATAGTGAGAGCGCAAATCGTATAGCAAAATAGTATGGCTGTCTAGGTCCTTCCGCTGCACCCATCCTTGCGCCCCGGAGTACAAGCCTGTGCTGCTTTACATTGATTTTTCTGCGTATTCGTCGTATAACCAAGCCCCGGCAAAATCACAACCTATGTCTTCATTCTTAACCAAGTTGCTTCCTACAGCTGATTGCCTTTTGGGGAGGTAGCGATGCGAAAGCAATGGCTGGCTGGCATTGCCGCACTATTCGCGCTGCTCGCCATCTGCGGAGCGCGGAATGCCAGTTTGACGTCCCAAACTGCCCCGGCTCTCGCCAAGGCCACTCTTTACGATCAAAAAGCGGTCGCGGCTGGTAAGTACAACGGTCCCGGCGGTTGTGCGGCCAGCAGTTGCCATGGCAGCGTGCAACCGAAAAGCACCACCCACATCTTTCAGAACGAATACACAATCTGGATCGCGCAAGACAAGCATGCCCGCGCCTTCAGCGTGCTTCAGAACAACGTTTCCCAGCGCATCGGCAAGATATTGGTCATCGGATCTCCCGCTCAGGCGCCCAAGTGCCTGGCATGTCATGCCCTCTACGCACCCCCGGACCAGCAGGCCCAGACGTTCGAACTTGGAGATGGAGTGAGTTGCGAGAGCTGTCACGGTCCCGCGTCCGGTTGGCTCGGCCCGCATACGACCAAGAATTGGTCCCACGAGAAATCTCTCCAGCTTGGCATGTATGACACTCGCAACTTGGAAAAGCGAACTACCAAGTGTCTGACCTGCCATTTAGGAACGGCAGAAAAATTTGTCGATCACGAAATGATCGCCGCCGGACATCCCGATCTCACTTTTGAGCTGGGATTATTCACTTTTGCGATGCCGCGGCACTGGAAGACGCCGGAGCATGACGATCCTTGGCAGCAAGTGCGGGCATGGGGGGTCGGACAGGCGGTCCAGCTCCGCGAATCTCTGAACCGACTCTCACGCCGCGCCCTGGGCCCGGTATGGCCCGAGTATGCGGAACTGGAGTGTTTCGCCTGTCACCACAGCTTAACGCGGCCCGAGGATAGCTGGCGCCAGCAGCGTGGTTATGCGGGCCGCCTCCCGGGTAGTCCGCCGTGGAACGAATCTCGCGTTGTCGTTTTTCGTGATCTGGTCGAAGAGATCAGTCCCAACGCCAGCATGCAAGTCAACGATGAGGTATCGCGACTCGCGAGCTTGATAAATCAGCCCGATGGAAATCGCGAACAGATCGTGGCGGCGGCAGCCCGTGCCTCCTCTTTCGCCGACCAGATCGTGAAGCAAGTCGATGCGCAGAGTTTCGATTCGGCCCTAACCTTGCGTCTGATGCGGCGAGTCGCCGCTGATGGTCCGGCTATTTCAATGGAAGGGGAGCGCTCGGCCGAACAGGCGGCCATGACTCTCGATTCGCTCTTCAGAGCCAGCAACCAGAATGTGAAGTCCGCCAACAGCGCTGAGTTGCGCGCCGCGATCGACGGGCTGTTCTCCCAGTTGCAGGATCCCTCAGCCTATTCCGCTCCGAGGTTCGCGGCGCAAATGCAAAAAGTCAGCCAGATCGTTGGCCGATGACTTACTTTATTTCTCTCACCTGACCTTGGTAGAAAGCTCCCCCTGGTCCATTCGTATCCCCGAGGCGACGCGGCCCGCTGCTCGAGAGCACGGCAAACGAGAACAGAGAAAACCAGGTGGGCTTTCATTGAAACTGAAAGACTGTCTCGTGGGTGGGACTTTGTCGGGCGCATAAGCTCCCGCAATCAGCCAGTTTGAGAGTTTACTTGATCGACGGTTCAATTAAAGTCGCCAAACTGATTCGCGAGACTTCGGATACAATTTGCCCGCACAGCTTGTGATCTGCAGCTTTCCAGATTGGCCGGAGTAAGGTGCTGGGTATTCCAGAACCCAGTTCGATCGAACAGAAGGAGGATCATTGGTCAATCGCGAGCAGGAGTCGGCAACCTTACCGCCGAACAAATCCACCGCCCTTTCGAAAGAGCATGCTCGGTTGGCGGAACCCCACGACGGGCCGGTGGCCCCTTGGCGTAAATGGGGTCCTTACGTCAGCGACCGCTCTTGGGGAACGGTTCGAGAGGACTACAGTGCAGACGGAAATGCGTGGGATTTTCTTACGCACGATCAGGCTCGCAGCAAGGCTTATCGCTGGGGCGAAGACGGCATTGCCGGAATTTGCGACCGTTATCAGTTGCTGGTCTTCGCTCTTGCCTTCTGGAATGGCCGCGATCCGGTTCTCAAAGAGCGCATGTTCGGGCTCTCCTGTAACGAAGGAAATCACGGCGAAGATGCAAAAGAGTACTGGTTCTACCTCGATAACGTTCCCACCCATAGCTATATGCGAATGCTCTACAAGTACCCGCACAGGGAATATCCGTATCAGCAGTTGGTCGAGGAGAATCGCACTCGCGGGCCGGGAGTCGAGTTCGAGCTATTGGATACCGGCATCTTCGACAACGACGAGTATTTCGATATCTTCATCGAATACGCTAAAAATTCGCCCGAGGATATGTGCATCCGTGTCGAAGCATTCAACCGCGGTCCGCATTCCGCCGATCTCCATTTCCTGCCAAACCTGTGGTTCCGCAATACCTGGAGTTGGTCGGACCCGCCCGGAACCAAGCCTGCGATTCAGACAGGAGCAGCCGATTCCCGGCATGTGACGCTCCTGGCCGACGATTCCACGGCCAGGCGTCTGCAAAATATCCAACTGCAATATGCTCTCGGTCGCCGGTACTTATATGCGCCTCCAAACGGCGAGTTGCTTTTTACCGATAACGAAACGAATGCTGCGCGTCTCTATGGCCCATCTGCGCTCAACGCTTCTCCGTTTGTAAAAGATGCGTTTCATCGCTACGTCGTGAACGGCGAAAGATGCGTAAACCCTCGGCAGACGGGTACCAAGGCATGCATTCACTATCGGCAGACAGTCGAGCCGGGCAGTTCGATTGTCTGGCGCCTCCGCCTGACTGACCGGCAAGTGACTGACCCCGAGATGCCACATCCTCTCCGCGACGTCGACCTGGTGGTGCGGGAAAGAAAAAAAGAAGCGGACGAGTTCTACGAAGTGATCCACCCACCTAACGCAACGGACGAAGAGAAACTCATTCAGCGGCGCGCATTCGCCGGCATGCTGTGGGGAAAGCAGATTTACCTGTTCGACGTCCAGCGCTGGCTCGAAGGCGATAACATCGCGCCGCCGGAGGGCCACAGGAATATCCGCAACATCCATTGGCGCCATTTGAACTCGATGCGCGTGCTCACCGTGCCTGACAAATGGGAGTTCCCATGGTTCGCCTCCTGGGACTTGGCTTTTCAGTGCACGACTCTTTCGCTCGTTGACCCCGAATTTGCCAAGGAGAATCTTCTGGCAATGGTCTTTGAGCAGTTCCAGCATCCCAATGGGCAGATTCCCGCCTACGAGTGGGAATTTTCCGACCTGAATCCACCTGTGCACGCATGGGCCGTCTGGCGCGTCTATCAAAATGAAAAAGTCCGCACCGGCAAAGGCGACCTGGCCTTCCTCGAAAAATGCCTGCACAAACTCTTGATGAATTTTGCCTGGTGGGTGAACCGCGTGGACAGCGCGGGGAACAATGTATTTGAAGGTGGCTTTCTCGGACTCGACAACATCAGCGTGGTAGACCGCAGCGAAAAATTTCCGGGAGGCGCCATCCTCGAGCAATCGGACGCGTCCGGTTGGATGGGCTTCTTTTGCCTCTACCTGATGCGTGCCGCTCTCGAACTCGCGAACTTCGATCGCGCTTATGAGTTGCTCGCGACCAAGTTCTTTCAACACTTCATCTACATCGGCGCGGCGATGAAGAAGATGGGCGGCCGCGATTACCAGCTTTGGGACGAACAGGACGGCTTCTTCTATGATGTTCTCCGCTTGCCGAATGGAGAGTTCAACAAATTTCGTCTGCGCTCCATGGTGGGCCTGATCCCGCTCTATGCGGTCGAAGTGCTCAACCGCGAAGACCTCGATGCTCATCCCGAATTTCTCGACAATTTGGATTGGTTTATAAGAAATCGTCGCGACCTGGTTGGGAACGCCTGCTACTCGATCGACGGGCAGCGTTACGTTCTCTCCATCGTGGACTCCGGCCAACTTGAGCGTGTCTTGCAACACATCTGGGATCCAGAGGAGTTTCTCGCTCCGCACGGCATTCGCAGCCTATCCAAGTATCACGAACGCAACCCGTTCTGCTTTGGGTCGGGATCTGTAGGCTACGAACCCGGCGAATCCGCCGTGCGAATCAAGGGAGGTAATTCCAACTGGAGAGGACCGTTGTGGTTTCCGACTACCTATCTCCTGATCCGCTCGCTGGTCAAACTCGGTGGCGCGCTCGGCCCCAACTTCGCGGTGCGAACCGCGGGAAGCAAGGGCCAGCCAATTACTCCGCTCTCGATGGCCGCTGAAATTGCCGATCGCATGATCGGAATATTCCGAACGGACGCGGACGGACGCCGCCCCTGTTTCGGCTCCTACCGCAAGTTCCAGGAAGATGCTCACTGGAGGGATTGCCTTCTCTTCAACGAGTACTACCATGGAGAGACCGGCCAGGGACTCGGAGCGAGTCATCAAACCGGTTGGACCGGAATGGTCGCCAATCTGATCGACGAGTGGCGTCGCTAATGCTTCGCAGACGCTTGATCTTCGCGGGCATTTTGTTCTTGGGTCTGATCACCGTGGCCGTGACTGGCTATCGCCTGCTCGGTGGTTCTTCCGTCAGCTTTCTCCAGGCCCTTTACATGGCGGTCATCACTCTCGCCGGAGTTGGCTACGGAGAGATCGTTGACACCGCGCACAATCCCGCATTGCGAATATTCAATATGGGAATCGTGCTCTTCGGTGTCGCTGTGACCGTCTATGTATTTTCTGTGGTCGCCGCCTTCCTGGTTGAAATCGAACTCACCAATCCCTTTTGGAGACGCAGAATGCAGAAACGAATCAGCGAACTCAGGGGCCACTCCATCGTCTGCGGACTCGGAGACACTGGCAGGCACGTCGCGGAGGAGATGCATCGCACCGGTACGCGCTATGTCGTTGTCGATCTCCATGAGGATTTGCTTAAGAAATTAGCTGAGACGCATCCCGATCTCTTTCGCGAAATGCTTTACGTCATCGGTGACGCGACGGAAGAGGAAACCCTCGTCAAAGCGGGCATCGAACATGCCAAGGGACTGATCACGGCTTTACCCGAGGATAAGGACAACCTGGTTGTGACCGTGATTGCGCACCAGGCATTCCCCACCTTGCGGATTGTGGCTCGGGCTGCTGACCAGAAATTCGCCGACCGTATGTTGAGGGCAGGCGCGAAAGCTACAGTTTCTCCCAGTCATATCGGAGGACTGAGGATGGCCAGTGAACTGATCCGGCCTCACGTCGTCGGCTTCCTGGATCTGATGTTGAAGGACCAGTCGCAAACCCTGCGTGTGGAAGAGATCGAGATCAGCGCTTCTTCTCCCTGGATCGGCAGTCACCTTCACGAACTCAACATACACGCGAAACATAATCTTCTGGTGCTTGCGGTCAAGAGCGGGGTGCAAACCGGCGCTCCCAAGTTGTGGGTGAATCCGCCGGAAAAGGTTGTGGTCCAAGGTGGCACCGCGCTCATCGTCATGGGCGATGTTAGAGATATTCGCGAAGCAAGCCGCGAGGCTCGGTCGCCCGCTGCCATGCCGGGATCCTGAACAAAGCCAAAGTGAAAAGGTGGCGGACGACTCGCACAGCAGAATGTTCCACGCCAGCCTCAGTTCATCGGATTCCAACTGAGAATCCGCCATAGAGAAGGCGAATCTACCAGATCGTGAGGGACTCCCGATTCGCGTATTCCTCGATGACGACTCCAGGTATCGCGGAGTCCAGTTGATGCTGCACTCCGAATACTGGCGACCATTCGGGCTTGGGGATCGTGGACCACGAGAGACCTCCGAGGAGTGAGGTCTGGCCGTCGACTGTCAGCGTAACGAATCGCAGACTGCTGTTGTTGTCTGTGGCAGGGCTGAAAGTCTGCGGGATCTCCTGGTATCCGCTGGAGGTCACGCGCTGCAGGAAATATACGGCATGATGCCATTCTCCAGTCGAGAAGCGGCAAGGTGAGATGCCCGAATTGACCCACGTCAGGCGCGATTCCTGCGGCAACCAGAATTGCCATTGATTGCTCACATAATTGCATTGCGATCCGAACATGAACTCGTGCACGCCGTCGCTCAGTGGCAGCGCGTGAAACAGGTCGAATTCCAGAGCTTGGACAGAATTAGATTGAACACTCGCGGGAACGTAGAACCAGAATTCCCAGAGATAGTTCGTGGCGGCTTCCACTTGCGGCGCCTCCGGAAACTTCCAGTAGAAGAGGCTATCGTCATACGAGCAGCGGCTGGTCAGGACAAAGTGTTGGCCGGCGCCCGGAACGTTTGCGGTATTCGGGTCCGAGCTGTTGGCGAAGGAGCCGAAACTTCCATCGTTGCATTTGCCGCCGATATTCGGGTTGTTATCTACGGTCCAGGTGTCTCCATCGAGGCCGCCGATTCGCTGGGCGTAGACAGGAGGAGCAGGAGCGGCGAATCCGGTGACATTTATAGGATAGACGCTCGTGCTGACGTGGCTTTGCGCGTCCCAGGCTTTGACATAGAGAATGTGAGAACCAGCAGAGACCGTGATCCACGCATCCACGGTCGCGCTGAAGTTACGGTAGACATTGTCATCGTCGATATAAACCACATATCCGGTTATCGGAGCAGAGTCCTCTGCGGTTGCCTGAATGTGAATCGGCGACAACAAATTGGTCGTGCCGCTGCTTAATAGTTGAGGGGATTGCAAGGTTACAGATGTGATTTGTGCGGGCGATGAAACGACACCGAAGAAACACGCAATGAAGGCAATAAGAAAAAATTGGAAAAAAGCCGTTAAAGTTTTCACCTTCAGAGGACCTCTCTGGGAGAGGTGCTCCTGCCTCCGGGGAGACGGGATACACGCTCAGACTAGTTGCGTTGAGTAACTTCCTCAATGAATACAGGGAGTACTGTATTGACGCAATTGTCCGAACGTCGGCACTACTTTCGTATCCTCGCTGTGTTGCCTATCCGACTGACGAGGCCCGAAGATCTTACGCGCAATCTTCTCTGGTGATGTAAAACATCATTCCTTTGGAGGAGTTTGTAGTTGGTCGGGTGTAGATGTCGGATCCACGAGACTGCCGTCGCGACGCCTGAGCTGGATCGGTCCTGGATTTCGATGTTTCGCCTCGCTGACGGCTTCCATTGCCGTTGAAACCTGTCCTTCGCTCTGGTCAGCAACGGAGGTCAATTTCTTTCCTTCGGCATTGGGACGGGTTGCGATGCCGATTCTATCGCCGGCTCCGCCTGCTTCGCGCGCTTGACGGTAAAAATCTTCCGCGCTCTCGAGGTCCCCTTTCATCTCGGCCATAAATCCCTGATTGTTAAGGGAGAATGCATTGTCGGGTCCGAGTCGATAGGCCTGCGAGAAATAATCCTGGGCGGCGCGCACGTCATTGCGATTCATGGCCGAGACGCCGCGCAGATTCAGGAGCGCAACCTGGGCCTGATCGTTTTCCAGGCTCTTCATGCGTTTCCGTAGCCTGTCCGCGCTGGCCCGCGCCATCTCGCTAACAGGCTTTCCTCGCCACGCCCCATTCAAGGTCACGATGACCGGATCGTCGATGTGAGCATTCGCGGCCGCATTGTAATACTTCAGCGCTTCACCGTATTCGCCCTGCGATTCCTTCGCGACTCCGAGGTTATTCAGGGTGAACGCATTGTTCGGATCGAGGGCGAGCGTCTGCTGCAGGAGAGTATCGGCTTCCCGAACTCGCCCTTCCGAAAGCAGTCCGACGGCCTTCACGTTGGCGCGATTCACCTGCATCGGAAGGTCTCCAAACGTGCTGATGGCCGCTTCCAGGGATTCTCCCTTGAGCCGGGCTGAACTGGCGCGGTCGATTCGCGCTTCCGTGGACTGCGTGGACGCGAGGGAATAAAAATTCTGTGCGCGTTCGACCTCTCCATCCAGTTCGGCGATGTATCCAAGATTGTTCAGGGTGAACGGATCGCCGGGATCGTAGAGGTATGCCTTGTAGAAGAGAGCCTTGGCTTTTTCCATCTCGTGCTTGTTGACCGCTTCCACGCCTTCGCGATTGAGGCGCTGCACGGGTGTTAACTCGCTTCGCTTTGGGACCGTGATCTTCAGATCCCTGGCGTGCGCGCGATGGGGAACTAATGCCGCTGCTACCAGCAAGGTTGCGAACGCAAAACCTCTGCACGTGGTCATGGCGCGAGTTCTCATATCAATTCCGGCGTTTCTTGGATGCTAAGCCTTGGCCGGGTGCTGCCTTGGTCTACAGGATTTCCGGGACTACCTGTCGTTCCCCGTCAGCATCCAAACAGGTGCTCAAGCGGAGGTGTATGTGAGACGTGCGCGTAACCATTCATCCCTTATCATTCTCAGTTTCAATGCTTTTGTCTGTCTTGTTCTGGTGAGTGCGTCATCGGCCCAGACTTCCGCCTCACCTTCAGCTTTCCCCATGATCGCCACAAATGCCTCATCCAGCCCAAGCACGATCAGCCCGAACCCCGGGAGCGTGAATAATCCAGGCCTGCGGTCGACGCCCGATCTGCCGCCGCAGCCGAAAGGAAAGACCACGCTGCTTGGCGGCAGGATTCGCACGGTTGACCTTGTCCGCGATCGCCTTGTTCTGGACATCTTCGGCGGAGGGCACATCGCGGTTCTTTTCGATGAGCGGACGCATATGTTTCGCGGTACTGCTCAGGGATCGGTCGACGAGTTGAAGAACGGCGAGCGCGCCTA
>JBEKOW010000028.1:0-45711 GCA_049521375.1 Terriglobales bacterium
TGGTTCTGGATGTAAGAATGCCGGGTCTCAGCGGTCTCGATCTGCAATTGAAGTTGAGGGATGACGGAATTCCAATTCCGATCATTTTTATTACGGGCCATGGTGACATCCCCATGTCCGTCCGAGCAATGAAAGAGGGGGCGCATGAATTCCTGACGAAGCCGGTGCGCGGCCAGGATCTGCTCGACGCAGTTCAGAAGGCACTGGCCAGCGATCGGGCACTCCGTCAAGAACGCCGGGAAGCCCACGAAATCCGGGCTCGGTTCGAGTCCCTCACGCCACGTGAGAAACAAGTGCTTGAACTTGTGGTTGAGGGCCTTCTAAACAAGCAGATTGCCGATCGACTAGGAATGAGCGAACTCACGGTCAAGACTCATCGTGCTCATCTAATGGAAAAGACTCAGGCGGAATCTCTGGCCCACCTTGTCCGCATGGCAGAAAAGCTAAAGACTGCCACCCGAAAGTAAGGACCGTTCTCCTCCTAAAGCAGCAGAGTTTTCAAGACAAAGCAGGATTGTTTTCAAGTTGCCCGGTTGATAGTCTCGTGCTCGTGGCAGATCAAACGCGCCGCAGACTGGGTGACTGAAGTGGATGAGACTCTAACCAAGACCGTCATTGTTGCCATCGTCGACGATGACGAACCGCTTCGCGAAGCGCTGGGAAGCGTGATGAAGGCGGCTGGCTTTTCTCCAAGAACCTTCGCCTCTGCTGAGGAGTTTCTCGCCTGTGACGATTGCGATAACACAGGCTGCCTTATTCTCGACGTACGCCTACCGGGCATGAGCGGGATCGAATTGCAGAAGCAGTTGAGCAAGACGAACAGCCGCCTCCCTATTGTTTTTGTAACCGCCCACGGTGATGCCACGCTTCGAGACTCACTGATGCGGGCCGGAGCTGCCGCTTTCCTTTCTAAGCCGGTTCGGAGCGACGCATTGCTAAAGGAAATTCGTAGGGCGCTGGAGCAAAGCAGCGTCAACAACCACCGGTGAAGGGAGATAGTTATGGCTTCCACTTACACGATCACGAATGACGAAACAGCGAATTTCAATTTTTCACGACCGGCGCAATCTCGCCCAGACTCAACAAACGAAATTGTTGGGGAAAGTGCAGTGCTGCAGTCATTATTGCAACAGGTAGGGCTGGTCGCTCCAACAGACTCCACAGTTCTGATTCTGGGGGAAACGGGCACCGGGAAAGAACTGATCGCTCGTGAAATCCACCGGCTCTCCAACCGCTCGTCACGTCCGTTTATCCGCGTGAACTGCGCGGCGATTCCACCTTCCCTTATCGCGTCTGAGCTATTCGGGCACGAAAGAGGGGCTTTTACCGGAGCCCTGCAGCGGCGGCAAGGCCGTTTCGAGGCCGCCAACGGGGGAACGATCTTTCTCGATGAGATCGGCGAGTTGCCGATGGAGACCCAGATCACTCTGCTTCGCGTGATTCAGGAGAGAGAATTCGAACGCGTTGGCAGTAGCCATCCGATCTCAGTGGATGTTCGCATTATCGCGGCAACGAATCGTGATCTGGAAGCAGCCGTAGCGGATCGTACATTTCGTTCGGACATGTTTTACCGGCTGAATGTGTTTCCAATCTATGTACCTGCTTTAAGAGAGCGCCTGGAGGATATCCCGCTGCTGGTCGAGCATCTGATCGAACGCTTCGCCAAGCGAGTGGGCAAAGCATTTCGCACCATCAATATGAATACGACCGAAATCCTGCAAGCCTACGATTGGCCAGGCAATATTCGTGAATTACAGAATGTGATCGAAAGATCCGTCATTTTGGCAGAGGGGGATGTCTTCTCGATCGACGAAGGGTGGGTGAAACGCGAGCTTCGGCGACCGCGGACAACTGCTCCACTTGTCAGCTCAATTGCCGAGAGGGAGCGGGAGATGATCGAAACCGCGCTCTCAGAAAGCGGAGGGCGCATTTCAGGGCCTTCCGGCGCTGCCGCGAAGCTGGGGATCCCCCGTCAAACTCTGGACTCGAAGATTGCGAGCCTGCAAATCAACAAACTGCGTTTCAAATCGCGGCGAAACGGAACGCTGGCCATGCCGCCAGTGAATGTGGTTGATCGCGATGTCGACTAACGCAATCGATTGGGGCATCGCTCTCGTGTCTCTCGCGGTCCTGATGTTCGTCCTCAACCGGCTGGGGTGATTGCGTGGTTTTCGTGGGTCAGTCGCCGCCAAGGCCCGAATGAAGATTCTGCCGCCAGAAAATATTGGAGCGCGCACGAATAGTTCGGCAAAATGGCAGTGCGAGCGCCGCGCAAATCAGCTCCAAACACTCCAGATTTCTGACAGGTCGGCATTTCCCGATACTCAGCATGTTTCTTCGCACTAACTCCTCCCGTTTCAATTCTGCGCAGTGGGCGGTCGATTGCAACTCAAGCGGAATCGGCGGATAGCCGAAGGCAAATTTCGTGAGGAGGAAACGATGCGAAAGAACTTGATGCAAAGAATTCCAATGTTTCTGTTCTTCGTCCTGAGCCTGCTTCCCTTGCAGGCTCAGGATGTCAGTTCAACAACAACCAGCCCCGTGCAGATGACAGTCACGGTTCGCGTGCTCGGCAAAAACAAACGCATGCCCGAAGTCAATCGGGAAGATATCATCGTAAGGCAGGGAAAAGACCGGTTGCAGGTCACTGGCTGGACTCCGATCAGCGGTGATCGCGACCCGCTCGATCTGTTCATCCTGATCGACGATGCAGCCCGGACGAGCGTAAGTTCTCAATTCGACGACTTACGCGAATTTGTCTATTCGTTGCCCAAGACGACTTCGGTGGGTGTGGGATACATGCGCAATGGCACCGTCCGAGTTGCCCAGGACCTGACAACCGATCACCAGCGGGCGGCAAATGCGTTGCGAATTCCTTTCGGCTCGCCAGGCGTCTATGGCAGTCCGTACCTGTCCGTGATCGATCTGATGAAGCGCTGGCCCGAAAGCTCGAATCGGCGCGAGATCGTCATGATCACAGATGGCATCGACCGACTTCACGGCTGGCCGCACCGTCGCGGCCTTGCTCCCATCACCCCTGACGTAAGCGCAGCCAGCACAGTTGCTCAGCGCACGGGAACGATAATCCACAGCATCTATACACGCGGTGCTGGATGGCGTGGAAGCAATTACTGGCAGGTCACGAACGGCCAGAACGCTATGGCGCAACTCGCGGATGAAACCGGTGGCGAATCCTTCTTCCTGGGCATTGGCGAACCGGTTAGCTTCCGGTCATACCTGGACCGTTTGCAAAACAGTCTCGAGAACCGGTACCGGCTCGAGTTCAACGCTGTGCCCGGCAAAAAGCCCGGGCTGCAGTATGTGAAGCTGACCACCGAAGTTGCGGGCATCGAACTCAACTCGGCCGACAGTGTCTGGGTAGCTACTCGGTAGTCCTTCCCTCGACGGGTTTCTTCGGAGTGGCAGCACTTTAACTCCGCAGATACCCGTTTTTTTTTCCATTCTCTCCTCCTGATCTGTTTATTCAGTTTTGTCTGCGTCCGATCCTCGATACGACAGGACACTGCGCTTCTCGACGAGCACTTCAATTCTGATCCTTCAGCATTTCTGGGGTGTTCAGCGTGTTTCGGTGGCGTAAATCGCGCAGATTCAGCAAATCGACTTGGCGCGGCGATTGCATCTTCTTATCGTGTCCGACGTGAGCGAATGAAGATCACGACGACGCGCGAGGTTCCTATGGATTACAAACAGAAATTGGTGGCGGACATAAGAGATTCTTTGAGCGGCAATAGCTCTACGCAGGCAATTCCGCGCAGCAGCTCGGCGGCCCTTGAAGAGGTCTGGCGAACTCATGCCGGGCAAGTTCTTCGGATCACGCAGCGCATTACGAACAATCGGGAGGACGCCGAGGATGCGTTGCAGGACTCATTCCTGCGGGCGCACGTTCATCTGCACAGCTTTGACGGCCGTTCCAGTATTGCGACTTGGCTCACGCGGATCGCCATTAATTCGGCGCTCATGATTCTTCGCAAACGGTTCGGTGCCACGCAGGTTTCTATCGACGATGTAGGGCTCCCAGGGATCGAGGATGCGGTGGTGGAGCCTGCCGATCAGGCGCCGAGCCCTGAGGCGCAATACGCGCAACTCCAGGAGCGGGCGATGGTCAGATCGGCAATCGGGACATTGCGGCCGTCCATTGGCCGGGCTCTGGAACTCCGAACTCTGGAAGAGCGGTCCCCCCAGGAAATCGCGGAGAGCATGGGCATCTCTGTCCCTGCCGCCAAGTCGCGGATATTTCACGCGAGGGCTGCCTTGAGGAAATCTCTAAGAACGAAAGTCAGCCGCCGCTCGCACGCAACGAAAGCACTTCAACTATCGGCGGCGTAAGCCGGGAATCGTGGTGAGGAGCGCGTACCCATGTGGAGATTTCAAAAGTCGATCGGCCGCAAGGACGGAGCCGGGGAACACCCCTCGGCAATTCCAGGTCGCAAGCGCAAGGCCAAGATCTGGATCGAACGAATTCTGCTCGTGACAGGGTTGGCTCTGCTCGGCTTTTACGGCGCAGCCCGCATGGAAAGCTGGCTTACTTCTCGCGTAGCGCTCAAGCAGGTCGCTGCAGACGAGGCGCTGGTTCGGTCAAGCACTGAGAGTGATTCGGACAACCTTGCCTCGAATGTCGACAGCGGTTCTTCCGAGCCACTCGACCTGCCCAGTGTCGACTTCAGTCTTTGGGGCGAACAGCGGGTCAAAGCTTACAGAAAGAACATCGGCCCACATCGAGCCAATCCGCTGGCGGTGCTGCGGATTCCCAAGATTTCTCTTGAGGCCCCACTTCTTGACGGGACGGACGATTTGACACTGAACCACGCAGTCGGACGAATTGCGGGTACGGCCCGCCCCGGCGAGCCCGGCAACATCGGAATCGCGGGCCATCGGGACGGTTTTTTTCGCGGACTTAAAGATGTACGAGTCGGTGACGTGATCGAGATGAAGACGCTCAAGGGAACGGACACCTACATCGTGGATCAGATCCAGATTGTCTCGCCGCGCCAGGTGGAAGTCCTGCGGCCGACATCCTTTCCGTCGCTCACGCTCGTCACTTGCTACCCGTTCTATTTCCTCGGGGGCGCACCGCAACGCTACATCGTAACGGCTTCTCTCTCACCAGGGAAAAACGGCGAATCCGAGAGTGCGGATCTCGGGACGCCAGCAACTGCAAATAACTGAACCATCAGTAATTCAACAAGGAGAAAACACATGAAACTCTTCAAGAAAGCGAACCTATTCGGCAAGGGAGTCGGCGCGCTCGTTTTGGTAATGGCCGCGCTTGGATCGGCTCCGGCCCAGGACTCAACCGTAACCGCCATCGCCCACGGACAACCCTCGTTCGACACGCAGGTGAAGAATGCTGAGATTGTCTATGTGGAAGGCAACGATCTGGTGCTCAAACTGGAGAATGGCCGGGTCGAGCACCTGGTTGTCCCTGACAGCGACCGATTCATCATCGACGGCCAGGAGGTCAGCGTGCATCAGCTTGTGCCCGGAACCAAGCTGACTCAAACCATCACCACGACCACCACGCCGCGCTATGTCAACTCGGTCCGAACCATCGAGGGGAAAGTTTGGCACGTAGCCGCGCCAAAGTCGGTGATTCTGACTTTGCCCGACAACCAGAACCAGGTCTTCAACGTTCCGAACGATGCCAAATTCACCATCGATGGCAAGGAGAAGACCGTTTTTGATCTGCGGAAGGGAATGAAGATCAAGGCAACGATCATCACTGACCAGGAGCACACCATTGTCGAGAACAAGAAGGTGGCCTTCGGCCAGGCGCCGCAGATTGCCTTGCCGCACACAACCGGTGTTCTGCTGTTTCTCACACCCAGCCAGCCGCAGGTCACGCTGGCCAGTGCAGAACAGCCCGCAGACACGCTGCCAGAAACTGGCAGTTCGCTTCCGCTGATCGGGCTGTTGGGAACCCTGGCCCTCGCTATGTCAGTCGCGCTGGGCATCTCGCGGGGATGCTACGTTCGGCGGTGATGCTTCGTCCACGGCCCGTTCGGCAATATCAAGCGGGACGGGCCTTTCTTTTTTCACATCAACATTGAAGACTAAAGGACCAGGACATTCCCATGGAACCCAATCCCATACTCTTTCGCGATCTCACCTACGTATTCGTAGCCGCCATACTTGGCGGCCTGGTGGCGTGGCGACTTCGGCTGCCTTTGATCATCGGTTTCGTACTCGGAGGAATCGCGATCAGCCCGTTCACCCCGGGTCCGCAGCTTTCCGATCTGCACACCTTCGAATTGTTGGCTGAGGTCGGTGTCGTGCTACTCATGTTCTCGATTGGAGTCGAGTTTTCCATCCCGGACCTGATGCGCGTGAAATGGGTTGCTCTCGTCGGGGGCCCGATCGGAATTCTGATCATGGTGGGTGTCACGATCGGTACTGGTAGGTTCTTGGGATGGAGCACCACGGAAGGATTCGCAATCGGAGCGGCAGTTTCAGTGGCGAGCACGATGGTATTGGCTCGGCTGTTGAGCGATACGGGAAGACTGGCCACAACTTATGGCCGCGTGATGATCGCCGTCACTCTGGTGGAAGATCTCGCGGTGATCTGCATGACGGTGGTTATTCCGGCATTTGGCAGCGCCCGGCGCGGAGGCCTCCTGATGGCAGCCTGGGTTCTCGGCAAGGCTGTCCTCTTGCTTATTCCGCTGGTCTATCTCGCCATAAAAGTGATTCCTCCCTTTCTGCGGCGAGTCAAGAAAACCTGCAACTCGGAGCTTCTCCTGCTGGTTTCGATTGCCATTTGCCTCGGGACTGCCGCACTGGCCCAGGCAGTCGGATTCTCCGTCGCGCTGGGAGCATTTCTCGCCGGTGTATCCATCAGTAGCCTGCCTGAACTTCACGACGCTCACGCTCAACTGGTTCCTCTGCGTGATGCCTTC
Source organism: Terriglobales bacterium (assembly GCA_049521375.1). Classification (GTDB taxonomy): domain Bacteria; phylum Acidobacteriota; class Terriglobia; order Terriglobales; family Acidobacteriaceae; genus Acidiflorens. The sequence continues at coordinate 6,915 of JBEKOW010000028.1, forward strand.
GTGGCCCTTTTCTTCGTTTCGCTCGGGACCCTGATCGATCCCGCTGTGCTCTTGCATAGCTTGCCACTTCTCGGATTCATGCTGCTGCTCATTGTCGGCGGCAAATTTCTGGTCTGGAGCGTGGTCGTCTGGCTCTTTCGTTATCCGCTCAAGACCGCAATTCTTGTGGCTGCAGGGCTGACGCAGATTGGCGAGCTCTCGTTCGTGGTGATGCAGGCCGCGCGGTCTGCCGGGATGGTGGCTGAGAACGTCTTCAGCACGGTGATCGCGGCGTCGTTGATCTCGATCTTGCTCAATGTATTTATCGTACGCGGCACGTTTGCATGGTTAGGAAGAAATACTCCCGAACAGGGCTTGATTAGGGCGAAGAACGAAGTATTAGCACCCGCCTTGACCGTATCTTCGGCGACTTCGAGGTTGTCGGCGTTCATGGTCATGCCTCAATCAGGACTCCATTCCGGATAAGGCAAATCGAGGTCACGATATGAGCTTAGTCCCGATTGAAATACACAGTCCCGTCCGCTCGTAGCGGACGAGACTGTCGTCCCAGGGTTGCCTACTTGCTCGCTGCGGTCAGTCTGGACTGATCCGATGCAGCTTCGCTGATGAAAGCCGCCACTTCTTTCGGTCGCGACAGCATCGGCACATGGCTGGTGGGTAGAGTCAGAGTTTTCGCGTTCATCTTTGCCGCGCTATCCTTCTCCTGCTTGGGCGAAATCATGCGGTCGTTAGAGGCGATGACAAACCAGGTCGGTTTGTTACGCCATGCGGGTGCTGAGATCGTGCCAGCGAGCGCTGCGCCTTGAGTTGGAACCTGCGTTGCGACCATGATCATCTGTTCCTCGGCGGTGACATCGGGCGCGAAGTCTTCCTGAATCCCCTTTTGCGAGAGGATTAGGAAACCGTCTTCGATGGGCCGCAGTTCCCCTAGACCGGGAGTAGGGCCGTAGGGCTTTCCTTGACTGGCCGCCGATTCCCCTTGATCGGGGGCGAATGCTGCCACGTAAACCAGGCCCGCTACTTTCGGATTGTTGCCAGCTTCGGTGATGATGGCACCGCCGTAGGAATGTCCTACTAAGAGAACCGGTCCATCTTGCGCATCGATGATTCTCTTGGTCGCCGCCACATCGTCGGCAAAGGACGTCAGCGGGTTTTGGACACAAACGACATGCAAGCCTTTTGACTGAAGGATCGGGATCAGCTTCGACCAGCTTGATCCGTCTGCCCACGCGCCATGCACGAAAACGACGGTCTTGACCGGTTGAGTAGTTGTCACTTGCGATGCTCCTTTCAATGGAAACGCGAATTGGGTGAGAGCTACGGCAAAGATGGAAAGGGAATGCAATGCAGGACCGAACTTCATGTTTTTTTCCTCTCTGTTCCCGCGTCGGGAATTTGCACTACTGCTACTTGAGTCATCCGAGAATTCCTCGTAACGTGAAGGTTGTTAAAACTGTGGATCGGCGTTGTTCCTGAACATAGATCATCTCCTTATGGCGTTTGAACAAATGAATGTTATGAGTTCGGCTGCATTCTTGAACCGTGCGTGTTGAACCCGAACGGCTAGCCGGCTCGCTGCCGCAATCGTTAATCGACGCCAGTCTGGAATCGCTTTTTCCCCAGGCAAATCCATCAATTCCAATTCTTCCATCCAATCTTCGACGGATTGCCGGGCTTGCTCAGGACCGAACAGTTCCAGTACAGCGCGTGCGTATGCGGCCAGTTCTTTCTCCGCATCCGGCATGAACTGGACCGTGAATTCCATGGGCGGAATCATGCTGCTCGCTCATTTCTTCGTAATCTGACCCCGGTGGTGATGATTAACCCGACCAAGCTTCGCGCAAAGCCCCAAAAGGGTATCTTTTCACCTCTGATTTAAGGGGATGATGGTATTACTCTTCCGAGGAATATCCAGCGCCAAACTGCGCACCAGCCGGGGCGGGCGGGGGCTAAAGCTCGATAATTCCGCGCTTCAGCGCGATTGCAACAGCGTGAGTCCGATCGTTTGCATCGAGTTTCGACAGAATCTTCTTCATGTGGGCCTTGACCGTCTCTTCAGAGATTTGGAGATTGTCGGCGATAATCTTGTTGGCATTGCCGGAGGCTACCTGCCGCAAGACTCCGATTTCACGCTCGGTCAGCGCATCATCCGCGTGGTGCTCTGCCAGTTCGACGGCAATTTCGGGAGGAATTCTCTTTCGGCCACTCTGCACCACCCGAATCGTCTCAACCAACTCCTTCCGGAGCATGTTCTTTAGAAGATATCCACATGCACCTGCCTTTAACGCTCGCTCAGCCTGCACGTCACCACTGTACGTGGTCAACACGATGATCCGAGCATCCGGGAACTCCCTGCGGATGGCGAGAATTGCTTCACCGCCACTCATGACGGGCATCTGCAGATCCATCAGAGTGATGTCCGGACGGTGCGTGCGAAACTGTTCGATCGCTTCATGACCATTGCCGGCTTCGGCAACCAAACTCATATCGGCCTCGGTTGCAAGAATTGCCGCGATGCCTTCACGCAAAACCGGATGATCGTCTACAGTGAGAATTCGAATCGGGTTTCCTTGAATCATTGGTTTCATCCCGCGGCAGGAATACGTGAACGAGAGTCTGCAGACTTCCCAGAAGGCGATTTGTAGGCTGCCGCCGCTGGCACAGTCAATTCAACCTCGGTTCCGGTTCCGGACCCACTCCACACCTCTAGTTGCGCGCCAATCCGATGGGCGCGCTCCCGCATTCCTTGCAGCCCCCAATGGCCCGCGCGGCCGCCTTTTTCTAGCACGTCGGCATTGATGCCGCGTCCGTCATCGCGAATCCGCAAGCGAAATTCCCAATCATCGTAGATGATCTCCACCTCGATGTTGCGGCCTTCAGAATGCTTGAGGGCGTTAATGATCGCCTCGCGTCCAATTGAATAACACTCTTCATGGATCACAGGGTGCAATCTTTGTACGCTACCTTCGACGACTGTTTTCAGGGTGGCGGTACGGTCGGGCGACAACTCCTCGGCTATCTGTTGAAATGCCGCCGGCAACTCGCTATCTGGAACGGCAACTGTTCGCAGGCTTCGAATACGATCCCTGCCCTCCGCCAACACGTGGTCGGCGTAATCGAGTGTTTTTTCGATATCCTCCCGAGCAGGGTCGGCCTTAGGCATTCGTTTCGCGATTGCGTCGATCTTCAATATCAGGCCCTGAACATCTTGTAGGAGTGTGTCGTGCAACTCGCGGGCGATTCGAGTCCTCTCCTGGATTCGCTCGTCAATACGAAGCTCAATGATTCGTCTCGCTGTCGACCAGCCAAAGAATGCGGCGAGCAGAAATGTAAGAATCGTGGTTATCGGGACAATGAGGAGTATTCTGCTCTGCAGACTTTCCATGGTGGCAACGGCCTGCGTCATGTGTGTGTTGACTGCATTGTTGATGCTGCTCACCAGGGCAGAAATCTGGGCTTCCATGGGCTTAAGTTGATTGTCTAGCCGGAGATTGACGGCCTCCCAATCGCCGGATTTTGCCAGCGCAGTGATGCCTTGGAGCTGCCTGGGGAGTGTGACATCGATCGCATCGAGCGAATCTGCGGAGATTTCAGATGGCAGGTACGTGAAAGTGTTCCTGGTTCTTTGGGTCTGCTCCAGTAGTGATCCAAGCAATGGCTGGGCCTCTGTCACCAGGCGGCTCGCGTCCCTGGAGTGTGCAATTTCATCGAGTCGGCCATGAAGCGTGAACAGTTGCTCCTGAAGCTGCTGAACTGCGAGCAACTGTTGGCTCACGCCGGTGAGCCGGTCTGTTTGGCGGTTTACGACCCTGAATTGCCAGATAACAAGCCCATTTCCACCCAGAATCAATGCAATTAGGAAGGCAAACGTTAGGGTGAGGCTCCTGCCCGCATTGAAATAATTGGCAAGTAAGAATTTCATTCTGCCACCCGGCAGTTCGCCACTTCGAGAAGTGCTTTCGACCTCTTATTCACTCGGTTGATGACTCGGGCGCGGTGGCCCGGTTTTGAAGCCCGTGATCCTTACAAGCTCCCTTTCCAACGCTGCTGCCGCATCCGGCGCCTTCGCTTCGCCAGTCAAAACGGAGTGTACGGCATTGAGATATGCGTTATCCACGGCCTCATACTTCAGTCCTGCTTCTGCTGAAGGGCGACTCACTACGCCGCCATTCAGTCTATTCTTCCTGATATCCGGAAACGCAAACTCCGCAGACCCTGCGTGTGCACGAGTTTCCGCGGATTGCATCTCATTGTGAATTAGCAGTTGGACCAACTTCACGCCTTCAGCTGGACGAGATGCAGCACGAGTAACTGCAAGGCCGAATCCTCCCAACGTAGCTGCCTGGCCGCCCTTCCCGCCGGGAACATGAGTGATACCAAACTTGTCTGGGTCGGTTGGCTTCCCTCCGAAGCCAGAAAAGTAGTTCAGAGCCCAGCCACGAAAGAATGCCGACTTTCCGGAGAAGAACATATTCATAGCGTCCCATTCCTCATAGGACGTTACGCTTGGAGGCGAAATCCAACCGACCCAGTGCGCAGCGCGTTGCCAGGCTCGGATCGTGTGAGGATTGTTCACGCTAATGGTGCTGTCCGATTCAATGATTCGTCCCCCACCTTCCGCTGCCTGCCACTCCAGCGCGTCGCAGGTCAGTCCCTCACCGGCCACACCGGTCCATACAAACCCCCAAAAATCTCCTTGCGTCTTGGTTCGTTCTCCTTGCTGAATCCGGGCAGCCATTTTCTCAAGTTCGTCCCAAGTTTGGGGAGGTGATGCATACCCGTACTTTCGCAGCAGGTCCTTGCGATAAAACAGCGCCCCCATATCCACCGTATACGGTACGGCGACCAGGCTGCCGTTGACGGTGTAACTCGTCACTATATCGGGGTTCATCTCAGAGAGTTCGGTCGTTAGGTATGGCTTCAAATCGCTCAATTGCTCCCTCAGAATACCGGGCCAGAACACATCGACGGTATACACTTCAGGGGTCGGAGAAGTTCGTAGTTGTCCTCGCACGGTTTCCAACTGGTCAAGAGCTCCTTCGGGCAGCGGCAAGTGCCTGACCTTTATTCCGGTCAAGCCGGTAAACTCCTGAAGTCTTAGATCGGGGCCCAAGTTCCCGAGTCCGGATGGGTCATGCGCCCACTCTGGATCCACGAATGTAATTGTTACGGGTTCCCTGGTGGATTGATGCGAACAACTAAGGCCAAGACAAACGAGAACCAGGACAGCGACGGTTGTCATATAACGAGACGTCTTCACCACCGCATCTCCCCTCTTCCCGGCCAACGATGTTCAGGTTGACGTACCCATGACGGTGCTTAGGCATCATGAACCCAATATGATGTTGAATGCTAAAGGATGCGTATCGGCTTGGAGGCGCCGTCGCAACTAGCCCACGGGAAATAATTGTACGCCAGGTCCACTTGTCCGAGGCCAATTTTCAATTCGCTCAGTGGCCGTTATTCTACTAAGATAGATCCCTCAAAAGAGGGATCTCAAGATACCTTAAACGTGGGTGTGGGATCGCGGCAAAAGCGCTTAACCTCGCTTCGTGCAGCGTCTTTTCTCGATGTTTCCGCCCGGAGCACCCGGCGTTGGTCTGTTGCTGCTTCGTATTTCCGTCGCTGCGACCTTCGTCTTGAGTGTCACGCAATCGACGCGTGTCTCTGCTGTTCATGTTTTGTTCGTGGGCGCTTTGCTGATCTCTATATCCCTCGCGATCGGTTTCCTGACGCCGTACCTCTCGTTCGTCATATGCGCACTTGCGCTGCTGAATGTCTACGGCCCCGATTGGCGCACAGATTCCCTAACCCTGACCTGTCTCGTTCTGAATCCCCTTGCACTCGCTCTACTTGGCCCGGGAGCCTATTCGCTGGATGCACGACTCTTCGGACGCCGCGTGGTAGTAGTTCTTCCCCGGAAAGGCACAGATCGGTAGCCCGAGCCATTTTCGATTTGAGGCAAGCTTGGGATAGTCCATGCGTCGGCGCGCCACGTTCTGAAGAAACAACTTCTTGTTGTTTTGACCCCAAGTCGTGATGTCGAGCGGCGTTTGACCGCTGTTCGTCAGTTGCGCGGGCAAGGTCGTATTACTGCCTGCCGCCTGCGTCCCAAAGACGCTACAGCTCCCCCACTCCTCACTTAGTTCCGGCCCCCGTGATCCCAACTTCCAGCGCCTTACTGGAAGCCCCAGTCGTAATGTTGAGCGTGGCCGCGTCCGTGCCCACCGCCTTCGGGCTGAAGATAACCGTAATGCTGCAAGTGCTCCCGCCGGCGAGCGACGCGGGACAGCCGGGTCCCAGGGTGAATTGCGTCTTAGCCCCGCTGGTGACGGTAAGAGTGACCGGCCCAATCCCCACCGCATTGTTGCTGATGTTGGTCAAGGTCACCGCCTGGCTGGCGGATGCCCCGTCCTTCACGTTGCCGAAAACAAGGCTGGTCGGGCTAACGCTGACAGGCGCGGAGACGGTCAGCGTGAAGTTCTGCTGGCTGGGCGGCGACGCTCCGTTCGACGCCGTGATCCAGAAGCTAAACACTCCCGTGACCTTGGGTGTGCCGCTCAGCGTGGCCGTCCCGTTGTGGTTGTCGACAAACTTCACTCCGGCAGGCAGCGATCCTCCGTTCGGGGATTCGGTGAGTGCGGGAGTCGGGATTCCAATCGCGGTCACAGTAAACGAGTTCGACTCCCCTTCAAAGAACGTCATATTGTCCGCGCTCGTGATGACAGGCGGTTGATCGACGGTCAGCGTAAAGCTCTGGATTGCATTCGGCGCTATGCCGTTGCTGGCTGTGATCGTGATCGGAAATGTTCCGCCCACAGTCGGAATACCGCTAAGTAGGCCGGACGTCGGATTGAGCGTCACGCCGTTCGGCAGGTTCCCGGTCTCGGTAAAGCTCATCACCGCAGGAATACCCGAAGCCGTTACCGTAAACGATCCCAACATACCAAGCGGAAATTTCGCACTCTTGCCGCTGGTAATCTCGGGAGCCTGGCCGAGGTTCAACACCACCGTACAGTTGGCCGTCACCGCGCCCGTCGTGTACATGCTCCCGCTAAGCGTTCCCGCGGCGCACGTTCCGCCAATGCCGGCAATGGAATACCCGCTGTTCGCCGTCACGGTAAACGTCGCAGTGGAGCCGGAATTCACCGTCTGCACTGTGTTCGGGCTGATCGTGCCATGGTTGTTATTCACGCTTGGCGTCACCGTGTACGTGCTGATCGCAAAGTTCGCGATCACCGTGCAGCTGGCGGTGATCGCGCCGGTGGTGTATTGAATGCCGCTGAGCGTTCCGGCTGGGCAGGTGCCGCCGATCGTGCCAATCGAGTATCCGGGATTCGGAGTCAGGGTGAAGGTTTGTGTCGTGTCATAGTTCACCGTCTGCTGCGTGCTCGGTGAGATCATTCCGTTCCCCCCATTCACGCTCGGCGTCACCATGTACGTGTTGATGGTAAAGTTCGCAATCACGGTGCAGTTCGTTGTCACCGCGCCCGTTGTATACATGTTCCCGCTGAGAGTTCCGGCTGGGCATGTACCGCCCACCGTGCCGATGGAGTATCCAGTATTCGGAGTCAATGTGAAGGTCTGCGTCGTGTCGTAGTTCACCGTCTGCTGCGTGTTTGGAGAAATCGTTCCGTTCCCCCCGTTCACGCTCGGCGTCACCATGTACGTGTTAATCGTAAAGTTCGCAATCACCGTGCAGTTGGCGGTCACCGCGCCCGTCGTGTACATGTTCCCGCTAAGCGTACCGGCTGGGCATGTACCGCCCACCGTGCCAATCGAGTATCCGGCATTCGGAGTCAGGGTGAAGGTCTGTGTGTCGTCGTAGTTCACCGTCTGCTGCGTGTTTGGAGAAATCGTTCCGTTCCCCCCGTTCACGCTCGGCGTCACCATGTACATGTTAATCGTAAAGTTCGCAATCACCGTGCAGTTGGCGGTCACCGCGCCCGTCGTGTACATGTTCCCGCTAAGCGTACCGGCTGGGCATGTTCCGCCCACGCTCGAGATGGAATATCCAGTATTCGGCGTCAGCGTAAATGTCGCTGTTTCGCCCGAGCTGACGTACTGCGCCATGCTCGGCGAAATTGTGCCATTTGCGCCGTTCACGCTTGGTGTCACCGCATAGAGGACGAGTTCATAGGCGCCGATATCGCAACTGGAACCCTGTGGCCGGCTGACCCCGCGCTGGTCGACCACGGTGGTGCCGCATGCCACCGCTTCGAAAGCGGAGCTTGAGGAGGTGATCGCCATGGTGGCCGTGTCGCCGGGTGCATTCAGCGTAAGCGCGGCCAGTCCAGGGTCGGTGGTAATGGGAACCGGGCCGGTCGCCGCGCCGCCGGTATTCGCGCCTATCACGACGATATTCGCGTTCTGGTAAGTAACGGTTGACGTGGCGCTGTTCCCTAGGTTGTCGAAAAGAGTGCCAGGCTGATTGACCACGAGATCATCAACCGCGTTTGCCGAAGAGTTGACCGAGTTCGACAGGATGCAGCTATCCAGGGTGAGCGAAGCGGTCCAGGCGTTCCGGTTGTAGCCGAGAGTGTAGACCGCGCCGCCATCATCGGCCGTATTGCCGGCGAGCGTAGAAAAGGTCAAAGTAACCACGCCATTGAGGTTGAAGATGGCTCCGCCGAAGCCGCTACCGTTCTGGCTGGAGCCGGCACCGCCCGTGGCGGTATTGGCATTGAAGGTGGAATTGGTGACCTGAACAGTCCCGTTATGGTTGAAGATCGCGCCGCCAAAACCCGCCCCGCCTCCGCCGGCACCACCACCGAAACCACCCGAGCTCAGGCGACTCCCATTGCCGCCGCCCCCGAAGCCGGCGTTGGTGCCTACGCCGCTTGCGGCACCCCCTCCAAAGCCACCGCTGCCGAACGGTCCACCGCCGCCGCCACCTACGCCTCCGCCTCCCCCAGCATTGTCTACAGCGTTACTGCCACCGACGCCAAAATCGCCACCGTTACCTCCAGGTTGACTCGCCGAACATTCAGGCGGCCCTTCTCCGCCGGCACCGCTGCCGTCGCCGCCACCGTCCGGCCCGCTACCCAATCCGTCTGTAACGCCGCCACCTGCTCCTCCCGAAAAGGGGCTAGCAATCCCCCCCGCGTCTCCGTCACTGCACGGCGGCGAGACGCACGCCGGCGCGAACTTGAAGCCGCCGCCGCCGCCGCCGCCGCAGGAATTGCCTTGGCCGCCCCGGGCCGCGCCCCAACCAGCATTGCCCATACCGCCGCCTGCGCCTGGGGCGGGACTATCGGTGCCGTCGCTGCCCATGCCTCCTCCGGCGCCACTGGCATTGCTGCCACCTCCAGTCGCGGTGTTTCCGTTGAATGTCACCTGATTGATAGTCAACGTGCCTTGGTTATAAATCGCTCCGCCCATGCCCGCACCGCCGCCGCTGCCGTTACCACCTTGTTGGCGGCCGCCGGTGAGCGTCAGGTTGTGGAGTGTGAGATTTCCCGCACCGGGAGATTCGTAGCCCGAGGTGGTCCCGGCCGTCGAGTCCGCGCCCACAAAAAAGAATCGCAGCCGGACGATGGTCGAGTCCGTAACCTGCAGCGTTGCGCCGTTGCCTTCGATGATGATGGCGCTGGCGATCGGCGGCAGCGCGTTCGGTCCGTACCAGTAGTTATCGAGCGTCGCCAGCGTGTAGCTTTGGTTCGTCTGCAACTGGATGATGTATGGCGTGCCACTGCCGCTGAGAGTACACCCGCCGACGGCCGAATCCGCGTTGGCCGAGGCGATAGCGTTGCTCAGCGTGCAGGTAGCGAGGTTGACCTGCGTGGCATCGTCTACGGTGATGGTGGTCCCCGCCGTGGGCACTTTTGCTGACCCTATACCGGAGTCGGCCAAGCCGCTGCCGACATTCAAGGCTTGGTAGGTATACGTCCCGGTGGCGGAGCTTTCGTCAGTCGAGTGCGCAGAAAAGCTACCCAGGTCGGCCGCCCCAGTGATGCCACTGCCGGTGTAGTAGAACGTCAAATTTACGATTGCCGCACTGTCAGTTGGGGTCACGCCGGATGGCGTATATCCGGTCAGTTGGACGCTAACGCTCCAATTGGCCGGCGCGGCCGCAGAGCCGGGAATATAGCCCACGAAATCGTAAATCGTGAAGAATGTTCCGCCGCAAATCGGCGATGATGAACCGCTGCACGCCCCGTTGGGAACGCTAGCCGCCGACTCACCCGCAGCGAGTTGGACGTCGTACGTCCAGGTGTAATCGCTTGCCGACCCCGTGACCGTCGGCGTCCCCACCGCAATGGAAGCCCTCGCAGTCCCCGCCAACGCCAGAAACGCAATCAGCGCGCCTAAGAATGCCCGCCCGCGGAAAAGCACCGAGTGGAGAAATATTGAGTTGTGGTTGCGGGCCCGGCAGGAACGAGCATGTGCGAAACACGGACGGGAAGCTGAAGACGCTGGCTGGGTGGTCATGTGACTCCTCCGAGGAGCCGGGTTGAGGTGCGCGGAATGAGCCCACGCTCCGTTTACTTCCTTAGACGGTGGCTCGGATGAGCTTCCTGTAGCCGATTTCCCAGAAGTCCCCAAGGACAGAGAAAAGAAGGTTTCGAGACGGTACGCTACCCGAAATTGGTTGTCAAGCGGAACCTGCTACGGGGCCACAAGTGGTCGAGACGAGGATCGCGCGCGCGGCGACTGCCGTGCAATCACCAGCCGATGACGAGGTGAAGCAGCCTTGACTCCTGTTCGGCTGACAAAGCCCTGTTCGGTTTTCCCACAAACCCGTTTGTGGATAGTGCGCGTAAGCTACAACACCATCCCCATCCGGAATGGAATGTGGCTTAGTCTTGTAACTCTAACTCGGCAATCGACCTCAAGAGTCGAAGAAGTGTTGTGTGCTCTTCCCGGAGCATAGTCGGAAGTCCTGATTTGGATACCTGCGTCGTAAAAGCTCGGGGGATTTCGCCAACCTGACAATGCCGGAAGTGTGGACATGCAGCCTAAGTGTGAAGGCCGGAAACAGGCGAGGGGACACTGTGCACATACCCATTGGAACTAATCGCTTCGCATAACTTATGCCAACTATTGTCATTGAGTCGCAAAGTCTTGCGTGACGTGTCCTATCTTGACAACTTACCGTTGACATTCTCTCCTCCGCGTTATAAGTTTTCGTTCTATTTGTGGACTGAAAGTTTTCGTGCGGAGGGAGAGTTAATAATGTCTCCCGTTTCTCCGCGGTCCCGTTCCCCCAGGAGGTTCCGCATGACTATTGAGACAGGGGACCCAATCTTGTCGTCGGTTAGTTCGCTTTCTATCCCTTCTCCTTCCATGCGGGATAACGACTCCGCCTCGCTCAGCGCATCCCGGACCTGGAACTGGGCCGCGTTCGGAAGGCCGGCAGCATCTTTATTTACTATTGTCACTGCCTTGTTAATTTGCATGGGGGCAGGCTCCCTGTTTGCCCAGTCAACCGATCATGCGGTCGAATCCCAACAGGGCGGCCAATACCAAAGCCTCTGGACCGCTTTCCGCCTGGCCCGGCACCAGGTCAAGCCTGCCGGAAGGGGCTATGGTCTCCAGAATCCGGAGAACCAGCTCAACGCCGAGTTTCACGACGGCGCGATGACCGCTGAGCATCCCGATGGTCGTTTGGGATTGCGGTTGGAGAGCTATGGCTACGGCGACAGGCTCGAAAGTCCGCCTCTGGCCTCCGTTCATGCCGCAGGGACGCGCGTCGAATATCAGCGGGGGACGCTGACCGAATGGTATGTCAACGATGTACGTGGACTGGAACAGGGTTTCACCTTGTACGAAAGGCCTGCGCGTCCCGATGGCGGACCGCTTGCGATCGAACTGGCGGTAACTGGAAACCTGAAGCCGACCCTAGTTGGCGATCACATTGAACTCCGACGGGATGCCCGGCCCGTCCTTCTTTATACCGGTTTGCGCGCCTGGGACTCTGCTGGGCATTCCCTGAATGCCCGGATGGCGGTGCGCGACCGCCGCATTCGGCTGCTGGTGAACGACAGAGACGCAGCGTACCCGATCACCATCGATCCCTGGGTGCAGCAACAGGAGATCGCCGACCCCGGCGCCACCGCCGGCGATCTTTTCGGATCATCGGTTTCGGTAAACGGAACTACAGCTGTGGTCGGCGCGCCCGCCGGGAACGGCAGCCTGGGCGCAGCGTACGTGTTCACGCTTTCGGGAGGAACATGGACGCTGCAGCAGGAGCTGACCGCAGGCGATGGCGCATCGGGCGACGAGTTCGGCGCCTCCGTTGCCGTGAACGGGAGCACGATTATTGTTGGCGCCCCTGGAAAGAGTGCTAACACGGGTGCGGCCTATGTATTCATCTCTGTCCTCGGAACCTGGTCGCAGCAGGCGGAACTGACAGCCTCCGATGGCGGGGAAGAGGCCTTTTTTGGATTCTCTGTCGCCGTGAACGGTACCACTGCCGTCGTCGGCGCTTACGGATGGAATGCCGCCGACGGCGCCGTCTATATCTTCGTCCAAACCGGAACCACATGGACGCCTCAGCAAGAGATCTCCGCATCCGATCGCGCAGCCGGAGATGAGTTCGGATACTCCATTTCCATCAACGGAAACATCCTCATCGTAGGTGCGCCGCAGCACACAGTAACCAAGACCAACCAGGGTGTCGCCTATGTATTCACGCGGTCTGGCACCAGTTGGTCCCAGCAGGGGGGAGATTTGGTTGCGACATCTCCCGCAGCGAGCGACAATTTCGGATCTTCTGTTGCCCTCGACGTGGTCTCGAGCGTGCCCACGGCCCTCGTCTCTGCTCCCCGCCATAGCAGCTCCAAAGGAATCGTTTACGTCTTCACGGAACCTGTAAGTACATGGAAGCAGCAGACGACTCTCACGGCCAGTGATGCCGCGAATAACGACACCTTTGGTGCGTCTGTTTCGTTGAGCGGCACTTCGGGGCTCCGGAGCCACCTGGACCCAGCAAGCTACCGACCTGGTGGCTTCCGACGCGGCGACTAATGCGGTATTCGGTACGTCTGTGTCCGTAAACGGAACCTTGGCCGTCATCGGATCTCCCGCCAAGAAGTCGTCCCAGGGCGCCGCTTACTTTTTCGACTTCACTCCCTGGACGTTCACCAGCCTTAACACTGCGACCTTTACGGTGAACCAAGGGACCATGTTCGCGGTCGCCGTCACAGGTTCACCGAGCCCAAGCTTGTCCGTGATCGGCGCCTTACCCAGTGGCGTCACTTTCACCGACAACGGCGGCGGCAGCGGAACGCTCAGCGGAACGCCGATTCCCGGCACCTTCACGCTGACCGTCGACGAGCCCCCCACGATCAATAGCGCGAACACCACCACCTTCGCGGTCAGCACGCTGGGCACGTTTCAAGTGACGACGTCGCCGGTGGGCTACCCGGCCCCGGCATTCTCAGAAACCGGCGCTCTGCCGAGCGGCGTGACTCTCACATCGGGCGGCACGCTCAGCGGCACGCCAGGCGCGAGCACGGGCAACAGCTACCCCATCATGATCACCGCCAGCAATGGCGTCTTGCCGAATTCCACGCAAGCCTTCACACTGATTGTGGATCAGCCTCCGGCCATCACGAGCACCCCGAATACTACCTTCACCGTTGGCACGAATGGTTCGTTCCCCGTCACCACGACCGGCTACCCGCCTCCAGCACTCAGCACGACGACGGGCGCCGGTAATACCGGTCTCCCAAACGGCGTGTCTCTTACCGACAATGGTGGAGGATCGGGTACGCTCGGCGGAACTCCTGCGACGGGACAAGGCGGCGTTTGGACTTTCAACATCAACGCCAAGAGCAGCGTGACCCCCAATGCGAAGCAGTTGTTCACGCTGACGGTAGAGGAAGCTCCGGGTTTCACGAGCGGCAGGAAGACGACCTTCACGGTAGGACAGACGAGCACGTTCACGGTGATGACGTCAGGCTATCCGGCTCCTGCCTTGTCGGAGTCTGGCGCTCTCCCGAGTGGAGTAAGTTTTACCGACAACGGGAACGGTACGGCTACGATCACAGGCATGCCGGTTCCGACTACCGGGGGCACTTATCCTTTCCAGATCACCGCCAATAACGGCATCGGGCAAAACGCAACCCAAAACTTCATTCTCACGGTGGACGAGCCTCCAACCATCACCAGCTTGAGTGCAACGACATTCAAGACGGGAAGCAGCGGTTCGTTCAATGTTACGGCGTCTGGCTATCCTTCATCGACTTTCACCGAAACGGGAGGTCTGCCCAGCGGTGTGACTCTCAGTTCCACCGGCTCCTTGAGTGGCACGCCGGCAGCGGGCACGGGCGGCGTTTACGCCATCATGATCGATGCTACCAATGGCATCTCGCCCGATTCGCTCCAGGCATTCACCCTTACCGTCAACCAGCCCCCATCGATAACAAGCCCAAATACTGCGACGTTCACGGTTGGCACGATGGGCTCGTTTCCGGTGATGGCCGCCGGCTACCCGACCACGTTCACGTTCACCGAAACCGGAACCTTACCCACCGGAGTCACGCTTAGTTCGAGCGGATTACTCAGTGGCACTCCGGCGACGGGAAAGGGCGGCACGTATCCCATCACGATTGCCGTTGCCAACGGCATCACGCCCAAGGGAACGCAATCGTTCACGCTTATCGTGGATCAGGCACCCGCCATCTCCACTGCGAAGAAAACCACTTTCACGGTCGGAACGCTCGGGACTTTCACGGTAAAAACGTCGGGCTACCCGACCTCTGCATTGTCGGAATCCGGCAATCTCCCGAGCGGAGTGACTTTCACCGATAACGGGGATGGCACCGGAACCCTAACCGGCACTCCGGTTGCAACCACGGGCGGCACTTATCCGATTCAGATCACCGCCAATAACGGCGTCTTACCGACCGCGACGCAAGACTTCACGCTCACGGTCGACGAAGCTCCTTCCATCACGAGCGCGAACAGCACGACCTTCGCGACCGGCACCCTGGGCTCATTTACGGTGATGGCATCTGGTTTCCCAGCGTCGAGCTTTAGCGAAAAGGGCGCTCTGCCGAGCGGGGTCACGCTCAGTTCGGGCGGACTGCTTAGCGGCACACCAGGAGCGACTACCGGCGGGGTTTATACGTTCACGATCACGGCCAACAACGGGACCGCGCCCAATGCCACGCAAAGTTTCACGCTGACCGTGGACCAGTCTCCGTCCATCACCAGCGCAAACAGCACGACCTTCACGACCGGCAAGGCGGGTTCGTTTTCGGTGATGGCCTCGGGCTATCCGGCCACATTCACCTTTAGCGAGACGGGCGCTCTGCCCAACGGTGTCACCCTCACCACGGCCGGTGTGCTCAGCGGCACACCTGCGGCGGGGACGGGTGGAACGTACTCCATCACGATCAGTGCCGATAACACGATTGAGCCTGCGGGAACGCAAAACTTCACCCTGATCGTGGATCAGCCGCCTGCGATCACGAGCGCAAACACCACAACCTTCACGACCGGCCTGCCGGGTTCCTTTAATGTCACTGCCACCGGGTACCCGGCTCCGACGTTCACCGAGATGGGTGCTTTGCCGAGTGGCGTCACGCTCAGTTCGAATGGATTGCTCAGCGGTACGCCGGCGGCGGGCACAGGAGGCGTTTACACCTTCACGATTACGGCCAGCAACAACGTCCTGCCGAACGCAACCCAGAGCTTTACGCTGATCGTAGACCAGCCTCCGGCGATCACCAGTCTCAGCTATGCAGGCTTCGCCATCGGGCAACCTGGTTCGTTTACCGTGACGACCACTGGCTACCCGATTGCCAGCATCATGGAGATGGGCCAACTGCCGAACGGGCTCACTTTCGTTGACAACGGGGATGGAACGGGAACCCTTAGCGGTACTCCCATGGTTTTTATCGGAGGCAACTTCCCCATCACCTTCACGGCGCAAAACGGCATCGGTTCGCCAGCCAGCCAAATGTTTACAATAATCCTGGGCCAGGCGCCAGTCTTCACAAGCGCGAGTAGCGCAGCCTTCACCTACGGGGTTGCCAATGCCTTTATCGTGATGACAACTGGATTCCCCACTCCAAGCCTGAGCGAGATTGGCGGGCTGCCGGCCGGGGTGACTTTCGTCGACAACGGAAACGGTACGGGCACGCTCGCGGGGACCCCAGTCGCGGCTGGCAACTATAACATCGTCTTCGCCGCCACTAATGTCGTCACCACCAACACGCAACCCTTCGTGCTCAACGTTAGCGGACTCGCTTTCACGCCCTCCAACGTGAACTTCTACACCGTATATCTCAATAGCTCGACCACCGTGAATGTAAACGTCACGAACCTGAATACTTTCACGGTCAACATCACCGACGTCAGCATTACACCGGGTACGGCAGACGCTGCAGCCTACACTTTCGTTAACAACTGCCCAGCGGACTTGGCGCCTAATGCCAGTTGCACAATTGCGGTTACATTCCACGCGGACAACGTGAACACCCAGACGGCGACGTTGAACATCACGGATAATTCGCCAGGCAGCCCGCAGCAAATCAGTCTGAGCGCGATCGTCATCGATCCATTTGCCCAATTCAACCCGGCCTCGGTGGCCTTCGGGAGCAAGGCAGTGGACAGCAATACCACCGTGCCTGTGGTCCTGACCAATTCCGGATTGACGCCCTTGGTTATCAGTAACATAGCCATCACAGGGACAAACTCCGGCGAATTTTCGCAGGTGAACAACTGTCCCGAGGTGCTCGCGTCGGCTATGAATTGCACGATCTGGGTCACGTTCTCTCCCACCGCTAAGGGCGCGAGAACGGGTGCTCTGACAGTCAGCGACAACATGGCAGCAGGCCAGAGCACGGTCGCCCTTTCCGGCACTGGGCACTAGCAGACTATCACCCGTGTCTGTACCCGATCCGCTCCGCGGTGGGCGGTGAAGATTCCCCGTAAGTGGCAGACACGACAGAAGATATACGCAGTTCGCTGGCGCGCTTGCGACGCTATGAACCCTGGCTGGGGCCGCTGCGAGACCTCGTCGACGAGAACCAGAAAATATGGAGAAATGGGATTTCTGGAGTGTTCCACGTGGAACATTGTGAATGCTTTAATATACGTACATTAGTGTTACTACATTTGCGAACGAAATGAGAACAAAACCGCTTTGAAATGGGGCGAATTAGGTTTTTCGCTGGGCGGGATGTTTACTGTCTGGTAATGAGTGTGCTGGTTTCAGCTCTACTTTGCCTTTGAAAATGCTGGGGTTAGCGGGGATTGGTGGATCGCGGTTTGGAATGAGGCACTTACAGCGAAGTATCCCGGAGTAAAGGGCTTACGCGTGGAGAAAAACGCTTGCAGTGTGGTTTCACACTATGCTGGGTCAAATGTCGCTAGCTTTGATCCGGATGGGGGTGAAAGGCGACGTAAAAGCGACCCATGGTTTCCTGGAGCTTTGACCCGCCGATATCTACATGTTATGTGCATACTCGTGAGCCAACTGCAAGAACTCCTGATTTTACATACTCTACACCGGTCGCACAGAGAAGAATCGGTAGTAACTTCCAAGCCTACGTTAGAAGGTTTGAAAATTGCAGAGTATGACTGCGAATCAGGAGGTTGAATCAATGAAGGTTGTGACATCCACGAAGACGGTGATCCGGGTTGCGCTGGTCGATAGCGATCCCCTTCGGCTAGTAGGTTTTCGCGCGCTCTTAGAAGAGGAATCGGACCTCGAACTGGTTTCCGCTTCGCTCCCTGAGGTCGCGGCTCAGAAAGACATTGATGTCGTGCTGATCGGCGACCGTCCCGGTCACAAACTGTTCGACACAATGGCCAACCTTAGAGCGGTGCGCTCCAGCATGCCGATCATCGTAGTCGGTCACAGTGCGAGCCACGAGGTAATGCTGAACGCCATTGTGTCGGGTGCGAGAGGTTATGTGTTTGATGGAGCGCCGGCCGGCGAATTTGCCCTAGCGATTCGGGTGGTCCATGAAGGTTCCGTCTGGGCTCCCAGGCGGGTACTTTCAATGTTCATTGAACTTGCCGAGACGCAACGGGAACGACCGTTGCGGGGAAGCAGCGAGTCGATTACCGAGCGTGAGAAACAGGTTCTAACAATGTTGGTATCCGGACTGTCCAACAAAGAAATCGGCGCGCCGCTCGGGATTACAGAACGCACAGTCAAAGCCCACATTGCAAAAATGATGCGCAAGGTCGGAGT
This sequence comes from Terriglobales bacterium, assembly GCA_049521375.1. Taxonomy (GTDB): domain Bacteria; phylum Acidobacteriota; class Terriglobia; order Terriglobales; family Acidobacteriaceae; genus Acidiflorens. The sequence continues at coordinate 25,069 of JBEKOW010000028.1, forward strand.
GCACAACCGCATCGAACTGTCGATACAGGCAGTTGCCCGTTCGCTCGTCAGTTTGCCCGCGAATTGAATCGCCAGGCAAGTGAGCCCCATCAGCGGGGAAGTGGCCTAGACTGAATGTCACGCAGTGAGAGCTTCGCCGAGGCGGAGCCTCTCCGCCATTCTTACCAAGTCGGCGAGGGAGTCGGCTTTCATCTTGTGCATCACCTGGCCGCGATGCGCCTTTACCGTAATTTCGCTGATGCCGAGCTCGAAGCCGACCTGTTTATTCAGCAGGCCGGAGACTACCAACGCCATGACCTGGCGTTCACGCAGCGTCAGTGACTCGTAAGAGGCGCGGAGCGTGCGCATCTTCGCCTCCTGACCGAGTGCAGCGCGGCTGCGCTGGAGGGCCTGGCGGATGGCGCTCAACAGGACCTCATCCGTGAAGGGTTTGGTGAGGAATTCGACGGCTCCGGCTTTCATGGCCCGGACCGACATGGGCACGTCGCCGTGGCCGGTGATGAAGATGATCGGCATGTCGGTACGCTCGGAGGCGATGCGCTTCTGGAGATCCAGACCGTTGAGGCCGGGAAGAGAAACGTCGAGTACGAGGCAGCTGGGAACGGGCGTTCGCGGGCGGGCAAGGAATTCCTGGGCGGAGGCGAACGTTTCGGCCCGCCAGCCCTGGCAGCGGACGAGCAACTCCAGCGATTCGCGAACAGAGATGTCATCGTCAACAACGAACACAATCGGCGTAACAATCGACATTGGTGATGACCCCACTTCATGACCAACGGCGCGGATTAAATCCATTGTATCTCCCCCGGCGCGCGTCGGGAGAGTGCGAATCGATTAATTCACCCGAAGCGCGAGGTTGAGCGCCTCAAGCAGGGCGGTATCGCTGAATGGCTTGAACAGGCACTCGACTGCGCTCTGTTCGAGCGTGCGCGAGCGAATGGTCACATCTCTTTGGCCGGTGATAAATATGATGGGGATTTCAGCCTGGCGACTTTTTAATTCCTGCTGAAGTTCCGGTCCACTCATTCCCGGCATGGCGATGTCGAGGATCAAGCAGCGGGTCTGTTCCAGGGAACCGGAGGAGAGAAACTCCTCGGCGGATGAAAAAACAAGGGCGGCGAAGCCGAACTCTCGCAGCAAGTCAGGAAGCGACTCGCGTACGGACTCATCGTCATCCACCACGCATACCAGAGGACGTTTGACCGCGTTCCCTTCCTGGAGGGAGTTCATAACCCAACCATGCGCCAAGTAGTAACAGGCGTCCATTGTACTTAGGTATTGGTCTTACTGACGAAATCGAAGCCAGGCTGGCGTTATGCCGCGCCGGCCATGGGATCAGTCTGGTTGAAGCGAGGTTGCGAGGCGGCTGGGTTGTCGCGCGTGCTGGGAATAGAAAAGGAAAAGGTGGCTCCGGGACCATCGTTCGCCGTTGCCCAAAGACGTCCGCGATGAGCCTCGATAATGGAGCGGCTGATGGACAGCCCGATCCCCATTCCGTCGGTTTTCGTTGTATGGAAGGCTTGAAAGAGCTTGTCGGCGGCTTGAGGCGTGAAACCGACTCCGGCATCTTTCACGCTCAGGCGAACGCAATCAGCCTGATCGCATTCGGTTTTGATCAGCAATTCCCGGGGGCGATCGTCGACCGCGCTCATGGCGTCCGAGGCATTGCGCAGCAGATTCAGAATGACTTGTTGAAGCTGGACGCGATCGCCGGAGACGGGTGGGAGTCCGTCCGCAAGCTCATGTCGCAAAATCACACTCTTACTCTGTAACTCACTCAGCGACAATGAAGTAACTTCCCGAGTGGCCTCATTCAGGTCCATGGGCTCGGGTGAGATATCCCTCTTGCTATAAAGCGCGCGGAGGCGGGTGATGACGTCCGACGCGCGGTTGCCATCGCGAATCGTGCGGCGGGCCGTTTCGCGTGCGCCCTCGACGTTTGGAGGATCGGAAGAGAGCATGCGCAGGCAGGTGCCGGCATTGGTGATGATTCCAGAGAGCGGCTGGTTAACCTCGTGGGCGATGGAGGCGGTGAGAACTCCGAGGCTTGTGATTCGGGCGACGTTCGCGAGTTCTTCCCTGGCCTTGGCGAGAGCTTCTTCGGAGAGCCGGCGCTGCGTGACGTCCTGAACGGCGCCGATATACTCCTGCCGATTCTGACTGTCCCGACTGCCGTGAGCGATCAAGTGCAGGTATTTGACGGAGCGGTCGGGCAGCAGCAACCGGTGCTCATAATCGAAGTCGCTGACGCCGCGATGCGCCCTTATGACCATGTCATACAGCAGGTGCAAGTCTTCCGGATGCATGCGAGATGCAATCAGCTCGACTGTGACGGGCAGACCCAGTTCAAACTCAAAAATGCGATAAAGCTGTTCCGACCAGTTGATCTCGCCGGTCGCAACGAGCCAGGAAAAGTTGCCGACGCGACTCAGTTCCTGGCCTTCGGCGAGCAATGCCTCGCTGCGCCGGAGTTGTTCTTCGGCCCTTTTGCGAACGGCAATTTCATTTCTCAGCTCTTCGTTGGTCTGGGCAAGTTCGATGGTTCGCTGGGCAACTCTTTGGTCGAGTTCGCTGGCAAGCCGCTTCTGCTGGCTGAAAAGTCGTGCCTCCTGCAGGCCGATGGACGCCTGGTTCGCGGCTACGCTGAGAAGAAGCCTCTCGGTTTGACAGGGGAAATCCGCGCGCCGGCAGCCCGCCACGAGCAGGCCGATCTCACTTTGCAGGCCCAGCCGCAAGGCCACCACTGAAACATCCACATCTCCAACTGGCTGCCTCGCCACGGCAAGCCATCTTTGCGGGTCGTCCTCAAAGCAGCGGTTGAAGAGCGCGCCGATCTCGGGCGGAGACATTGGCAGGTTCAGCGATTGAACGATGCGGGCTGTCTCGACGGGCGCCTCGCCGATGGGGTCTGCCAAGCGGAGATAGACAAGATCCAAGCGAAGTATGCCCACGAGCGAGTCGAGCAAGGTATGGACAATCTGGGAGGGCTCGGCGCCGCTCCACATGGCGGGAAGCGCGAGGATACTGACCAGATCATTGACGCAGCGCCGAAGGCGCTTAATCTCATCCTGCGGGTGTTCGACTGGCGGTTGCATGCTACGCGGCCACCGAGGGGGACGCGGTCCGCGCAGTTCGCCGTTCGCGAACTTCACGGAGAAACTCTTCAGGCGGCACAAAGAACGGGTTCGACTGGAGAATGCCGCCGATGATGATCATGGGATGCGTCCGCATAATGTCAATCACGGTGTCGCCTCCAAATTTATCGAGATGGTAGGTGCAGATTACGGCGTCGTCGTGGCGACGCCAGACATCGTTGACGCGGGATTCAAACTCGACGAGGTCATCGACGTAGGACCGGTCTTCAACCGCCCAGTCCATGCGGCAACAGATGCGACTGCGCGGGAAGCCTCCCCTGGCGTTGCCGCTGGCCAAGTTCTCGAAGACCTCAAGCATCCGGTCCTGATCGAAACGGCCATCGCGCAGGTAGGCTTCGGTGTTGATGCGCAGCTCGAATTGGCCACTCCGCTCGGCGGCGCCGGGGCCGATGCCGATTGCGGCCAGGCGCTTGAGGTGGTCGGGACGTTGATCGGGATTCACGACGTGAACCGCCTTATCGCCACACTCGAACCCGTCTTTAATGAAGGGAAGCAAGACGCGATACTCTTCCTCGACGTTATTGAAAAACGCGCAGACATGACGAACATCGCCGAGCTGGGCGCCGGCAAGAGAAATGGATGGGATGGCCTTCTTCATGGTGTATCCCTTCTTTGTGGAATAGCTCGGCCCAGGTCACTGCAACGGCTGTTGTTATTGAGCGGTAGAACAAATGATTTCCGGCAGGTATGCAGCGCTGCCAGCAGGATTGCAGGAATCAGCATTGAGGGTCATGAGCAAACTTCGTTTTCTGCCGAATTCGAATGCGCAGCGAGCCCTCAATGGCTCGACTTCCCGGTTGTCGAAAAAGAAGCGGTGTCGGAGGCCCCACGCCCCCAGTGCACAATAATTGTGCCATTTCAATGGCCTGACTGCAAATTGGGAGCCGCCCGCTCCCGCGACCGACGGCCGGGTATTGACCGATACCATCGTCCAATAGATTCGTCTCTGCTCTTCTGGCTTAATCAAAACCGCCGATCGCCATCCGAACGAATCGGAAATGACAAATTCCACAATAAGGAGAGCCATCATGAGCCTGGACCAAACAAAATCCACGATAACGCCGATGGAAAAAGTGATTTACACGGCCAAAGCGCATACCACGGGAGGCCGCGACGGAGGAGCTTCCCGCACCTCCGATGGCCGGCTGGACGTGAAGCTCTCGATTCCCGGCACTCCCGGTACCGGCACCAATCCCGAGGAGTTGTTCGCGGTGGGTTGGTCGGCATGTTTTCTGTCGGCGCTCAAGATCGTGGCTGCGCGAATGAAAGTCAAGCTGCCCGCCGACGTCGCCATCGACAGCGAAATCGACTTAGGCACAACCGGGGGAGGGTATCTGCTGCAAGCGCGGCTCAACGTCAACCTGCCAGGCATCGAACCGGCAGTCGCACAAACGCTGGTGGATGGGGCGCACAAGGAGTGTCCGTATTCCAAAGCCACGCATGGCAACATCAACGTGGTTACGAATGTGGTCGGGACGAAACCGGCCACGGCGGTGGCCTGAATGGAGTGATCGGGCGGGATTGGGGAGAACGAAATGACCGGAGAAATCGACTTCGATCGCCGCCGCTTTTTTGGCACCGCAGCCCTGACGTTTGCAGCCGCAGCCATCGGAATGGCTGCGGGGGCGGAATCCCGATCCGGCAAAGCCGGCGAGTTGGGCTCTCTCAGCAATGCGAGCGCGTGGCTGAATTCACCACCGCTGACGGCGTCCGAGTTGCGGGGAAAGGTTGTGCTGATCGATTTCTGGACCTATTCCTGCATTAACTGGCGGCGTCAACTTCCGTATGTCCGCGCGTGGGCCGAGAAATACAAGGATCAAAGACTGGTGGTGATCGGGGTGCACGCGCCGGAGTTCTCATTTGAGAGAGATATAGACAACGTGCGGCTGGCGGCGAAGGAGATGAGGATCGATTATCCGATTGCGAATGATAACGACCACGCGATATGGAACGCCTTCGACAACGAATACTGGCCGGCACTGTATTTCGTGGATGTGCAGGGGCGCGTCCGACACCATCAATTTGGCGAGGGTGAATATCAACAGTCGGAATCGGTAATTCAACAGTTGCTGGCGGAAGCGGGAGTTCGCGGTGTAAGCCGCGAGCCGGTGCAGGTGGATCCTCAAGGTGCTGAAGCTGGCGCGGATTGGAACGACTTGCGATCGGGAGAAAATTATGTCGGCTATGAGCGCACGGAGGGATTTGAATCCCCGGGTGGCGCAAAACGAGATAAGAGTCACGATTACGATTCGCCCACGCGACTGAGGCTCAATCACTGGGCTCTCTCCGGTAGTTGGACCATGCAGAGAGAAGCTATTGTGCTCAACAAGGCGGAGGGGAACATCGCCTACAGCTTTCACGCGCGGGATCTTCATCTCGTGATGGGAGCGGCGGCGCCAGGAAAGTCAGTACGATTCCGCGTGCTTATCGATGGACAGCCGCCGGGGAATGCGCACGGGGTTGACGTGGACGATCGGGGTAACGGCACGGTCATGGGGCCACGGATGTATCAGCTGATCCGACAACCGGGCCCCATCATTGATCGGCGGTTCGAGATTAGATTTCTCGATTCCAGAGTGGAGGCTTTTTCGTTCACGTTCGGATGAGTTATCGCGCGGAGTGATGCGTGGCGCCGAAAAAGCGTAAGTGGCACGTTCGGAACTTATGGCTGAGCCGGCATGTTGCAGGGAAGACAAGGAGGAACACGATGAAACGGATCGCTTTCTTGTTGTGTGCAGTGGTGGCACTAACGGGCGTAGCCGCTCTTATGGCCCCCGCATCCGGACAGGCCGAGGGAGAGGCTGACCCGGTCTTCGGAATCACGATTCCATCCGGGTACCGCGACTGGAAGCTGATCTCAGTGGCGCACGAAGAAGGCAACCTGAATGATATTCGCGCCGTTCTCGGCAACGATGTGGCCATCAAGGCTTACCGCGAGGGGAAGCTCCCGTTTCCGGACGGCGCAATTATTGCGCGCCTGGCGTGGAGCTACGTTCCGTCCGAGGAGAACAACAAAGTCTTTGGCCGCGCGCAATCTTTCGTGGCCGGACCTGCGACAAACGTCCAGTTTATGGTGAAGGACTCGAAAAAATATGCCTCGACGGCAGGATGGGGGTTTGCGCAATTCACGGACGGCAAGCCTGCCGACGCGGTGCTACTCAAAACCTGCTTCCCCTGCCACGTGCCTGTCAAAGCTCGAGACTATGTCTTCACCCAATATGCGCGCTGATGTGAAAGGAGCGTAACCGTGACAACCGAGACAACCGCCACCCGGCCGCCTGTGCCTCCGTTTACGCGCGAAAGCGCGATACAAAAGGTGCGAGGGGCTGAAGACTCCTGGAACAGTCGTGATCCCGGGAAAGTAGCGCTGGCCTACTCGGTCGATTCGCGCTGGAGAAACCGCGCGGAGTTCCTCAACGGAAGAAGCGAGATCGTCGCTTTTCTTTCGCGCAAGTGGGCGAAGGAGCTGGACTATCGGCTCATCAAGGAGCTGTGGACGTTCACGGGGAATCGCATCGCGGTGCGCTTTGCTTACGAATGGCACGACGATTCGGGTCAGTGGTACCGGTCCTACGGGAATGAGAACTGGGAGTTCAACGATGCCGGTCTCATGACCACGCGGTTTGCGTCCATCAATGACCTTCCGATCGCGGAATCGGAGCGCAAGTACCGGTGGCCTCTGGGCCGCCGACCTGATGAGCATGCGGGGCTTAGCGACCTGGGTCTGTAGGCTTTCAAGAGACGGCGTTACTTCCTGATACCAAAGTCTGGCCGATACCATCGTCCAATTGTTTTGCCTTCAACGAGTGTGGTGTGATGCGCCGAGGGCAGGGGATGCAATTGGAGATGCGCGTCTGAGAAGAGGGGCAATCCCATGGATTCAGAAGAACTGTTTAGCGATTCGGCCTATAACCGCGAGATGCAGATGGCGGAGGACGAGCTATCCGCGTTCCTCAAGGCGGTGAAGGAGTTATATGGTCCAGAAGAGGCCAATTTGTCGGCGGAGGACTGGCTGGACGAATCGGATCTGATCGATAGCCCGCCTCTATCCATAGGCAGGGACTGGAGGGCGGTCACGATTGCGGCGTCGGCGAGGCTGGCACACCGGCTGAGCGTCGCGCTGTGTCCTGCGCCGCCGTTTGGAACTTCGCGCGGCGCGTCAACCAATACCAAAGTATCGCCAATACCATCGTGCAATTGTTTCGCCGTCAAGCTCGTGGTGTGATGCGCTAAACCGTAGGCGATGCAATCGGAAAAGGCGCGGTGAAGGTGTGAAGAAATCCTCCATGGCTCACTGCGGCAGAAACAAACACATCCATCATCGATCACTCGAAAGGAAAACCCATGGCTCAGACCCGTGCCAAGCAAAGAGACAGCAACGCGGCCGATGACAAGAACGCAATTCGTCCGTTTGATGTGAACGTTCCAGATGCCGACTTGATCGAGTTGCGCAGGCGCATTAACGCGACAAAGTGGCCGGAGCAAGAAACGGTCGGGGATGCAACGCAGGGCGTGCAACTCGCAACGACGCAGGCGCTCGCCCGCTATTGGGGCATGGAATACGACTGGCGCAAGTTGGAAACGAGACTCAATGCGCTGCCGCAGTTCATCACTGAGATCGATGGGCTGGATATTCACTTCATTCATGTCCGTTCAAAGCACGAGGATGCCTTGCCGCTGATCGTTACGCACGGATGGCCCGGATCGATCATCGAACAGATCAAGATCATCGAACCTCTGACCAATCCCACGGCGCATGGCGGAAGCGCATCGGATGCGTTCCACGTGGTGATCCCCTCCCTGCCGGGCTACGGATTCTCAGGCAGACCGTCCGCGACCGGGTGGGACGTTGCCCACATCGCGCGTGCCTGGGTGGTGCTGATGAAGCGCCTCGGATACTCGAAATTCGTGGCGCAAGGCGGCGATTGGGGCGCGCTTGTCGTCGATCAGATGGGCGTGGATGCACCTCCGGAGCTGCTCGGCATTCACACGAACATGCCTGGCATTTTTCCAAACGACATTGACAAGGCGGCTGCATCCGGGACGCCGGCGCCAGCCGGTCTGTCGGCGGACGAAAAGATCGCTTACGAGCGTTTGCAGTTCGTCTATCAAAAGGGAATCGCCTATGGGTACCAGATGGGGCTCAGACCGCAGACTTTGTACGGAATTGCGGATTCACCGGTCGGGCTAGCGGCGTATTTCCTCGATCACGATGCGCGCAGCTACGAGCTGATCGCGCGCGTATTTGCGGGAAAATCCGAAGGCCTCACCCGCGACGACATCCTCGACAACATCACCATCGCCTGGTTGACAAATACGGCGCTTTCCGGGGCGCGTCTCTATTGGGAGAACTGGGGCAAGCTGGGGTATTTCAATGCCAAAGGCGTCAAAATCCCGGTTGCGGTGAGCGTCTTCCCGGATGAACTCTATCCGGCTCCCCGGAGCTGGTCAGAGCAGGCGTATCCCAAACTCATCCACTTCAACAAGCTCCCCAAGGGCGGACACTTTGCCGCCTGGGAACAGCCGAAGCTGTTTTCGGAAGAGCTCCGGGCGGGTTTCAGATCATTACGATCGGGCGTGGCAACGGCTGCAGCATAACCTGATTGCGGCGAAGACCAGCCTTGTGCATACCGCTGCAGGAGAGTGCGATGACCGTGCTCTCCTGGCTTGTGCGAGGGGGATGCTAGCGCGACACAGGAGGAAACAACATGGCAGATCCGAAAACTTCAAAGGAGGAAGCTATGAAATGGATCGCGTCTTCAGTGATTGCAGTTGCGGCGGTGGCGGGCAGTATCGCGTTTTTGATCCCCGCATCTGGACACGCGGACGGAGCATCCGCGCCCTATGTGACCGAAATACCCAAGGGATACCGCGACTGGAGGTGGATTTCCTCGGCCCACGAAGCGGGCAACCTGAACAGTTTGGGTGCGGTGCTGGGCAATGATGTAGCGATCAACGCCTACCGTGAAGGGAAGCTTCCGTATCCGGATGGCACGATCATTGTGGCTTTGCATTACCATAACGTCCCGTCGGCGGAAAACAACAAGGTGTTTGGCCAGGCCCAATCTTTCGTTCCAGGGGCTGCCACGAACGTTCAATTTATGGTCAAGGACTCTGCAAAGTATGCGGCAACCGGGGGGTGGGGGTTCGGTCACTTTCAGGACGGTAAACCTGCCGATGCGGCTTTCATGAAACCGTGCTTCCCCTGCCACCAGAAGGCCAAAGGGACGGACCTCGTCTTTACTCATTACGCGCCCTGATCCTGAATGGTTTTTCAGCGGCGCTCGAAGATTCAGGGGAGGATTTATGGCAACAGCAGTTGCAAGGCGCAGGTTTCCGCCGGGTCAAGTCGGTGGCCTGAGCAGAGTTCGACTTGCGTGCGCTTATACCGTGTCAGGGAGGGATTGAAGATGTCCACGCCCCAACCCGTTTCTTATCGGACAGTAAAGATCGACGGACTTTCAATTTTTTACCGGGAAGCCGGGCCGAAGGATGCGCCGACGATTCTGCTGCTGCACGGGCTTCCGTCGTCATCGCGCATGTTCGAGCCGCTTTTCGCCCGGCTCTCTGATCGTTATCACCTGGTTGCGCCTGACTACCCCGGATTCGGACACAGCGACTGGCCGGACCCGAAACAATTTGCATATACGTTCGATCATTACGCCGAGATCATGAATCATTTCACTGAGGCGCTCGGGCTCTCCCGTTACACGCTTTACATGCAGGATTACGGCGGCCCGGTGGGTTTTCGAATGGCGCTGGCGCATCCGGAACGGATCGAGGCTCTCATCGTGCAGGACGCGGTGGCGCACAACGAAGGGCTGGGGGCGAATTGGAAGACGCGGCGAGCCTTTTGGGCGAATCGCGCGGAGAACGAAAGCGCGCTACGCGCAAATCTGTTGTCGCTTGCGGCTACGCGCACGCGGCATGTCGGAAACGATCTGAATATAGAACGCTACGACCCCGATCTGTGGACCGATGAATTCTATTTTCTCAACCAACCCGGACAAGCGGAAATCCAGAGCGACCTGTTCTACGACTACCAGACGAATGTGGACGGTTACCCGAAATGGCAGGCCTGGATGCGAGAAACGCAGCCGAGCCTGCTGGTGATCTGGGGGAAGTACGAGCTCTCTTTCGATTCGGGGGAACCGGAACGCTATCGCAAAGATGTGCCCAGCGCTCAAATCCACGTGGTGGATGGCGGCCATTTCGCGCTGGACACGGCTGCCGATGAGATCGCCGCACTGGTGCAAGACTTCGTCAGCTCCTTACCGCGAGAACTGAGGTCGCGGCGCGCCGGCTAGGCGTGGCTTAGAGTACTTCCTCCAACGCCATATCGCCGGTCCAATTTTGAAACCCAATCCGCGAATTGCGCCCCTCTTCGACGCTCTGGGTCGGGTCCATTAGAATGAAGTTCCAGTGGACACATCCTTGGCAGTCCGTACCGCAAACGTCTCGCGCCATTACCGGATGGGCGATGCGTTGGTGCGCGCGGTGGACGGGATTTCCGTCGACATTCGGGCCGGGGAGTTTGTGGCGCTGCTGGGCGCGTCGGGATCGGGCAAGTCGTCACTGCTCAACCTGGTTGCGGGTCTGGACAGTCCGACATCCGGTGCGGTGACCGTTCATGGAAACGACCTGGCTGCGCTGTCACGGGAGCAACTGGCCAAGTACCGTCTGCATACGGTCGGCATGGTGTTTCAGTCATTCAATCTGATCGCGAGCATGTCGCTGCTGGAAAATGTCGAGCTCCCGATGCGCTTTGCCGAAGTTGACCGCCTGGAGCGTGCCGCGCTGGCGCGCGAGTCGCTGGAACGTGTGGGGCTGGGCGGACGGATTTCTCACCGGCCGATGGAACTCTCGGGCGGAGAGCAGCAGCGCGCCTCGCTGGCGCGCGCGCTCATCAACCAGCCCAAGCTTCTTCTCGCCGACGAACCGACCGGCAATCTTGACAGCCGCACAGGCACGGAGATCATGGAGCTCATTCGCAGCTTCAACCAGTCGCTGGGCATGACAGTTTTGATGGTGACGCACGAGCAGGCTCTCGCCGAGAAGTACGCCGGGCGGATGTTGCATCTTGCGGATGGGAAACTGGTCGACGATTTATCCAACAGCGGCGCACGGGAGATCCCGGTGCAGCCGGCCGCGCAGGGGAGGAAAACAGAGTGAAGTTTTACGATGTCGCCGACCTTGCTGTGCGCAACCTGCGCGAGTCGATTTTTCGCAACTCGCTGACCACGATTGGAATCTCGGTGGGAGTTGCCTCGCTGGTCGCCATGCTTTCGCTCGGCATTGGCCTGCAGCAACTGGCTTCGCGGAGGCTGCAAAAGTCGGGGCTGTTTGACACGGTGGTGGTCACCTCGAGGCGCGACCTTCACAACTTCCGCGAGCAGCGCGAAGTGGGGCCGCCCCCGGCCGAGAGCCCGGTGCTGGATGAAGGGGCGAGAAGCAAGATCGCGCAAATCCCGGGCGTCGTCGAGGCCTATCCTGATATTCGGTTTGTTACCGACCTGCGCATGGATGGCAAGACGCACTTGACGATGGTGGCGGCCGTGCCGTTCTCAGCCAAGAATAATAATGATGCGTTCGACAGCCTGCAGGGGAGTTTTTTCTCGTCAGCGGAGGCTGCGGAAGCGATTCTCCAGAAGTCGTTTGCCGAAGAGTTGTTAGGGATCACTCCGAAGCCGGGTACTGACAGCACAAGTCTTGCTGAGTTGGCGCGGCCCCTTCTGGGCAAAGAGTTAACGATGCGTTATGCCGAACGCGCTTCTTCTTCGTCTTCTTCGTCTTCTTCATCGGCTGAGGGGCAGAGTGATCGGGCCGCGTATTCCGTAATCTCACGCGAGCGGGTATTGAAAATAATCGGGCTGACGGACCTCGATCCGGACAGCTTGCGGGGAGGCGCACGCGCACGCGTCTTCTTGCCCCTCAAGCTTGCGGAAAGCCTTCACATCATGCAGCCGAACCTGCGCGACACCTCGGCCAGCGATGCGCCCAGCTATACATCACTCAGCGTGCGGGTGGAGAACCCTAATCAGGTTCCGGCGATTGAAGGCGCAATCAAGAATATGGGATTCGGCGCTTTTTCCCTGGTCGATGCGAGTCGCAGCATGCGCCAGTTTTTCAGCGTGCTGGACGCGTTCCTGGCGATCTTCGGCAGCCTGGCCCTGGCGGTTGCTTCGATCGGAATCGTGAACACGCTGGTCATGGCGATCCTCGAACGACGGCGCGAAATCGGAATCATGAAGGCCCTCGGGGCCAGCGATGCCGACGTGCGCGGACTTTTCTTTGCGGAAGCGGGCGCGATGGGACTGGTCGGGGGCGCTGCCGGAGTGACGCTTGGTTGGTTGATCGGACGAGCTATCAATTTCGGCACGAACATTTATCTCAAGCGCCAGAATTTTCCGATGGCACAGATCTGGTCGGTGCCGCTATGGCTTGTTCTGGGGGCCATCGGTTTCTCCATCGTTGTCAGTTTGGTGTCGGGACTTTACCCGGCGTCGCGAGCGGCGCGCCTCGATCCCGTACAGGCGCTGCGCTACGAGTAACCTTGTTTCTGCTTCACAGCCAAGCAGTTTCTGCCTATAAATTGAACCTCTCTTGGAACGGGCGTGTCTAATCAAACATGGTGAATCCTCATTCGATGGCCGGGGCTGCGGGCTCGCGTCCTCCACTGCGCGCGGTTCTGCCCCTGGTGTGGGAACTGGTGCGCCCGCGGCGCGGATTGCTGGCGGCCGGTTTCGTCTTGATGGCCATCAACCGCGTAGCTTCTCTCGTGCTCCCGTATTCCACCCGGTACCTCATTGATAGCGTCGTCATCAAGCGCAATGTTCACCTGCTCAAGCCGCTGGTTCTCGGGGTCCTGCTCGCGACGGTCGTTCAGGGAATCACTTCGTTCTCACTCACGCAATTGCTCTCCAAGGCCGCGCAGCGCCTGATCGCTGAACTTCGGCAGAAGGTGCAAGCTCATATCGGACGGTTGTCGGTCTCATTTCATGATTCGACCAAGAGCGGAGTTTTGGTATCGCGCATCATGACCGACGTGGAGGGGGTGCGCAACCTGATCGGGACCGGCTTGGTGGACTTGGTGGGAGGACTGCTGACGGCGGCAATTGCTTTGGTGGTTCTGTTCCGAATCAGCACCCTGATGACGGTCCTCGCGTTCGGTTTCCTGTTGTGTTTCGGGCTCGCTTTGAAGAAAGCATTTCAGACGATCCGGCCGATCTTTCGGGCTCGCGGCAAAATCAACGCCGAGGTTACTGGCCGTTTGACAGAATCTCTTGGGGGCGTGCGGGTCGTAAAGGGCTATCATGCCGAGGAGCGGGAGGAAAAGGTTTTTGCCCAGGGCGTGATGCGACTGCTCGATAACGTGATGCGCTCGCTGACTGCGACGTCGGTGATGGGGCTGTCGGCGAGCGTACTGCTCGGCGTGGTAGGCGCGGTCATTATGTTTGTGGGCGCGAAGCAGATTCTGGCCGGATCGCTGACGATTGGCGGTTTTTTTACCTACACCTTATTTATGGGCTTCCTGATCGCGCCCATCATGCAGATTGTTCAGATCGGCACGCAGATCACGGAAGCTCTGGCCGGACTGGAACGTACGCACGAAATCCTGACGGAGCCTGCGGAAGACAGCGACCCTCGCCGGGTTGTGACGCTGCCGGAGATTGAAGGCAACATTGATTTCGAAGCAGTCATCTTCAGCTACGATGGCATCCGGCCGGTGCTGAATGACGTATCGTTTCACGCTGCCCCTGGAACGGTGACCGCACTCGTCGGATCGTCGGGTTCGGGCAAATCGACAACGATCGGACTGATTTCCGCGTTCTATGTGCCGACGCGAGGCAAAGTGCTGGTGGACGGGATCGACCTGAGCACGGTGCGGCTCGACTCGTACCGCACCCAACTTGGCGTCGTATTGCAGGAATCATTTTTGTTCGACGGCACCATCCGCGAGAATGTGTTTTTTGCGCGGCCCGACGCCAGCGACGAAGCCGTGATGCGCGCGTGCCGGATCGCGCGGGTCGATGAGTTTGCAGAGAGCTTCGCGGATAAGTACGACACGATTGTCGGTGAAAGGGGCGTGAAGCTATCGGGCGGTCAGCGGCAGAGGATCTCGATTGCCCGCGCCATTCTGGCTGAGCCGCGCGTTCTGATTCTGGACGAAGCCACGTCCAGTCTCGATTCCGAATCCGAGCAGATGATCCAGCAGGGCCTCTCATACCTGATGCACGGCCGCACAACGTTTGTGATCGCTCACCGCCTGTCGACGATTCGTCGCGCCGACCAGATCCTGGTGGTGGAACAGGGAAAAATTGTAGAACGCGGCACTCACGAAGAACTCTATGCATTGCACGGACGTTACTTTGAGCTCTACACCCGGCAGCATGGGCTGGAGAGCGATCTGTTTCTGGCACCGGGAGAAGGCGATGCGACGCCGAGTGGTGATGACGCGGGGACATCCAATGAGAATGCGAGTGAGCCGGCGGTCAGTGATGTAATACGACTTGTGCGCTAGTGGCGAACTGCAGCCCGCGAAGACGGGGACATAATCGAGTCCATCGCTTTCAGCGCTAATCCGCGGGCGACGGATGTGAATTCGTTTCCGCCCCGAATTCGAGTCGCTCCAAATCGGGTTTCGAAGATCTTCCGTACGGCGGGAACAAATGAAGAGCCACCCGTGAGGAAGACCATATTGACGTCTTTCGGCGAAACGCCGGAGGAAGCAAGAAGAGAATCGACGCAACCCGCAAGCTTTTCAAGCTCTTCCGAAATCCATTCTTCGAAGGACGCCCGTTCCACGACGGCTGCAAGATCCACAAATCCGTCGGAAAACCGGAAGGTGGCCGTGGTGCCGTTCGACAGATCGCACTTGACCTTTTGCACGGCGCGGTGGAGATGGAACCCCAGATCCTCTTTGATGAAGTGAATGAGCGCTGCGATTTTTTCCGGTTCAAGGGCTTGCGCTTGAATGCCTTTTAGCATGTCGAGCACGTCTTTGGCTCGCAAGAGGGACAGGTGATGCCAGCGTTCCAGCTTGATGTAAACCCAGTTGGGGACCTGCAGAATTTTGTCCAGGGATCGCAAGTGCGATCCGGCACCGAGGGACGGAGACACGAGGTGCCTGATAATCTTGGCGTCAAAAGCATCTCCGGCAATACCCACACCGGCATTGCCCACGATGTCGCCCAGGGATCTGCCTCTTCGACGAACGCCAGGGCCGACGTGAACCAGCGAGAAGTCGCTGGTGCCGCCGCCGAAATCACCGATCAGTATGAGTTCGTCGTGACCGAGCGTGGATTCGTAGTAGTGAGCAGCTGCTACCGGCTCCATTTCGAACTCGACTGACTCGTAGCCCGCCAACTCGAAGGCTGATCGCAGGCGGCCCTCCGCATAGCTGTCATCCTCCACCTTGTCGGCCCCAGCGAAGTGAACCGGCCTCCCGACGACTCCTGACCTGATGTCGATTCCAAATTGCTGTTCGGCCTTTTCGCGCAAGTCCCGGAGAATCCTGGCGATCAGATCCTCAAGTGTGTAGTGGCGTCCGAAAACCTCGGTGCCGCGAAGGCCGCGACTGGTCAGGAACGACTTGAGCGATTGGATGAGGCGGCCCTTCACATCCGCCGAGAGATAACGTTCAATTGCTTCCGGACCAGTCCAGGACTCCAGAGTGGTCGCACCTCCTTCCTTCATCCGCTGGAGATACAGAAGCGAGCGGTAGGAGTCGGTCACATCCCCCAGGTATGGGAACCTGGCAAGCTTCAGTTCATTCAATTCGTTGACATAAGCGATTGAACTGTTCGTTGTTCCAAAATCAATGCCGATCGCGCCTTTGCGCCCTTTGGGCGCTGGTGAATGCATTCAGCATCTCTCCAGATTGGGAAGTATGGCGCTCCACTGGGGGCGTGAGGCAATCCTATCACTCGATCTGGTGTGGAATTGAGAGGCCGACCGCCTGGCAGGGATGTGAGGCGAGGTGTTCGCTAAACGCACCGGGGGCAAACCTAAGCGTGCGACTGGAGCGAACCGGAACTGGCTGTATGCGCCGAGACTATTTGTGACGCGTTTGCACTTCGTCAAATGTTAACAGGACGCGGCAGGCCACCTTATGGCTAGACAAATAAAATTGTAAGCAGCCAGCTAAGTCTCATTAAACCAGAGGAGTAAGTAGCTGATTGCTTTAACAATCCGCAAAGCAACGGCCTTAGTGGATGCAGTTCGGCTGCTTTGTCAAGTAGCTATTGTGCTTGTAAGTGTTGTAAATGCAGTTCCCCGTGCCATCGACGATGTCAATCGTCTCGTTATACAAGCCAAACGCCTGGTCGGCTGTCGTGTTGCCTTCCACTACGTTGTAAACGCCGCCCCACTCCACCGCGATGCCATATCCCGGCGTATACGGCATGTCTCCATTGTCCCCGGCGTTGTTATCCAGCACGGTGTTGCTGTTGGTGTGGCATCGCTCTGAGGTATCAAACTGACCGATCGGCGAGCACCCGACGTAAAAGCCGGCGATGGAGTTGTAGTTCGCGAAATTGTCGGTAAATTTGTTCCCGGTAGTGTTGAAGAGCCAGAACCCGTACTGTAAGTTGTTGTCGCCGGAGCCATCGGTGAACGAGTTTCCGGACCCATAGTAAACTTCGACGCCCGTCATGTTGTACTCGGCATCGCAATAGAGGCAGGTGTTAGCGGTGGCATTGTTGAGCATCAATCCCACCTGGTTGTCATAAGTGCCCATCTCATTGATGCTGACCTTCGAGCCCTCGCTCTCCACTCCGTAAGTCCAGCCGCAAACATCCTCGCCGCCAAAGTTGATCGTCACGTTACTGACGCCCGCCAGCACATGGATCCCGACCAAGTTGCCCTGGTTGTCATAGGGCTGCTGCGAAAGAACTCTTTGCAACGCGGATGGCCAGGCTTCTTTCGTCCGCGGTTGCGCTGCCCCACCACGAAGAGGCGAGCCGGTGTTCGGGCACGAATTCACGTTCGGGCCGACAATCGCGCCGTTGATCGTGAGTGTGACCTTCGACGTGTTGATGTCGATGCAGTCATTTTTCAGCGTAAGCCCCTGGAAGCCGTAAATTTCCGTTGCCACTTCGTACTTGCCGGGCAGCGTAATTGTGCAACCGCAGGTGGTAATCGTGCTCGTGCACTTATTGTCCTGGGCAAGGCCCTGCACCGCCGCGGACAGGATCAAAACCGCGAGTAGCATCGCTATAGCCGCAAACCGACTTAAGGTGATTTTCATAGTCTCCGCTCCATTTTGGTCGATCTTCGTTGCAGCCAAGCGCGCCCGGCCCGAGGCTTCGTTCTCCGATTTTGGAAACTTCACAACGATCAGTGCTCTTTGGCGAAACCCGAAGCACTCATTAAAGAGCAACTGGGGCTGCTGACCGTCCCCGCAGTCCTTAGAATTGATTCCCTGACGTGCTTCTGGCGATCGTCTTTGCGACAACCGGCCTGATCTCTTGAGAACAACAGAGACAGGGATTTTGCTCTCATTCCCCGGTCGTGTCAATGTGAAAGAATTTGCTGACGTGGTCGCGTCTTAGCGAGTGGGCGAAGGCGTGCGCCGTCGATACTTAGTGGTTGGGATCGTATCCGAAAGGTGTAGTTATCGACGGCTAAGTCTCTAGGCTAAGCCTAAGGACTACTAAATCAAATTGTATGTGGCGTCCAAGCGTAGTCTGCCCTACGCAGTAACGCCGGGGTTAGATTCAATCTCCCCGTCGGGCGGCCTCGATAGAGCAATGGTTTGCATCTCGACAATCACTTTGCATCTTGACAAAGACGCAGCGTCAGTATAGTTTTGCGCGACAGTTTCCCGGGTGGTTGCGAGCTAGGTAGTCCGGCGACCGGCTCCTTCCCAAACGCCGCCTGTAATGTGCACGCAAGCCTGAATTAAAAGGGTGAATTGATGAAAACTTACAGCGGACTACTGCGCACCGTCGAATTGACCCTTCTCATGTTCCTCTGCGCCATCCCGTTGGCCAGTGCGCAGTCGCGTTTCGTGTTGCCCGGCGTTCGTTCCAAGTTCTTCCAGATCTCTGACGCCCGGGTGCAGGCTCACATCGCCCGCGCGCGCAGGCAGCAACTTTCGCCCCAGGATGTCTCCACATTCCAGTCCAACCTTCAGAGTCTCGTGACCTACATCGGCCAGGTGCCCACCATCATTCCAACCCAGCAGCAATCGGCCGTGAACGATGTGCAAAACCAGATCAACAGCATGACGCCCGACGAGATGAGCCAGATGGCCGCCTCTGCGGACACCGTTGCCTTCAACACCGCCGTCACCGGCCTGTTCTCCAACACGCCGGGGACGCCGATCTTACCCTCGCCTGATCCCCCGTCCGACCTTGTGGTTCCGCAGTACCCCAGTTTCTGCACGCCAACCATGGGGCCGCCTCAGATTCCATCCGATCCCGGCACCATGAGGGATCTGCTGATCGTCACCGAGGTTCTCACTGCGCTCCAGATTGTCGCCGACGATCTCTCGAATCTCGACATTGAAATTGTCGGAGAAGGCGCCAACATCGCCCTCGTTATCATCGCCACCGTCATCGACGAGGTCGTCCTGGTCTTGCAGGATATTTCCGCCGGCTTCACATTTTGCGATCCCGACATCGAGGCCGCGCAGGTCACCTCCAACTGGCAGAACACCATCGTCATTGACACCGACATCGCCAACCTCAACTTTGGCGTCGACGGCAGTTTCTCCCAGATCGCCAATCAGGTCACCAGCATTGATACCGACGTGGACAGCCACATCTCCAGCATCGCCGGCACCACCAGCAGTCAGTACTCCGAGATCAACAATGAGCTCGTCGCTCTCAGCAGCAATTTCAGCAACCAGGTTACCGGACTCGATCTCGACGTCGATAACCACATCGCGTCCGCCAACATCACTCTCAACAACAGTCTTGCCAACCTCGACTCCGATGTGAAGAGCACCACCACCACGCTGGGCACCGCGATTGCGAACCAGATCGCGCAGGTCGATAACGATGTGCTCAACCAGGCCGCTCTTACTCAGGCCGCTATTACTGGCACTGCCGGCCTTCAGACCCTTGACACCCGCCTCCAGATCGAGCTGGCCATGGCGCAGGGCTTGAACGTCGAAAGCTTCATCCTGCCCAACACCAGCGGCGGATATCTCCAGACTGTTCGTTCCATCGCCTCCAGCATCATCAACCTGATGCAGACCGACAAGCAGACCATAGGAACCGCAACCAAATGGCTGGCCCAGGGCGACACTGCCTTGGCCAACAGGCAGTACATCACCGCCTATCAGGATTACGTGGCCGCGTATCAGGCTGCGTCGAAATAAATGAACTCGGGGTCCGGAATCATCGCCCCGGATAAAGCGCCGAAGCGCATTGCAACCGGTGAAACCATGAAACTGGTGGCGAGCACCATACTCTTGGCGAGAAGGAACGTTATGAAGATTCAATATCGCTCGAAAAGAAAGGCCTCGGGAGAGATGCCACGCTCAACCAATTTACTTCGTCGCTCTCTGCCCGCTCTCGTGGTCGCCGTTCTTTCGGCGCTCTGCATCCTCCCTCGGGCGAATGCTCAAAAGCCAATTTCGTTCCCCTTCGTCCCCTCCCGGTTCACCCACGCCTCGGACGCCCAGATTCGCGCCCACATTGCCCGCGCCCGGGGTCAGGTCCTTACCGACGATGACGTCAACAACTTCCAGAACAACATGCAGAATCTGGTCAATTGGATGGGTCAGGTTCCCACCAGCGACCCGAACCAGCAGGCCGCTGTCAACGATGTCCAGCAGCAGATCAACGGCCTCACTCCCGTCCAGATGAGCCAGTTCGCCGGCTATGCGGACGTGAACGCCTTTAATAACGCGGTTAACACCCTCGTGGGCACGGTGCCGGCGACTCGGATATTGCCCTCGACGGACCCTCCCTCCACCCTTTTTCCTCCCCAGTACGGAATTTGTCAGCCCACCAACGGCCCTCCTGAAGTCCCATCTGACGCCAGCGTTGACCTCGCGCTCTCGGTCGTGCTCGACGTGCTCACTGCCATTCAGGTTGTTGCGGACGATGATATGAACCTGTTCGTCTCCATTCTGGGTGAGGACGACAATCTCGTCGAAATCATCATCGGAATCGTGATCGATGAAGTCGTGTTCGCCATCCAGACGGTATCCGCCCAGATCCAGTTTTGCGATCCCTACGATCAGGCCGCCGAGGTCGAAGCCGGATGGCAGAACACCATCGTCATCGACTACGACATTGCCAACCTCAAGGCCGACGCCGCCAACCAGTTCACTATCCTTGAGAATCAGCTCACCAGCATCGATAACGACATCGACAATCACCTCTCCAGCATTGCCGGGAACACCAACCCCCAGTACTCGCAGATCAACAATGAGCTCACTGCCATCACGACCAATTTCACGAACCAGGTTACCGGCATCGACCTCGATATCGATAATCACGTCGCCGCTTTTACCGTAGCCGTCGGCAACACCATC
>JBEKOW010000029.1:0-26982 GCA_049521375.1 Terriglobales bacterium
ATGTTCTCCTTCGCCTCGTAGGCTTTGGTCAGCTTGGCAAACAACTCATCGCCCAAATCGTGGCGGCTCATCTCCAGTGGATTGACGGGAGATTCTTCGAGCTTGAAGCCGAAATGGTCGATGAGTTTCGCCGAGAGCCCTTTGAAGTCCCACTGATCGGGCCGGGTGCGCTCGTTGCAATGTTCGTCCAGAAGACTCGACAGGATGCCGCCGACATACTCTTCGAGAATCAGCTCGCGCTGTTCGACACCCTCGAGCAGCTGCCGGCGCAGACCATAAACCGCCTCGCGCTGCTTGTTCATCACGTCGTCGTATTCGAGCAGGTGTTTGCGCGCCTCGAAGTTCTGCGACTCGACTGCTTTCTGCGCACCCTCGATGCGTTTGGAGATCATGCGCGACTCGATGGGGACGCCCTCTTCCATGCCCAGCCGCTCGAGCAGCGTGCTGACCCATTGCTTGGCGAAGATGCGCATCAGGTCGTCTTCGAGCGACAAGTAGAAGCGCGACTCGCCGGGATCGCCCTGGCGGCCGGCGCGGCCACGAAGCTGGTTATCGATGCGCCGCGACTCGTGGCGCTCTGTGCCGAGGATGAACAGCCCGCCGGCGCCGATTACGTCTACGTGGTCCCGCTGCGCCGCTTCGGCGTGGCCTTTGTACGTCTCAAGCCAGTGTGGCTCCGCGACTTCGTACTCCTGCCCCTGGTAATAGAAGCGCAGGAATCCGGGCGGCGCCATGGGATTGATTGCGCCCTCGGCGACGCTAATGGCGCGGGCCTTGGAGTTGCCATTCGCGTCCTTTGTCTTCACTAGCTCCTGACGCGCCATGAATTCGGGGTTGCCGCCGAGCAAAATGTCGGTGCCGCGGCCCGCCATGTTGGTGGCAATGGTGACCATGCCTTTCCGTCCGGCCTGCGCGACAATTTCGGCTTCGCGCTCGTGGTATTTCGCGTTCAGCACCACGTGCTTGATTCCTTTTTTCTTCAACAACTCGGAGAGGCGTTCCGATTTTTCAATCGAGGTGGTGCCGACCAGTACGGGTTGCTCACTTTCGTGCAGTCTCTGGATCTCGTGCCGACCAGTACGGGTTGCTCACTTTCGTGCAGTCTCTGGATCTCATCCGCGGCCGCGAAGTATTTTTCTTTTTCCGTGCGATATACGATGTCGGGATTCTCTACGCGCAGCATCGCGCGGTTGGTCGGGATCACGAGGACTTCCAGGCGGTAGATCTTTTCAAACTCCGGGGCCTCGGTTTCCGCCGTACCCGTCATGCCCGCAAGTTTCTTGTACATGCGGAAATAATTCTGGAAGGTGATGGTAGCGAGCGTCTGGTTTTCGCGCTCGATCTTCACATTTTCCTTGGCTTCGATTGCCTGGTGAAGGCCGTCCGACCAGCGGCGCCCCGGCATCAATCGGCCGGTGAACTCGTCAACGATGATGACTTCGCCATCCTTCACGACGTACTCGACATCCCGCTTGTAGAGAGCGTGCGCCTTGACGGCGGTCTCCACGTGATGCTTTAACGCCCAGTTTTCCGGGTCCGCAACGTTGCCGATGCCGAGCAGCTTCTCAACTTTTTCCCAGCCTTCATCGGTGACCGTGATATTGCGGTGCTTCTCGTCAACCACGAAGTCCTTGGTGTAAATCTTCGGTTCGCCGGGCTGCGTGTCGATCTCTTCGCCCTTTTCGAGCTTGGGAATGATGCGATTCACCTTGTAGTACTTGTCGGTGGATTCCTCGCTCGGCCCTGAAATAATGAGCGGGGTACGCGCTTCGTCGATCAGGATCGAGTCGACCTCGTCGACAATGGCGAAGTTGTGTACGCGCTGCACGCAATCGCGCAGGTCGAATTTCATGTTGTCGCGGAGATAATCAAACCCGAATTCGTTGTTCGTGCCGTAGGTTACGTCGGCGGCGTAAGCGGCGCGGCGCTCCTCGTCGTCCAGGTCGTGAACAATCACGCCTACGGACAGGCCGAGGAAGCTGTAGAGCTTGCCCATCCACTCGGAGTCGCGCTTGGCCAGATAGTCATTCACCGTTACCACATGAACGCCGCGTCCGCTGAGCGCGTTGAGGTACACGGGAAGCGTTGCGACCAGGGTCTTCCCTTCGCCGGTTTTCATTTCGGCAATCTTGCCCTCGTGCAGAACCATGCCGCCGATCAGTTGCACGTCGAAGTGCCGCATGTTGAGCACGCGGCGTCCGGCTTCGCGGACGATGGCAAAAGCATCCTCCAATAATTCGTCCAGGACCTCGGCCAGCACGCGCCCGCGCTCGGTCTCGATCTCTTTCTGGCGATCGACATCGGCGTTTGGATCGTCGGCGATTGCGCTCAGCCGCTCCTGGATGTGGGCACGGAATTCCGCGGTGCGGGCCCGGAGTTCGTCGTCGGTTAGCTTCTCAATCTCGGGTTCAAGAGCATTGATCGCCGCGACGCGAGGCTGCAAGCGCTTGACCTCACGCTCGTTCCTGGTGCCGAAAACCTTGCCTAGCAGAGTGTTAATCAAAAGTAAAATCCTTAAGGAGACACACGTCTCAGACGGTAAATCAAGCCTAGCACATTAGATGCAACAGGGCTCGATTCGCACCGCAGACTCATCTGTCTACGTCTGTTATCTCTTCCCAAATGCTGGGGCACCAAAACTGAACTCATGACTGGACGCTAAAGGTCGGGGTTTTTAGACCGTACCCGCCGCGCGCTCCGAGGCCCAGGGATGGTGATAACGAAGGGCAATATTCATGAAAACGATGCCGCATTCCGTTCGAAAGCACATGACCAGAGCCTCTGTGTCTGCGCTGCCTTTGCTGCCATCCGAAATTGGTACCGTTGGGGGATGAACCCTGAACTGGAAGCCCTGGTCGTTGAGCACCGTGACCGCGTTGCCGATGATCTGGTTGGCGAGTTCACCCACCGCTTCCCGGACCAGACCGTCCGTACCCGCGACTTGCATGCCCGACAACCGGCTCGCAAAGCTGGTCGCGACTTCCTGGGCGACATCGAACAGGATGCGGCCTTCGATGTCCCCGGTGATCCTGACCTCGACCGCCACGCCCTGGCGCCGGTACCCCTCATCTTCCATCGATAGATTCTCGACAGAGACCGGAGATTCGAGCCCCTGCGCCAGCACCGCATCGGCGGCGTTGATGAAGGGCTGAATCAGTTCCATGCGCATGATCAGGCCCCCGCTCCAGCACTCTGGGTTTCGTTTTGATCGTCCTGCATCACATACTTGATGACTTCATAGAGAACTTCGGGCTTCACCGGCTTCTGGACGAAGTGGCGCGCACCCCTCTGCAAGGCAGCGACGATGTTCTCCTGGTAGCCGACCGAGGAGACCATCACGACGCGCGCACCCGGATAGGCGCGGACAATTTTCTCGGTCGCATCGATGCCTTCCATATGCGGCATGGTG
This sequence comes from Terriglobales bacterium, assembly GCA_049521375.1. Lineage (GTDB taxonomy): Bacteria > Acidobacteriota > Terriglobia > Terriglobales > Acidobacteriaceae > Acidiflorens. The sequence continues at coordinate 3,410 of JBEKOW010000029.1, forward strand.
ATATCCATAAGGACGATGTCGGGTCTCAGCTTGCCGTATTCGCTGATTGCGGCCAACCCGTCTGGAGCCTCGCCCGCTACCTGCCCGCCAAAGCTTTCCACCATTTTGGACAGGTTCTTGCGCGCAAACACGGAGTCATCGACGATCAGGTAGCGCACCGGCTCTCCGTCTCCGCTCCGTTTTATAGCCGCGAAATTCTCCATGACGTCCCCCGAGTGTTGAACTTAACCACGACCGGCACATATTCCGACAGGCGGCGCTAGTGACTGCCAACTCCTGTGGCCTTCCTTGCGTCTGTCTCATCTTCGCGGGCGGGCTCACCTCCGCATTGGGCCTGCATCAAGGCCGGCAGATCCTGCAGGTCCACCGTGCGCATGGCAAAGCCCCGCTCGATGGCCGCCTTGGGCATGCCGAACACCACGCACGTTGCCTGACTCTGCGCCACCGTCAACCCGCCAGCCGCCTGAATCGCACCCATCCCTGAAGCGCCGTCTTCGCCCATACCGGTCATCAGAATGCCCATCGCCTCCGGGCCGAACTCGCGCGCCACGCTTCGAAACAGCACGTCTGCCGAGGGGCGATGCCCGTTCTCCAGTTCATCGTCCGCCAGTACGGTTACGTTACCGAGCGGCAACCGCTTCACTTTCATATGCCGGTTGCCGGGACAGATCAGCGCCCGTCCAGCCACCAGCAAATCACCCGACTGCGCTTCCTTCACCCGGATCGGGCAGGTTTCATCCAGACGCTTAGCGAATAACTCGGTGAAACCGTCCGGCATGTGCTGCACCACGAGAATGCTGCCGGAAAAGTCCGTGGGCAGATGCGAGAACAGATATTGCAGCGCATTTGGACCGCCGGTCGAAATGCCGATGGCAATGACTCGCGTGGGAGCCGCCAACCTCTGCTTCCGCGCCGGCCGGGAAGGTTCTTCCGGCAGAAACACTGGTTGCTGCGCCCCATTTTGCGCGGCCGCGCGGATCTTCCGGATCAGATCGTCCGCGATCTCCGGCATCCGGGTGGAAACGTCTCCGGGCTTGGCCACAAAGTCGAACGCGCCCAACGAAAGCGCCCGCAGGGTGATGTCGGCTCCCGCCGTACTGTGGGAACTGACTACAATCACGGGCAAACGCCAGCGGCGCATGATCTGTTTCAGCGTGTCAATTCCGTTCAGGCCGGGCATCTGGAGGTCAAGGGTTACGACGTGGGGCGCCAGATCCTCAATTTTTTTCAGCCCAAAATTCCCGTCAATGGCGGTGCCGACCACTTCAATCTTCGGATCCCGCTCAAGAATGCGTGGGATCAGCTTTCGCATTAAAGCTGAATCGTCGATCACCAGAACTCGTACCGTCCGGTTCATGACTGGCCTCCGCCCACTCCGCGTGCTTGCAGCGACCGTCTCTCCAGTTCGCTGTCGGGATGACCTGAAAGGTTCGACAGCAAGCCCGCTTTTCGCGTGCGCGCAACGTCGCTGCCTCGGCCGCGCACGAAGCGTTCCACCAGCGCGGCCAGGTTCAGAATGAGGACCACGCGTCCATCGCCCAGAATTGAAGCGCCACTTACCAGGTCAGACTTGATCGAACGATCATCCAGGCCCTTAATGACCAGTTCGTCTTCCCCCGCTAGTTCGTTCACGATCAATCCGAACTTGCGCTCCCCATGGTGGATGACCAGCACGAACAACTTGCGGCACGACGATTCCGCTGCCGCCGCCGGCCCCAGTCGCAACAAAGGCAGTACGTCATTCCGCAACTGCAGCACTTCGTAATGCTCGACCTGGCGAATGTGATCTTCCGTGGTGCGAGCGATCTCGGCCACCGCGTTTAAAGGGAGGGCGTAGAGGCGCTGCTCCACGCGGAATAAAAGGGCGCGAATAATTGCCAGCGTCAACGGCAGTTGCAAACGGAAGGTGGTGCCCCGCCCCGCCGCGGTTTCGATCCGCACCGCTCCTTTAAGACGGGTGAGCACGCTTTGCACGACGTCCAGACCGATTCCACGCCCGGACAATTCCGTGATCTCGTCGACCGTCGAAAACCCGGGCCGCATGATCAGTTCGAGGGTTTCGGCTTCGTCCAGGCGAGCCGCGTCTTCCGGCGTCACCAGAGCCTGGGCGAGAGCGCGCTGCCGTACCTTTTCCGGATCGATCCCGCTTCCGTCGTCGGAAACTTCGATCATTACCTGATTGCCCTGGTGATATGCGTTCAACCGCAAGATTCCCTGGGGCCGCTTCCCCGCGCTGATGCGCTGCGCGGCGGTCTCGATGCCGTGCCCGACTGCATTTCGCAGCAAATGCATCAGCGGCTCGGCGATTGCGTCCAGAATGCCTTTATCGAGATCGGTGTCCCCACCACGAATCACCAGTTCCACTTCCTTGCCGCACTGCCGCGACACATCCCGCACCATCCGCGGAAACCGCCGGAATAACTGGTCTACGGGCACCATTCGGATCTTCATCACCGAGCGCTGCAGATCGTTCAGAACCCGCGCCTGGAAGGCCAAGGCATCGCTGAATTTTCCGCGCAACACATCTTTTGGAAACCGTTGCCCAAATTCCAGCAGGGTTTGCTGTAACGTCGACTTGGCGAGAATCATTTCCCCTACGAGGTTGAGTACGGCATCAATTCGCTCTGCATCAACCCGCAGGATATTCTCGGCGCCAATCGTCAACGCGGGCACAGCCGGTTCCATCACAGCCCCATCGGCGCTCGACACCGTATCGGCAAATCCATCCTGCGCGGCCTCAGGCTTCCTCTCGGCGCCCACGGAGTCGAGGGCGCCGGCATCGCTCGCGAATTCACTCAAGTCGAGCGAGTTTACTTTTACGTTGTGGGCGATGGTTGGAATCCTGCACTTGGCCTGGATCTGCTCCGCCGATTTTTCGGAGGCCAACGCGGCTTCAATCTGCGTGATCGGCCCGGTCGAGGCGTCGCCGGGATATAACGCCAACAGCTCTCCCAGGCCGGCGAGAACCCCTTGAATCATCTGGCGTGCCGCAATCGGCATACCGCAATGCGGGTCGAGTTGCACCACAATGCGCTGAACGTCCTTGCCGCTCTCGAGGGCTTGGCTGATGGCCAGAACTTCATATTCCGACCACGGGCCCTTCTGTTCGACTGGAGTCTCTTGTCTAATTGCGGCCGTCTGCTTTGCGCTTGATTGAGCAAGACCGGCAATCTCTTCGCGTAAAGCCTGGAAGTTGGGAAGGTTTTTCTTTCCCTGGTAAGCCTCGAGCAGGACTGCGAATACGTCAGCCACCCGCAATGCAATCTCGGGAACGGCTTTCGCGGCGGCCGGCTTTCCGAGCGTAAGCACGTCCTCGAACTCGTGCGCCAATTCGCTCAGTTCGCAGAAGCCGCAAGCCGCCGAATCCCCCTTGAGCGTGTGCACGATGCGCCGCAGGCTGCGCGCGGTCTCCGCATTGGCGGGAGTTTTCTCCAGCCGCAGGGCTTCGTCATTCATCTGCTGAACGAGTTCCGCCGCGCTCTGGAAAAACAAGGCGCGGAGCTCATTCGTCAGCTCGTCCGGAAGTCCCTTCAAGCTCGCACCTCGACCCGCTGGTAGGCGGTGCCCGCATTACGGTGCACCATCTGAAACTTCTCCGTCACGCCCAGCAGGCTTTCCGCATGGCCGATAAAGAGATATCCGCCCGGGTTCAGGCAGCGATGAAACTTTTCGACCAGCCGCTTCTGCTCCGCCTCGTCGAAGTACATCATCACGTTGCGGCAGAAAATGATGTCGTTACGCTGCGGAAGGTATTCGGTCTTGAGATTGTGAAAGTCGAAGTGCACCAGGTCCTTCACGGCCTTCTTGATTGCGTAGCGGGAACCCACCTTGTCGAAATAGCGCAACCGGAAGCTGTAATCGACCCCTGCCATCTGGTGCTCGGGGTAAGAGCCTTCCTGCGCTGTCCGCAAGACCGAATAGCTGATGTCGCTCGCCAGAATTTCGAGCTGCCAGGGGGCGGGCACGACTGGCTTGGGCGAGGAAAAATCACGCGCCTGGGGATTTCGCATCTGGTGATAGGTAACCGTGTCCGCGACCAGCATCGCCAGCGTGTACGGTTCCTGCCCGGTCGAGCAGCCTGCGCTCCAGATTCTCAAGGTGTGGTCGCGCTGCTGTTGCTTGCATTGCAGCAGGTGTTCGAGGACGTCTTGCTGGAAGAAGTCGAGCTGTGCCTTGTTCCGGAAAAAGCTGGTTTCATTCACGGTCAGGTTTTCGAGCAGCAGCGCCAGCTCCTGCTTGCCCGGTTTGCTGGTAAGGAGGCGATAGTAGCTGTAGAACGAATCCAGGCCACACTCTTTCAAGCGGCGCTGCAGCCGGTCCTGAAGGAACGACGCGCGCCGTTCATCAAAGTGCATGCCGCACTCTTGATACACGAGTTCCTGCAGCAGCCTTAGTTCCGCTTCGTTGAGCGCCGGTGCCTGTCCCTGGCTTGTGCTCATATGGGTTCGCGCACTCGCTACTTTCCCGCCCGCGCGCTCTGGGCAAGTGATTTACCGCTCTCCGCACCGGCGGCTCCCGGCGCGCTGGAGTGGTCTCGCATATTCAGCACTTTGTCGACGTCGAGCAGGATGATCAGGCGTCCCTGGTACTTGCCCAGCCCGGTCACGCAATCGAGTCCGCCCTCCTGCATGAGCGCGGTCGCGGTTTCGATCTCGCTTGCGGGAATCCTGATGACCTCCGAGGCTGCGTCCACGACCAGCCCCGCCAGCCTGCCCTGATGTCCCACCACCAGAATGCGGCTGTGCCGGTCGATGCGGCTCGCGCATGTTCCAAAGCGCTTGCGCAGATCCACGACCGCGACGATCTTTCCGCGCAGGTTAATCACTCCCTCGATGTGCGCCGCCGCGTCGGGGATCGCCGTGATCTCGGGTACGCGCACGATTTCATGCAGCGCGGCGATCGGAATTCCGTACGTTTCGTGCCCCACTCTGAAACCGACAACGTGCGCTTCCTGGTGCATGAATGGATTTCCTTTAGCGGCTTCCCGCCGTTGCCTGCCGCGCTGCCAGTCCGCTCCCCGCCTCCGATTGCAGCGAGAAACGGTCCATCGAATCCAGCAGCCCGCGCGACATTTTCGACATCTGATCCGAGGAAGCGGCGAGTTCCGTCGAGCTCGAGGTGGAGGAGCGCACCAGTTCGCGCATGCGTTCCATCGCCTGCACCACCGCTTGCGCTCCGGAAGCCTGCTCTTCCACCGCCGAGTTGATCTCGTGGGTAATTTCATTCAAGCGCGTGGTGGCGCGCGCGATTTGCGTTGAACCGTGCGACTGTTCATTGGTGGCCGCGCCGATTTCCTGCGCAAACTTGTAAACCTCGGTGACGACGTTCGAAATCTTGCGCAGCGCGGCGTTCAGGTCCTGCCCCAGATTCAGCCCCTCATCGACGATGTTCGTGCTCTTCTCCATGTTCTCGACGGCTCTGCGGGCTTCCTTCTGAATGCTCTGGATCAGATCGGAAATTTCCTTGGTCGATTGCGCCGATTTCTCCGCCAGCTTGCGCACTTCATCGGCGACCACGGCAAATCCCAGCCCGTGCTCTCCCGCGCGCGCCGCTTCAATCGCGGCGTTCAAGGCCAGCAGGTTGGTCTGTTCCGCCAGATCGTCGATCACTTCAATAATTTTGCCGATATCGTCGGCGCGCGTGCCCAGCGAGTCGATAATCTCGCCCGCCGAGCGGATGGTGGTGTTGATGCGGTTCAGGCCGTCGGTCGCCTTCTCCATGGTGCCGATCCCGCTATGCACTTCTTCGCGCGAGCGATTGGAAATGTCGAGCAGCACTTTGGCCGTGTCCGCTACCCGCTGAATCGAAGTCACCATCTGGTCGATCGATGCCGACGTCTCGTTTACGCTGGAAGCCTGCGTCTGCGTGCTCTTCACCATGTTCTGCACGTTCACGCTCATCTCGTGCATCGTGCTCGTCACTTCGTCGATTGCCGACGAAGTCTGCATACTGTTCTGGGCCGATTCCTCGGAAGAACTCGCGACCTGGGTCGCTGCGCTCGCTACCTGGGACGCCGCATCGCGCACGTTGCGCACCAGCCCGCGCAGCCCTCCCACCATGCGCGTAAATGCGTTGGCCAGCGTGTCGTTGGCGGAACGCGGCCGCACTTCTACTCCCAGGTTGCCTCCCGCGATGGCCTCCGACACCGCCGCCATTTCCTTGAGGTACTTCACCATCGAGTCGAAGGTCCTCGCCAGTTGCCCGATCTCGTCTTTGCCGTGCACGTCGATATTGTGTTCGAGATCCCCGGTTTGCCCGATCTGCTCGGCCACATGGATCAGGCGGTTCAGCGGCTCGGTGATTCCCGTCGCTGTGCGGTACGCGACAATTGTGCCCAGCGCGAGCGCGGCCAGCGAACTGAAAACCGCGATCAGAATAGTCGCGGTCGCCGCCCACTGGTCTTCGGAGTGCCTCTTTTCCAGCAGTTCGCGGTTCTCCCGGTCCACGTCGTCCAGAATGTTGCTGGAACGCGTGACCCATGAGCTCGGATCCTTCTGTAGATAGAAAATCTGCAGTTCGGCCACCGTCTCATTCCCGCTGTCTACCCCGCGGCGCCTCGCGACCAGCGGATTGGCAAATTCCGTCATCCAGTTCTGCTCGAGTCCCTGCACCCGTTCCAGACTCGCGCGCTGCTGGTTGTCGGTCGCCAGATCCTGGGCGCGGCGCAGCGCCGCGTCCAGCAAGTGCGCGCCCTCGTTCATCTTTTCGACGTCGCGCGTATCGCCGCTCAGCAGGTAGTTCTGCAGGTGCAAGCGGTTCTGCATCATCTGGAAGCGGACGTTGGACGTGGCTTCCGCCATGTCGATGGAACTTTGCGCGGCCGCCTTGGCCTCGTGCTCACGCCACACTGCCACCAGATTGACCGCCAGCAGCACCAGCACGGTCGCCAGGATGATTCCGAAACTCACATAGAGTTGTTTCCTGATGCTCATACTCCTGCCTTCCTAGTCAGACGCGCCTTAGTCATTTGGGGCAAAGTGGAATTCCAGATTCTCTGTCGTTTCCTGCGGTTCGGCCGCGAAGCGCCATTTTTTAACGGCGTCGAGGACGGAATTCGCCAGCAGCGGGTGCCCGCCGATGATGGTTGCGTTCTTCACCGAGCCAACCGGCGCAACCGTGACCTGCACTTTCACGATCCCTGCGATTCTCATTCGCCGCGCCAGTTCGGGATACGTCGGATTTACTTTGTTCTTGATGGGACGCGCCACCGGTTCCTGGGACAATGCCGGCTTGGCCGCTGCCCAGCAAAGGCTCGCCGCCAGCAAACACACCATCCCGCGATGCCGGCATTGAAGAGACAAACGAATTCCTCCGCTCTGCTGACTATCTTCATCTACACACCCGTTAGCAGAAACCAAAAGTCCGTATCTCGAGTTACTTTGGTGATTTCGGTCCCCCCTCGAGCGGGAATTACGAAGCGGAACCTTCCCGATTTGGGAATTGGGCATCGCACGGTCCCTTCGATTCGGGTGGGTGTCACAAAGAGACGGACGCGAACCCCCGTTTCCCAAGTTGGCACCTGCGCTCGCTATTCCCTTGACTCAATTTGAGAATTCAGCGTAGGTTCAAGATGTAATTCAATTGTTTTCAGCTGCTTAGCCAGAGTGGACGGTGCGCACTGACGATGGGCCAAGGAAATCCCGGATCGCTCGCCGAGTCTCATTCTGAAGAGGCCTTCCAGAGCCTTCTCCTTGAGCTCGCAAAGGCTGCTCTTGAGAGCGATGATCCCCGCCAGGTTCTCGTCCTGTTCTGCCGCCTGACCCGGGCTTTCTTCCGCGCCGACGGAGCTTACTTCTGGAGTTACACCGCGGATGGAGAGCTCGTCGGGGTCGAAGCCGCCGGATACCAAGCCTCCCGTTTCGCAGGCATGCGCTTGCGCCCGGGAGACCCTTCCGTCGTAATGAAAGCCGTTTTACAACAGAGCGCAGCGGTTGAAAATCAGGTCGCCCTCTCGTCGTACCCTATGTTGTCGGATTCCCGGGCATCGGCCGCCATGGCAGCGCCCCTGCTTGTGGGCGGCGAAGTAGTGGGCGCGATCGCTTACGTACATACGGTGACGGGCGCCACTTTCGACGATTCCGCCGTCGCACAAGTCACTATTCTTGCGGCGGAACTCTGTACCGCGATCGAGGCGATCCGGCTTGCGCAGTCTTCCCGCGAAGAGCGCCGCCGCTCTGCCCTGTTGATGGAGATTGCCACGGAACTGCAGGGATTGCCCGACACCTCCGGGCTGGTGCAGAGCATCGCGGATCGTTTGCGCGACTTTCTTCGTTCGCCAGCCGTCCTGATTTTCGTGCAGCACGAGAATCTGTTTCAGCTGCATGCAGTGTCCGCGGATCCTGCGGGCCTGGCTCAGACTATCCGCGATCGCGCCCAGAAAAACGATCTGCGTTCGGCTCTCGAGATTGCCACCCGAGCGGTGACTACCGCCGAAAGGATTACCGTCAATATCGATGGTGCCGCGCACTTCGGCGATGATTCCCCATCCGGAACCCTGGTCGCCGCGCCCTTCCGCACCCCGCGTTCGCACGGCGCGGTCCTGGTTTATCCGCGCGCGGCCAGTCCTTTTTCTCCGGAAGACAAAGCGTTTGTGTCCGCTCTCGCCGGCTTTGTTGCCATCGCCATTACCAACGCGGAACTCCGGGACAAGGCGCGTGCCCGGGAGCAGGAACTGCACGACATTCTGGACATTTCCTGCGAACTCAGCTCCGCCGGCAAGCTGGACGAGTTCATGCAGACCTCGGTGGTGCGCGCCGCCAATTTTCTCGGCTACCAGCGCTGCTTTATTGGTCTGCTCGAAGACAACAATTTCCGGATCCGCTGGGGATTTGAAAATGGCCGGGCCCGGCCGGTAGACATCCCGTTGCACGACGGCGTCGCCACTCGCAAACTCAAACAAAAAGACGTGTTCCTTACGGAGGACGCGGCGAAAACCCCGGGGGCCAATCTTGACTTTGTAGCCTCATTCGGCATCAAGCAACTGCTGGCCGTGCCTCTGCTCGGCTCCAGTGGCGACTTGCTGGGCATGTTTGGCGTCCTTGACCGCATTGAGATCGGCTCGATCACCGACGAGGATGTTCGCCGCGCTCGCGCCCTGGCCGCGCAGATTGCCATCGCCCTGGAACTCACGCGGAATCTCCACGAGGCGGTGGAGCACCGGCGGCGATCCGAAGGACTGGTCACGCTGGCGCTGGAACTGAATACAGTTCTCCACCTGCCCGATTTCATGCGTCAGTTTGTGCTCCGCACTGCTTCCCTTCTGCGCGGACGCTGCGCGGCGTTGAGTCTCTTCCAGTCCCCCGAACTGGAAACCATCCTCATGTGTGGCGGCACCGAGGTCACCGACAAACCTCTGGTTCGTAGCTTCGCTTATGCTGTGCGCGCCGCCCTGCCGAAATATACCAGCGACGTCGCTTTCGTTTCCGCCGGCGATTTGCTCGGATCTTCTCTCGCTTCCACTCTTGGATGGGTGGATTGCACGCTCGTGCGCCTCAATGGGTCCGCCGGGGAATTGATCGGGGTTCTTTGCCTGGCCGACCGGGGCGCCGCGCCCAACGCCGACGAGCAACAACTGTTGCGCGCGGTCGCCGGACATGCCAGCATTGCGCTGGAGAATGCGTGCCTGTTCACGCGCGCCCAGCAGGCCAACCGTCACTGGCTGGAAATCTTCGACGCCATCAGCGACTTCATCGTGGTGCATGACGAGCAGCACAATATCCTGCGCGTGAACAGGTCGCTCGCCGACCTGGTCGGGATTGCTCCCGATCAGTTGATTGGCGTCAATATGCGCGCTCTCGATGCCCTTTCTACAGCTGGTTCTCCCCATTCCTGTCCCTTTTGCCGCTCCGGTGAAGGGCTCGACGAGTATGTACATCCGGGGCTGGAGCGCACCTATCTCATCTCGACTTCGCGTATTCACGCCGACAGCAGCGGCGAGCTACAAACCGTGCACGTGCTCAAGGACATCAGCGACCGGCGCGAGGCGGAGCGCCGTTACCGCGAGCTTTTCGACAATATTCAGGAAGGGATTTACGTCTCCACTCCGCAGGGCCGCTTCGTCGAGGTCAACGATGCCCTGGTGCGCATCCTTGGGTATGACAACCGGGACGAAGTTCTACGCCTGGACATCCCCACCGAGATTTATTTCTCTCCGCAGCGGCGGGAAGAATTGATTGAGAAGCTCAAGCATGCCGGCGAGATGCACAACCACGAAGAAATGCTGCGCCGCAAGGATGGTTCGCCCGTCCACGTGTTCATGAACTGTTATGCGGTGCGCGATATTGGGGGCACTGTGGTGCAACATCGCGGGCTCATGCTCGATATCTCCAGCCTTCGCCAGTCGCAGACCGAGTTACAAAAAGAGCGCGACTTTTCGGGCAAGATTCTCAGCCACACCCAGAGTCTGATTCTGGTCACCGACACCGAGGGCGAGATCAGCTACGCCAATCGCCGCTGGGGCGGCCTCGGTTTTCAGCAGAGCCAGATTGTCGGACATTCGCTCGCCGACCTGTGTGCGCAACCACGGCGCGAAGCTCTCCGGCAAGCAATCGCCTCCGTCTCGCGCGGCCAGCAGGTCGATAATTTTGATCTTCCCCTTATCCGGGGCGATGGCGCGAGTGGACAGTTCTCCGTCAATCTGAGCCCTATCAGCAGCGAAGATGGCAAGGTGACCAGCATTGTCGTCGTCATGACCGATGTGACCGACTCCGCCCTGCTCCGCTCCAAACTGGTGCATGCCGAGAAAATGGCGGCGGTTGGACAGTTGGTGTCTGGAGTCGCGCATGAAGTCAACAATCCGCTGACAGCAATTCTTGGATTTACCGACCTGCTCATGGAAAATCCCGAACTGCCGGAAAGCGCACGGCGCGATTTGCGGGTCATTTTGCAGGAGGCCCAGCGCACCAAGCAGATCGTGCAGAACCTGCTGAGCTTTGCGCGTCAGATGCCGCCGCGCCGCCAGGCCGTGCAGTTGAACTCTATCCTCCACCGCACCGTGCAGCTGCGCTCGTATGACTTCATCAGCCACGGCATTCAGGTACTCGAGCGGCTCGACGAATCTCTGCCGGAAATCGTCGGCGATTCCCATCAACTCCAGCAGGTCTTCCTTAACATCATCAACAACGCCTACGATGCCGTCCGCGAATGCGGCCATCCTGCCCGCATCGAGATCATGAGTGCGCGCAGCAGCGGCTATGTGGAAGTCTCATTCCGGGATAACGGCACCGGCATCTCCGATCCTGACCGCATCTTCGATCCCTTTTTTACGACCAAAGACATCGGCAAGGGAACCGGCCTCGGCCTGAGCATCTGCTACGGCATCGTGCGCGAACATGGGGGCGAAATTATCTGTCACAACAATCTTGATTCCGAGGGAGCTACCTTCATCGTCCGCCTGCCTCTGGCGACCGATGGGGCCTCCTTCGGCGCGGCAGCAGGAGTGTACCCACAATGACGCAAACTGGAACCCAACCCGCATGTGCGCCCGTGCTTCTGATTGAAGACGAACCGGCAGTCATGGAATTTGTCCGTTCCGCACTCGAACGTAACGGCTATTCGGTCGTGTGCACCGAGTCGGGCGCTCAGGCTCTTCAAATACTGGCCACCGGCGATTTCCATGGCGTGGTGTCCGATATGCGGACGCCAGGCGGCGTCGATGGCGCCCAGGTCTATGCCTGGATCGCCAGCAACCGTCCTGGTCTTGCCCCCAAGGTGGTGTTTATTACCGGCGACATTGCCAACGAGGAGACGGCGGCGACCTTGCGCCGCACCGGCGCGCCCTGCGTCGAAAAACCTTTTCGCGTCCATGACTTCATTTCCGTTGTCGAGCAAACCATGGGTAAGGCGGCATCATGACTCAAGACCTCAATATCCGTTTGTTGATCGTGGACGATGAGCAGCCCATTCGACGGCTCTGCATGACGGTGGGCGAATCACTCGGCTTTTCCTGTCTCGAAGCCGAGAACGGTGACGCTGCTCTCTCCCTGCTGGAGGAGCAGCCGGTTCACATGATCCTCACCGATCTGGTTATGCCTCGCATGTCAGGACTCGAATTCCTCGAACAGGTCAAGCGCATCTACCCGCGCATCGAAGTGGCCGTTATGACCGGTCACGGATCGGTCGAAACGGCCGTGCAGGCGATGAAACTCGGCGCCTACGATTACATCTCCAAGCCGTTTTCTCCGCTCGATGAACTGCGTCTCTTCCTGCGCCGGATGGCCGAAAAGGTCCGCCTGGAAGAAGAAAATATTTTCTTGCGCGAGCGTTCCGAGACCGAAACCGCCATCCACGGCATCATTGGCAACTCCGCCAGCATTCAGCACGTGCTGCGCCTCATCTCCCGTCTCAAGGACACGCGCACTCCTGTGTTGATCTCGGGAGAGAGTGGCACCGGCAAGGAATTGGTTGCGCGCGCCCTGCACTTCCGCGGCAACCTCGCCAGCCGTCCGTTCGTCGCGGTCGACTGCGGATCGCTCGTGCCCACGCTCATCGAAAGCGAACTGTTCGGATATGAGCGCGGAGCCTTCACCGGCGCTCTCCGCTCCAAGCAGGGACTGCTGCAATCGGCGGATACGGGAACCATCTTTCTCGATGAAGTCGGCGAACTCCCGCTCGAGATGCAAGCCAAGATCCTGCGCTTTCTTCAGGAAAAAGAAGTTCGCCCCGTGGGCAGCAATCAGAAAGTAAAGGTTGACGTCCGTATCATGGCTGCTACCAACCGCGATCTTGAGACGGATTACAAAAAGGGAACGTTCCGCAAGGATCTTTTCTTCCGGCTGAACGTCGTGACCATTACCTTGCCTCCTCTGCGCGACCGCCGGTCTGACATTCCGATCCTTGCCAACTGGTTCCTCGAGCGGCTAGCCCCCGGCCGCGGAGTTCAGATTTCCGGCAATGCCATGAAAACCCTTCTCGCCTATGACTGGCCGGGTAATGTTCGCGAGCTTGAGAACTGTCTGGAACGCGCCGTCGCGCTCACCGACCGGCGCGTGCTCGATGTGGACGATCTGCCGCCATCGATCGCTCAGGCCGATCTCCATGAAGCTTCCCAAACCTTCGATGCCCAGCAGTTTGGAGCAGCCACGGCGACTGACCTGGAAGATATCGAGCGCGCTACCATCGCCCGCGTCTTTTCCCAGGTCAAGGGCGACAAAGTCCGCGCCGGCAAGATGCTCGGCATCAGCCGCGCCACTCTTTATCGCAAGCTCAAGCGTTACAACATCGGCATGCGCGAACACAACACGGGTCCGACGACGCTCCAGTAGGAATTCCCGTAACGAGGCACCATTTCTTGGAGCTCACCTCGGCTTGCGAGATTGAGACGATTTCCTGCTGCCGTATCAGTCTGAGACGCCGTCCTCCACGCTTCTTGTCAGGATTACGCCTGGACGTCCTCCTGAAGCGCCGAACTCCCATTGCTTTGTTCGACTTGTTCATGAGTTCATGTCCTTCAAGAGTTCGGAGGCGGTCGTGCATCGGTAAACCTAGACAACGCACAGCCTAAGTCTGCTTTGGACTTTTTCTAACTGGAAAACGACGGGACGAGGCTTGCTGTTCACATTAGGGATCCGAGGTTTACCGTGCCCAACCAGGCCAGTGCCGCCGCCCGCGCGCTCGAGTCCGATTTCGCAAGCCGGCTCGCCCGGTTTTTTCCGGACGCTACTCCCCTACGAATTCCCATTCACCTCAGCCGCGCCAGCGAAAATGGCGCTTCGGACAACGGTCCTGGGCAGGCGGATGGCAACGGCGATGGCCATGCCGGTAACACATGGGAAGGCTTGCAGGACACTACCATCGAGTTCGGCACACCCAGCGAAGTGTTATTTGTGGTCGCGAAACCGCTCGAGTTTGCGGATCGCATTCTCATCGAAACCCGGGATGGCTCCCTTCGTGCGGAAGCCTCGGTGGTTGCCGTCCAGTATTATGCAGAGAGGACGGTCGTCGGAGCCCGCTTCCTGACTCCTGTTCCCAATTGGATCATCAAATCATGACTGCATTCGATCATTCCTCCAAACATTCGCAGGAAGTTCCATGGCCCGTGTTCCATGCCCTCCAGCCCATCTACAAGGAGTTAGTCTGTGAATTTGTCATTGACGTGCCTCTTTGCCCGTTTGGGCCCAACACCCCGCCCAGCGGAGTCGAAGGCGATGGCCGCGAAGCCGAGAAATGGCTGAAGCAGGTGGACAACGAAATTCAGGTTCACCAACTGCGCCAGTTTCTCCAGACCACGCCTCTAGCCAACGAAAGCGTGCTCCGCAACCTCCTCGTCCATCACTTGCGCAAGCCCGTAAAATTGCCCACCGACCGCGATAAGATCGACTTCCTGCTGGTGCAGTATTTTTCCTTCTGCGCCCCTTCGGGCCTCGACGAGGCCGATGTCGACCTCGATTCCGTAGCGCGTGCGCTCGCGCCCGTACTCGGGCAGCAGAAGTCGCCGCTCCAGGTTCCTGCGTGGCTCGCTCCCCTTGACGTGGTGTGTCAATCGGCTGCCCGCTGCCGCCGGCTCAGTGAACTCCTGCACAGCGGCACGCTGGAACAAGGCCGCAAATTCAAAACACAGTCCGGAGAACGCTACTTCGATCCGGCCGCGATGACGGCCTTTGTTCGTTTTAGCTTCACCATCCGCCGCGTCTTCTTTCGCCTGATGCATGACGACCTCAATGCCATTCAGGATGGACTGCGCGAGTTGGAAAATCGAGGAACGCACACGATCGATTGCCGACGCGCGCAATTTTCCGCCGAAGAGCCGACCTCCCGTCTGCGCATGATCTGCCACTCGTGGAAGGTTATGTTCCACGCCGAGTACTCTTCCGGGCAGCCTTTGCGCATGCTGGTCGATCTCCGCGCTGCCGTCGATGACGCGCTCCAGGCCAGCGCTCCGCAAGGCCCGCTGGCGGCTCGCGCGGCCACTGCGCCTTCCGATACGGGCAGCCGCACCAGGCATTAGCTAGCGCGACCCACCGCGACTCCGGAACATCCCGGCGCACACCTTCGTCCCTCGGCGCCCCCCAGAGAAAGCCCACAGGTGTTTCGACTGCCACGTTTGCGGTAGACTCGACCACAAAGGTCGCAGATGTCGCAAACCAAGACGAGATTCGTGATTCGATGCCTGGTTTGCGCAACAGTGCTTTGTTCCGGTTTTCTTCAGGGCCAGTCCACCTCCGACCAACAGAAACGCCCCCTGCCCACCACTTCCCTGGCGCAGGAGTTTCCCGTCACCATGCAGCAGAAGGTGATTGCCGGCAAGACCCCGGTCGGCACCAAGGTCGCGGCGAAATTGACCATCGCCACGCTGGTAAAGGGCAAGGTGATTCCGACGGGCGCCATTTTTTCGGGAGAAGTAGTTGAATCTGAGGCAAAATCCGCAAACGGTCCATCCCGCCTCGCAATCCGCATGAACGACGTGCGCTGGAAGACCGGTTCGCTTGCCATCCAGGTTTACCTGACCAATTGGTATTACCCCCTCCGGATGTCGACGGCCGACGACCCCGCGAATGATCCTCGTTATTCGAGGTCAACCCAGATTGCCACTTATCCTCCAAACTCCCCGCACGGGACCTTCCCTGGCCCGCCCGTCCCTGAGGACCCCGGCACCGCCGTTTCAGACACTCGCGTCGTGATGAAGGATGTCGAGTCCGCGCGCCAGAGCAATGGGGATATGCTCCTCACCTCCACCCGGCTCAATCTCAAGTTGGACAAGACGATGACCTACGTTCTGGCCACGGGCGACCTCACGCCGGCGAAGTAGGGTCAATCTCGCACTTTCCCGGAAGTGGCAGCCGTCGTTCATTACTTAGGTAAGTTTCGCCGTATCCCAAATTGGCTCAGAATTTAATAGTGGAGAACTGCACTCGTTCGCGCACCGCCGGACATGGGAATTCCACTCAGGGCAATTCATGAGCAAACTGGCTAGAGAACTCGGGCTGCTGCTGTCGCTGTTTGTGATTGCCGGACTGCTGCAGTTTTTTGCTCAGTCGCTGCCGATGGCGCTCTGCTTCTATTTCCTGCCGACCTTATACTCCGCTTATTTCTTTGGACGACGTCACGCCACTCTAACCGCATTCGCTTGTGTATTCCTGGTGGTTCTGCTGGATTTTCTGAATGGCCTGATGCCCACCCACCGGTTGGTCGTCCTGCCGCAGGAACGCATTTTTAATTTCGCCATCTGGGCGGGCGTTCTGACAGTCACGGGATATGCCATGGGCACCCTCTACGAGCGCGCGCAGGGCATGACCGCCGATATGCGTGAGAGCTTCAGCAGCCTTTTGCTCGTCCTGCAACACGTAATCGCCAACGAAAAACAAAGCAACAAGGAAACCCAGCGCATCGTGGATGCGGCCGTCAAGATCGCCGAGGCGATGGGATTAAGCTCCGACAGGATCGAGTTACTGCGCTCGGCAGTTCTGTTGCGTGATCTTAGTGAGCTCGGCATCAGCAACGACACGCTTTACAAGGCGGCGGACGTGACTCACGCCGAGGTGGTGGCAAGCCTCCGGAAGAACCGCAAGCCGAATCCTCGCGCCAACGCGGTGGGAAACGCGGTCCGCCAGGTGCTTCCGATCATTGTGGCTGAGCAGATTCTGCAGGATCAGGGAGCCCGGTCCGTGAATGTGCCGATTGAGTCGCACATTCTGGCAGTCGCGGACGCGTATCAGAAACTCACCAGCAACGCGTACGGGAAGGCGCTTTCTCCGAAGCAGGCAGAAGAACAGATCATCGCCGGAGCCGGCGACAAGTTTCACAAAGGCGTCGTCGACGCATTTGTGCAGGCGTTCGGCGACCGCGCCCTGGGCGCCGGGGCTTACTAGCACAGCATCAGGCGCGTTCGCCCTCTGTCGAAGATTCTTCTCCCCTCAACTCCTCCCACATCGTCGCAACTCTGCCTTTCAAATCCGCGGTGAAACGCTCGTAGGTCGCTTCGCTGGCTTTTTCCACCGGCGGAGGCGTCATTGGTTTGCCAATGAGCATCTTCAGATTTCCAAACTTTGGAAATTTCTTGTGCCGAGGCCAGACCTCATAAAAACCTTCGATGGCCACCGGGACAATCGGCGCCTGCGTATGAATCGAGAGAATTGCCGCCCCTTTGCGGAATACCCGCAGGCTGCCATCGTTGGTGCGCTCACCCTCCGGATACAAAACGAGAATCCGCCCCTGACTGAGGCCGAATGCCCCCGCGCGCATCGCCGGAACGAGGTTCGCATCCGGGTCGAGTACCACGGTGCGCAGCCAGCGCGCCAGGCGCCGCATGAAACCCCTACCAAAAATATCGCTCGTGCCCACCGCAAAAGTCTCGCGGAACATGCTCCACGGCAGCAACGACGCCAGCACCAAGGGATCGATATAGCTCTGGTGATTCGAACACAGCAGGAAAGGTCCGTGCTCAGGCAAATTTTCCAGGCCGCGCACCTTGAGGTCAAAGCGGTCGAGCGCGAACAGGCAAATCAGCCGTCCCAGAACAAAAAAGAAAATTTCCGCAAAAATATTATGCGTTGCCAGCGCCAGAACCTCGGGGTCGGTGACGGGCTCGCTGAAAATTGTAGACCACGCGGGCGCGGCCGATCTAAGCCGTCCCCCGCCATTCCCACTGCTCAGCAGAATGGCATCCACCAGGTCGCGCACCGTGTAAATCTCCGCCAGTTGCGACTCCGGAACATCTCCTCCCATCTGTCCTTCGAGCGCCGTCAGCAACTCCACCCGTTGCATGGAATCCAGCCCGAGATCGAGTTCCAGATTGTGCCCCGGACGAATCTCCGCCAGATCATTCCGCGCGGAATCTTTCACGATCGCCAGTGCGCGCTGCACATCCTCACGCTCCAGCCACGCGCGCTCGTCCTCAGTCAGCGGACGGTCGATCCCGCCTTCGGACTCGCGCCCCGTATCTAGCAGTTCGCGAACCCGCTTTTCGATCTGGAACCGCTTCAACTTCCGCGTCGTCGTCCGAGGCAGGTCTTCCTGCCATATGTCATAACTTCCCAACCGCTTGGTCGATGCAATCTTGTGCGAGAGCGCCTCGACATCCAAGCGAATCACCTCTTTCGCATTGACAATCTTGCGCTCCCGCAGCAGATCGAAGTTTGGAACAATAACCCCGTGCAGCCGCTCCGAGGTGGGATCCCCGGCGCGCGCCTCCAGCGCCATCACGCAGATTTCCTTCACATATGGAGATTGCAAATAGTGCATCTCGATTTCTTCCGGATAAACATTCTTTCCGTTGGCAAGGACGATCACCTCTTTACTGCGCCCTGTGATAAATAAATTCCCCGCCGCATCGAAATAGCCGAGATCGCCCGTGTACAGCCACCCGTCGCGCAACACCTCGCGGGTAGCCTCCGGCCGGTTCCAGTAGCCCTTCATCACGAGCGCGCCGCGAATCGCGATCTCGCCCGCTTTCGGTTTACCTTCCTCCACCTCGTGTTCATCGACAATCCGAGCCTCCACGCTGGGGAGCGGCGGCCCTACGGAACCAAACACAATCTTCCCGGGGCGGTTGAGAAACGCTCCCCCAGTAGTTTCCGTCAGGCCGTAAGCATTGAGGACGTCGATGCCGAACGAGTAGAAATCACGCGCAATCGCCGGATCGAACCGCGATCCTCCCGTCACCAGATAGCGCATGTGCGCGCCGAAGGTCGCATGAATCTTGCCGAAGAACACTCTTCCGGCGTTAATGCCAATTCGCCGTAGGCCCCGGTTCAACGCCATCAACGTCCGCACCAGCCGCAGCGTGATCTTTCCGCGCTTGCCCAGTTCCTTGAAAATGCGCTCGTGAATGAGATAGAAAAATTGCGGCACCACGCAGAAGGCCGTGATATTCCGATCATGCAGGGCGCGCAGCAACTCAGTAGTGTTGAGCGTTTCGAGATACACCACTCGTGCGCCGTTGAAGAGCGGCAGAAAAAGATTCGCCATCTGCGCCAGCACGTGAAACATCGGAAGAATTCCCAGCAGCGCGTCGGTGGGGCCGATCGAGACCACCCCGAAGACCGCATTCGCCTCCCCGACCAGGTTGGCATGAGTCAACATGACTCCCTTTGGATCGGCGGTCGTGCCCGACGTGTAGAGCAGAGCTGCCAAGTCGTCCTCGTCCGGAACGACGGGCACGAAGTTACCGGGACCCGCTGCGAAAATCGAGTCGAGATCCCCGCTAGATTCCGGCTGGGGATGTTCGAGCAGCTTTTCCGGTGGCCCCGGCTCCGCTGCCTGCGACGTCATCACCAGCGGAATTCCTGTTTCCTCGGTCGCTTCGACCGCCGTCGCAAGATTTTTTCTGTCGCAGAACAAAAGGCTGGTTCCGCTGTCCAGCAATAGTTTCTTCACCTGGTCGGCATGGAGAGCCGTATCGAGCGGCACCGCCGTTCTGCCGCAAGCGATGATTCCCAGATACGCCGCCACCCACCGCGGATGATTGGCCGCCAGAATCGCCACTCGGGCATCCCGCGGCACACTGGTCGAGAGCCGGTTCGCAACGCTTTCCGCCATGCGCGCCAGTTCCCCAAAAGTGACGCGCTCCACTGTTTCCGCGCGCTGAATCTCGAGAGCTACATTTTCTGGGAACTTGCGGGCCGACTCCTGAAAGCGCTGGTAAAACGTGGGCATAGGTCGGAGGTGAATATACTAAAGTGGTCAGGGGAAAACCAGGATGGCCAGGCTTCCATCGACGCGCCCGGCGAAAGTCTGAACCTTCGCGTCGCGCCAAACACTCCGTGCCCCTTCTATCGCATTCTGCTCAGGAAACACAGGCCCTATGGGCCGGCAATCATGAACACCGGGTTCTGTGGCGGATTCAGCGTACTGCCCGAGATCGGGGGACGCACACTATACGGAGCGGGAACATTTAGAAGGTAGGTATCTGTAGCAGTGTTGATGATGTTGACGTTGCCTCCGTCGCAACTTGCCAGGTAGACGCGAGTGCTGTCCCCCCCGGCAGCCATGCTCATGCGGAAGCGGACCTGCGCCGGATCGGCGCAAAACGCGTAGGCTGGAAATCCCGGCACCGCAATGTTGGTCTTGATCGTGTTGTTTGAAGTCGTGATCACCGTCACCTGCGGGCAGACATTTCCGGCATTGTCCAGATAATACGACCCGACATAGGCGCGGCTGCCATCGGGCAAAGCGGCGGCGGCCACCACCGAAAGCGGACCCGCAGTCGTTCCCGCGCACGGATCGCCTGTGCCCCTGGAAGTTAGGGCCGATAGCGTAAACGTCGCCAGCGTGCTGGGCAGGGATTGCGATGTATCGAGAATCGCTATCTGGTTCCCGCCCGGCACATACAGCCGGTTCAGTATCGTGTCATAGACCATGTAGGCGGCGCTCGGCACACCGAGCGTGCCGATCACGGGGTCCGGGCCGGCAGTCGTCGTGGTATCGATCGTGCTGACCGTGCTGTTGCCATTCAGTACATAGATTCTCTGACTGTCGTACCGTGCCGACAACCAAAGCGGAGAATTGAAACTACCGGTGACTCCTCTCGTCGAATCGTCGCTGGTATTGAAGGCGCTCAGCGTGTTGTCTGCCTGATTCGCCACGTACAGTTTGGAACCGTCTGGCGTCTCGCCAATCGCATCCGGATTATTCCCGACCGGAAGCGTTGTCACAACGCCATTTTGCTGGGTATTAATTACGGCAACGGATGGCACCACGGTGCCGGCTGGATTCTGATACTGCGGCATCGATACGTAAGCCTTATTGGCCTCTGTAGTCGCCACAAAATTGGGGGCTGAACCCGCGGGCAAGGTGATGGTGCTCGTGCTCCCGATCGATATGCCGGAGAAATTCAACCTGGTAACGGATTCCTGGGCAACGCCCGCAACCGACTGGTTCACCACCAGCACGGTGCTCGCACTCTGCTGCACCGCATGCACCGGGCGCAACCCGACGTTCTTCTGACTGATGTCCGCGTCGCCAGCGACATCCACAGTCATGGCGCTGCCATCCACGACTGTCCCATTGTCATTGATGGTCACCACGGAATGCGCCGCCTGCGGGTTCGGAAACTGCGCAGGGTTGGGGATAATAATGGGCCGGAACACTTCGCCGCAGCCCGTGCCAATCGCAAAGATCGCCAGTACTGTTCCCAGCAACAAAAACCGATTCATTCCTGCTCCATCTAAGGGTTAGCTTTGCACGGAATCGCTATTGTAGCGGGAATGGCCTCAGGAGGGGAAATGAGAGGGGCGAATTCGCTGGGAGGATTCGCCCTTCACAGCCAGATATCCGCCAGCGGGACTGCCGGATTTAGACTCGCAATTAACAACTTGGAAATCACGCCGTCACGCTCTTTTGCGCCGCGGCTTCGGACGTTCCTCTACGACCTGCGATTCATTGGCCCGCTCGATTCGCTTTTCCGAGGCAGCCGGCTTCTTCGCGTTTTCGAGGCTCTCCTTGAGCGCGGCCATCAGATCAACCACCGGCGCCAGCTTCTTGGGTTGCTCGACCGCCTGAATCGTGCCGCCTTCGAGTTTCGTCTCAATCAGCTTTTTGAGATTTTCCTGAAACGTGTCGTGATATTTTTCCGGATCCCACTCGTCGGCCAGTGCTTCGATCAGTTGATGCGCGACTTTGATCTCCGCCTCTTTGATCTCAACATCCGGAGCCCCGAAGGATTCCACTTCGCGGACTTCCTCCGCATAGTACATCGTATGCAGCATCATCCCGCCTTTGTGCGGCCGCAGGAAAACCGTGTACTCCCGGTTGTGCATGGTGAGTTTGGCGATCGCGACATACTCGCTTTCCTCGAGCGCCTTTGTGAGCAAGGCGTAAGGTCGCCGGCCTGCCTCCTCGGGCACCATGTAATACGAAGACTCAAAGTAGACGGGATCGACCTCCGCCGACTTCACAAATTCCAGAATCTCCATGGTCTTGGCGGTCTTCGGCTCAATCTTCTTGATCTCTTCTGGATCGATGATCACGTATTCGTCTTTGCGGAATTCAAACCCCTTCACGATGTCGCTGCGCTCAAGGACCTGGTTGTCCACCGGACATATAAGCTGTTGCTTGACCCGATGGTGGTCGGTGCGGTGAAGCTGGTTAAAAGAAATTCCGCTGCTGCGCGCGCCCGAGAACAGGCGCACCGGCATTGAGATCAACCCGAACGTTAGATAGCCGGACCAGACAGAGGCTGCCATGTTTCCCCCTGAGATTCACCCGCGACCCGGTTCACCCCCTCCGGGTCCGCGATTGGCTTGGGCAAACTGAGATGCGGAAATCGCGCCAAGCGTACAGCAGTGTAGCCTAATCGAGGGTAATTGGCGCCGCCAGATTACGGGGCGAATCCAAAGGCCAAGCACTACCTGGCGGGGCCGAGATCCAAGCGGCACAGGCTATAGTGTTGTCGTGCTCGATTCAACGCGAACACCTCCGGCGGGCGACCTCCATCCCTGCCCTGGAATCAAGCCGTGGTTAGCTTAAATGCAGCTTAGGTGCGTTGTTTGACGCGGTCGAGCAGCGCGTACACGAAGATTCCCAGGGCCGCGTTCGCGGCGCCCGATCCGATTTCGTGCGGCCAGCTCCACAGCATGTGCATGCCAATCAGGCCGCGAGCAATCATGAAATAGACAACCTCATGTACCACGTAGAACAGGATTGTGAGCAAGAAACGAGCGCTGGCATTCTCGACGTCGAGCTTGATGCCGAGCGACGAAGCGCCGAATCCCACCACCGTTTTGGAGATACCGTATAACCCGATCGGCTGGTGCGTGAGCGCGTCCTGCAAAATTCCGATCAGGCCCCCGGTAACGAGTCCCGCCAAAGGATTGCGGCGCGCCGTAGCAAAACCAATGGTGACCAGCAAAGGGAGATCGAAGATCGAGAAAAAAGGCAGCCGCAGCGGCAACCAGGCTTGCAGGAATACCGCGGTCAACGGAATCAGAATCGTCGCGGGAACGCTGAAGCGGTAGACTTCAACCTGCTCGCCCGAGGTGTAGGTAATCGCCACGTTATTGCGGAGTATCCTGCGGCTGGGGTTGAGGTTTCGAACTGGCGGCGGTTCCTTCGTTTGGCGCGACGCGCTTGGCAGGGGGCTTCTTCACGGCTCCGGAACCCATAGGATTGGCTGTCGAGGAGGACACCGCTGAGACGTTTTTCTTGGCCACCGGAGTACCTGGAGTGGTCGATCCAGCCTTGGTCGCATCGGAACTCGTCAAGGCGGATCCAAGACTCGGCTTCGTGGGATTGCTTGCGCCGCCCACACCGGCACCGGTTCGCAAGATTTCGATTTGGCCGTGCTTGCGGGTTGAGTCGCCGTCGGTTTAGCAGTTTGCGACGCGGGCGATCCTGTGGATACAACGGCCGAGGCCGGCTTCACGCTGTTGTTCGCTGCCGATGCACTCTTGTCCCCGCCGGCGGAAACAGTCTCCGGCTTAGGAGGAACGCTCGGCAGTCGCTCCGCGAGAATATCCACCGCGCGCACGTTGTTCGTTTTGTCAGGCTCTGGCTCTCTGGTGTCCACTTGCGTGACAACCAGCACCTCTTCGAGCCGGCTGAGATCGGCCGCGGGCCGCACCCGAATGTTCAGAAAGAGATCGCTTCCGGGCGAGACTTTAGTGACCGTGCCGATGGGCAGGCCCTTCGGAAAAATGCTA
>JBEKOW010000030.1:0-24637 GCA_049521375.1 Terriglobales bacterium
TACTTCGCGGTGGTGAGCGCGAGTCCGGTATTTTCGGCTAGGGGATAGACGGTTTGGACGAGTCCCTTGCCGAAGGTAGTTTCACCCACGATCAGGCCGCGATCATGATCCTGAATGGCTCCAGCAACGATCTCGGCGGCAGAGGCCGTGCCGCGGTTGACCAGCACTACCAGAGGATAGTCTTTGCCGCCGTTGCCGCGGGCTGCGGTATAGCGTTTTTCCGGGGATGAGCGGCCGTGATGCGAGACGATTAGCTGACCCTTTTTGAGGAACTTGTCGGCGACGCCTACGCCTTCGCTTAACAATCCACCGGGATTCTGACGGAGGTCGAGGACCAGGCCCTTGAGGTCGCCCATCTGATCGAGGGCTTCGGAAACCTCGTGCTCGGTCGTTTCCTGAAAGCCGGAGACGTGCATGTATCCGATGCCGGGCTTGATCATGAAGTGCAGGTCGACGCTGTAGCGGGGAATTTCGTCGCGCACCACGCTGAACTCGAGCGGATGATCGGAGCCTTCGCGCAACATGGTGATGCGGACGGTGGTTCCTTTTGGTCCTTTCAGCAGATCGGCGACGTCGGAAGTGCTCATGTTGTCAGTCGGCTTGCCGTCGATGGCCGCGATAATGTCGCCAGGGCGGATGCCTGCGCGATAAGCGGGCGTCCCGACGAAGGGAGCGATTACGATCACCTTATTATTGCGGGGGCCGACCGTCATGCCCACGCCGTAGTACTTGCCGCGCTGCTCCTCGCGGAGCTGGGAATAGGACTTGGGATCGAAGAAGTTGGAGTGCGGGTCAAGCTGGTGCAGCATGCTTGGGATAGCGCCGTCGTAAATCGCCTTGTCGGGATTCACCGGGTCGGCATAGTTCTGCTCGACGGTCTCATAAACCTGGGTGAACTGCTTGAAGCTGTCGCGGACGTCGGAGTCGGTGCTGGGAGTTGCCGCGGGGCTGATGCGCTGGGCGAACAACATTCCGAGCAATCCGAAGAGCGCAAGGACAAAAACAACCAGGATGAGAGAACGACGAGAACTACCGGCCATTTTGCAAAATCCTCGGGGCAGGCAAGTGGAGGGATCTACCTACCGCTTTTGCGCAGTATAGCATGGGGCTGCGGCTGTTTAATTGGATGCAGGCGGGGGGCGTTGGTTACTTCGGAGTGAATGGGAGGGGGAAACTTCGAGAAGCATTTCGGGTCTGGTTGCCTTTACAGCTGCTGGTCATTTTGAGGCATGGTGGAATCGATTGAGCAACACCCCTAGAGGGGAAGGTCGGGACGAAACCCGACTCTCCTGGGTACTCTGCGGGGGCGGGGCGCCCCCGCGACTGCCGGCGAGGCGCCGGCGCTACTTTCCTGTGCGGCGCCGCCCGATTACTGGCGAGTCAGGTCCCGGATCAAGTCCCGGTGTTGCGGATAGCTTTGCAGGAGGCTTTCTCGTTTTCCCAGTTCAAAATCCTCAAAGTCAAAGCCGGGAGCGACGGTGCAGCCTACTAACGCAAACGCGCCATCGCGTTTTGCAAGCGGGGATAGTTGCGAGGCAAACCAGCATCCTGCCTTTACTGCGGCCTGAAATACTTCGCCGGCTTCGGGATTGTTTCCCAGTTGAATCTTCGAATAGCTGCCGTCGGTTTCGATCACGTGGACCAGTAGCGGCGCCCCGAGATGGAAGTGCCAAAGTTCGTCGGAGCGGAGGCGATGGAAGGCGGAGAAATTGTCTCCATCCAACAGGTAATAGATGGAGGTCGAAGCGGGCCGGGGCCCGCTGAACTCTGGGGGCAGAGCGTTCTTTGGCAACTGCAGGTCGGAGCGATAGGTCTGGCGGTAGTAGCCCCCCTCGGGGTGCGGCTTGAGGTCGAGTGTTCGGATCCAGTAGGCTGCGTCTTTGTTGGTCAATCAGTCCTCGAATCGTGAAACGGTGAGATTCTTACCTGAAATCCCAACGGAGTGGTTTGGAAACCTCCGGAGTCCAATGCCCCGGGAGAGAAGCGATTTTTGATCGCCCGCCGCTCACGGGCGGGGGCGCCCGCGCCACACAGTCAGAAGAGCCGGGTGACGCCTTCTTCGAGGACTACAACTTTATCTTTCACTCCTGCTGCGCGCGCCTCTTTATCCAGCAATTGCAGCGGTTCTTCGATGGGCTCGTGCGAGAGGCGGAAGGTGCCGTAATGCATGGGGACCATCCAGCGGGAGTGCAAGTCCAGAAAGGCTTGCATGGCGTCGGCCGGACTGGTATGCACATTGCGGAATTGCGGCGGATTGTAGGCTCCGATGGGCAGTAGGGCGAGTTCGGGCGACAAGCGCTCGCCGATCTCGCGAAAACCGGAGAAATACGCCGTATCGCCGGCGTGGTAAACCGAGTGCTTTCCGGCTCGCAGCACGTAGCCTCCGTAACCGCGATGGGAATCCTTGAGAACGCGAGCTCCCCAATGGCGTGAGGGAACGTGCGTGATTTCGAGTGCGCCCTGAAGGTGAGTATTCCACCATTCGAGTTCGACGATGCGCTTGTAGCCCAAGTCGGAGACCAAGTCGAAGACATGATGCGGGACGACCAGGGTAGGGGCGCTTCCGGTCTCGCGCCGCGTCAGGCGAGCGATCGTACGTAAGGACTGGCGATGCAGGTGATCGAAGTGGGCGTGGGTCACGAGCACGACATCGATGGGGGGCAGGTCGTGCAACTTCAATCCGGGCTGGCGCAGGCGCTTGAGAACGAAGAGCCATCTGGCGAAGTTGGGGTCGATCATAACGTTCATCCCACCCATTTGCAGAAAAAAGCTGGAATGCCCGATGAAGGTAACGCCCAGTTCGCCATTCGAGACCAGAAGCGGCTTGTGGGTCTCGCCCGTGCGGGGAGTGACCGCGGAATGCCGCACCAGACGGGTAAACTGACTTGCGCGTTTGCGTAGTGCTGGGTTCTTTAATGAGGACTTAAGCATTACTTCGACCAGTTGCTCCTAACGTGCATCACCGGCCAGTATGATGAAAAAGTGCTACCAAATTGGATGCCGTAGCGACCACTGCGGACGCATATGTTCGGCGGCCGCTTTCGGGGCGTAATTTCCAGTGTATGACAAATGCGGCGCGCCTTGACCGTTACTTTCGTGGTCATTTCTAATCTAGTCTGTTGGGGTGGGCCTGAAGCAACGTTCGCAAGAGCGAAGATTCAGAGGATTTACGGACTCAGTTTCGCGGAAGGAGCAAACTTTCAATGCGCGTAGCTTTTCTTGGACTGGGAATCATGGGGCGGTCGATGGCCGCCAACCTGGCAAAGGCCGGACACGAGGTCGCGATCTGGAACCGCACTCCGGGCAAGGACGTGGAAGGCGCTCGCACCGCGGCTTCTCCGGCGGACGCGGCCAACGGCGTAGACGTCATCTGGATGTGCGTATCCGATACCAAAGCGGTGGAGAGCGTGCTGTTCGGGCCCGATGGCGCGGAGGCGTCGCTGACATCCGGCATGATTATTGCCGACTCAAGCACGATTTCGCCGTCGGCGACGGTGAAGTTCGCGGAGCGGGTGAAGGCGCGCGGGGTGCACTATGTGGACGCTCCAATGACCGGCTCAAAAATTGCCGCGGCCAGCGGAAGCCTGATTTTTATGGTGGGCGGTGATGCGGCTTCGCTGGAGCGGTTGCAACCGCTGTTTCAGGCCATGGGCAAACAGGTCTTCCACATGGGCGAGACGGGCAAAGGGCAGGCGACGAAGCTGGTGATGAACCTGCAGATCGCGCTCATATTTGAAGGCTTCGCGGAAGCGCTGACGCTGGCGGCCAAGCTGGGCGTGGACGTCGAAAAGCTGATCCCGCTGATTCAGGCGTCGATGGTGCGCTCGGGCGTCGTGGAATACAAAGCTCCATTTATTCTGGCGCGCGACTTTTCGCCGAATTTCCCGCTGCGGCTGATGTTGAAGGATATCCACCTGGCGCTGGAAGCCGCCCGCGAAGCGCGGGTGCGGCTGCCAGGACTGGAGGCGGTGGAAGAGGTCTACGATGTAGCCGCCGAGGAAGGGCAGCGCGATCTGGATTACGCGGCGACGCTTACGCTGCTGGAGAAGTGGGCGGGCGTCGAGGTCAAGGGAGCGGCGAAAGGGGCTGCGTAATAAAAGGTCGGACCTGGACGAGATCTGCGGGCGCCCGGCGCCATCAGACAAAGGTGACTGTTCGCGTCCGGACGGCGAGGAGTCCCGTCCCCATGCTCTATTTCTTCGCAAACGACCGGACGTAATTCACAATATTCCAGACTTCTTCGTCTTTGGCGCGGTCGCCTTCGGGAGGCATTTCGCCTTTGCCTTTGCGGATGACGTAGAACCACTCGCCGTCGGTGTGGGCCTTCTGCACGTCGGGATTGGTGAAGTCGGTGACGTTCTTGATGTCCGAAGCCATGTCACCTTTGCCGTCTCCGCTGGCGCCGTGGCACATGGCGCAGTCGATCGCATACATTTTCTTCCCCTTGGCGAGCGACTCCGGAGTCGGCTTCACGGGATTTTCTCGCTGCACGGCTTCCGGCGGAATTTTATATTCCGGCGCTTTCGCGGGGGGCTGAGTCTGAGCCCCGAGCACGCACACGAGAACCAGTTCAGCGAAAACGATCAACAGACTTGCTTGCAATCGATTCTTTTTCAACGGAGACCTCCGTCCGCACTTTGCTTTCAATGCCAAAGCGGAATTCTACGTCTCGCGGTTCCGCGCGCAAAGGTCAATCGTCACCACGCGAAGTATGCAGGATCACGCTCGATACGGTCCGAACCCGGGGAGGAATGCCCCGGCCGGGTGCCCTGCAATCGTCTCCCGGGGGAAGATGCGTTACGCCCGTAACCCCTTGCCATGGTGAGGATTACACAAGTATTACAAACAATTCCCTGCGCCCTTGGTATTGTCCAATGGGCAGGCGAAATAAGCGGTTTGGAGAAACCTCAATGAGCGAAACAACAACCGAAACTGCGCAGGCGATCGACAGCGGTACCAGCCTGCGCAAAGACCGTGCCGATCATGATGGCTTCAACTGGGGCACCGGAACGGCCATGATTCTGTTTCACGTGGGCGCGATTGCGGCGCTCTTTTTCTTTACCTGGAAGGCTTTCTTTGTAGCAATTTTTCTGTGGTGGATCTCCGGCAGCCTGGGCATCGGCATGAGTTATCACCGGCTGCTGACGCATCGTGGATACAAGACTCCGAAGTGGGTGGAATATTTTCTGACCTGGTGCGCGACGCTGGCGCTCGAGGGCGGGCCGATTTTCTGGGTGGCGACGCATCGTATTCATCACCAGTTTTCGGACGAAGAAGGCGATCCGCATTCGCCGAATGACGGCAAATGGTGGGCGCACATGGGCTGGATCCTCACGGGCAAGTCGATGCACCACGACACGACAACGCTTGCCCGCTACGTTCCTGACCTGACCAAGGATAAAGTTCACGTCTGGCTGACCAAGTATCACTGGACGAGCAACGTGATTGTTGGCGTCATCCTCTATGCCATCGGCGGGTTGCCGTGGCTACTGTGGGGAGTCTTCGCACGCGTCGTAGTAGGGCTGCACGCGACCTGGATGGTGAACTCGGTGACGCATCTCTGGGGAACGCGGCGTTTCGCGACCAAGGATATGTCGACCAACAATCTTCTGGTGGCCCTGGTCACCTTCGGCGAAGGCTGGCACAACAATCATCATGCGCATCCGGTATCGGCTCGGCACGGAATGGCATGGTACGAAATCGACATGAACTGGTATGGCATCTGGCTGCTTAAGAAACTGGGTTTGGCGCGGCATGTCTACAAACTCTCGCTCGACAACCTGCCGCCGAAGCCTGCGCTGGCGCGTGATCTGAACGCGGCGGAGTTGGTTGCGTCGGCGGCGGCGGGAAACGACTAAGGCAGCTCTCAGCTCCAAGCTCTCAGCTCTCAGGAAAGGCTCTTTATCCAGGCCACGGTGGCTGGGTTTGGAGCCTTTTTCAACAGGCACTCACCGCGCGGTCGAAATTCGCTGCGGTCTTTCTCTTTACTATCTTTCTCATTCTCCCCAGACAAGCGGATCACGGCCTGCCTGCGGCCGATGACAGCTTCGCTGGGCTGGCCTCAGTCACCTGGTAATCCTTGTAATCGATGGTCAGGGTGGCTCGTCCTCCGAGCCGGATGTAGCTTACCGATTCGTTCTTCAGAGGAAGCCAGAAGTCTTGGACTTTTTCGTATTCGTGGTGAATCTCGCTTTTCTTCGTCCAGAATGATGGGTTGAGGGCCGGCTCGCCTTCAATGCGAGTCACCGCGAAGTCGGTTCCCTCGACCCACACCTTGCCGCGATAGACGTATTTGGTTCGGGACTTGGGGCGCACCTGCAACACGTATTGACCACCGGTTTTCGACGGCTCGTAGCCCACCAGTTCAAAGTAGTAGTTATCGCGATTCAATTGGGATTGCGCGCTGATCGCCGGCTGGGCCGCTTCTTTTTCGCTTTCGAGCAGCCTCTTGAAAACGCGATCCTGAATCAACTTCGATCCGCTCTCGGAGACGATCTGGAAGTTCTTGGTTGCGGGGCGATCGTAGGTGGCACGGACGGTCATCTCCGCTTCTCGATCTCCGGGGAACCCGCGATAGACGAGGCGGTACACGCGCAGGGACTCGGAGTGCAGAAGCGCCTGGGCGCGCGCCTGATTATTGCGAATGAGTTTGTCCACGACCTGGTCGGCGGAGAGAGGCGCGCCTCGGTTTGATGACTGGGTAACTTGCGTAGTAGTTGAGGTTGCAGAGGGTTGAAGGGCCGCAAGCGCGAGGACAGCAATCACCATTCGAACTTGCGGAACCAGCATACAAACCCAAGTGTAAACTCTGAGGGGCTGTTGATTCACACATCCTGACACGTTCCGCCTTGGCCGCTACAATCTTTCTGTGAGAATCTCCAGCCGGCGCAAGGCGATTGCTTTCTTCCTCAGCTTTGGCGTCATTCTGGCCGCGGTCGCTTTTGCCGTGGGCAGCGGGTGGATCATTCTCAATTGGCGGGAAGGGATCAAGGTCTTCCTCGGCATCATCTTCTTCGGAGCCATCGTTACCGGGCTCGTTCTGAACACCATTTTTCTGGTGCGTGAGATCCGGCGCAACGAGCAGCATGACAGTTTTATCAATGCTGTTACCCACGAACTCAAGACTCCCATCGCATCGATTCGTCTTTACCTGGAAACACTGCAGCGGCGCGAAGTGGACGAGGCGCAGCGGCGCGAGTTTTACCAGTCCATGCTGATCGATACAGAGCGTCTGATGGGAACCGTGGAACTGGTGCTGAAGGCGGGTGCTGCCGGGCAGAAGAAGACTTCAGGACAGCGACTGCCGGTCGATTTCAATTCCCTGGTGCGCGACTGCGTGGAACTGGCGCGGGCGCGTCATCATCTGCGGCCGCAGGATCTGGAGTACCGCGATGCACTGCCCGAGCCAGGGAGCGCGCGGGTGCTGGGCGATCCCGAGGAGTTGCACACCGCAGTTACGAATCTGCTGGACAATGCGGTGAAGTATTCTCCGGACGGAGTCCAAATCGCGGTCGAGTTAAAAGCTCCGGATGAAGAAAGGATTGTGCTGCGAGTGCGCGATCACGGCGTGGGCATTCCGCAGGAGGAGCTGAAGCGCATCTTCAAACGCTTTTACCGGGTTCGCCAGCGCGGACGGGCGCGCGTGAAGGGAACAGGATTGGGATTGTTCATTGTCCGCGCGATCGCGAAGAATCATGGGGGAAGAGTGTTTGCGCAAAGCGATGGAGTGGGGAAGGGAACAACGGTGACTCTGGAGTTGCCGCGGAGAGTCGCATGAGCCGCGTGCTGGTGGTCGAAGACGAGGCGCATCTGGCACAGGGTTTGCGCTTCAACCTGCAAGCCGAAGGACATGAGGTGGAAGTCGAGGGCGATGGTGAAAGCGCGCTTGACCGGCTCCTGGATGCCGCAGAACGGTTTGATGCGGTCGTGCTCGATGTGATGCTGCCGGGCAAGAGCGGGTTCGAAGTGGCCGCTCTGCTGCGCGAGAAGAAGAACTACGTGCCGATTCTGATGTTGACCGCGCGCGGAAGGCCGGAAGACGTGCTGCAGGGATTCGCCTCGGGCGCCGACGACTATCTGCCCAAGCCGTTTGAACTGGCTATCCTGATCGCGCGTCTGGAGGGTCTGTTGCGGCGCAGCGTGTGGATGAGGCAGAGTGCCGGTTCGGGCGCGAACCTGGCCGCGAGTGAAAGTTCCCAGGTTGGCGTCCAGGATGCGGGTGCGAACCGTGCGACTCGCTCGGGGCAGGATCCGGGGCAATTTCCAGCGCCGACCTCCGGTAGAGACGCGGCTGGCTACTCTTCATCCGCGGAGCGGAGGCGGGCGAGCGACAGCTTTACGTTTGCGGGGAAGGCGATTGACTTTGCCGAACTGGAGCTGCGATCGCTGGGGAATACGATTCATCTCACCGTGATGGAAGCGGAGCTTCTGCGCTACCTCGTGCGCAGCGGCGGACGCGTGGTTTCGCGGAAGGCGCTGCTCGAGGACGTCTGGGGATTGCACGAGGACACCGACACGCGCGCTATCGATAACTTTATTGTCCGGTTGCGGCGCTATATCGAAGAGGATCCGGCGCGTCCGAAGCATCTGCAGACGGTGCGCGGAGTCGGGTATCGATTTGTGGCCGAGCCGGAGTGAGAATACTAGTGCTGTTTGGCTGACGAACTGGCCGCCAGTTCGCGGAACAGGCTTAGCAGCGAGGCTGCGGACTTCTGATCGGAGAGATTTTCGAGCGCTACGGTAGCGATGAAATGCGGCGACGTCTGGTTGAATTTCACGCTGACAAAATCCTTGTCACGCCAGGTGGCGAGAGCGTTCACGATGGGAGTGAGTTCAACCGGCCAATTTTCTTTGGTCGTCAAAATCACGGGACCGGGACGGGAAACCATCCACAGACGGGCTTCATGGTTCTGGCTCGGCCTTTTTTTTGCGCCCGTTTGACCGGACCAGCGGTGGCGCATGATGTCGAGACGAAAGCCGGGAGGGAAGCCCATGTCGGCTTCGAAGCTCAGGGTTTCGCGCTGCTCTTGCCAGCGGCTTAGAGCCCATTGCAGAGGCAGCGGGCGCGGCAGCAACTTGATGGTGAGACGCGCTTCCTCAAACCAGCGCGAAGAAAGATGAAGAGTAGCCTTGAGACGGGAACTGCTCGACTGCCAGTTGAGATCGGAGAGACGTCCTTTACCCAGGCACGCAGCCTGTACCCATTGCAGAATGTTCGCTGCTCGCCGGCGGTTATAGCGGACAAACCACAGGTACCAGAGCAGAAAGAACATCACCGCAAAGCTGACGTCGATCAGGACCCAACGCCCCACGCGCTGCCTCTCTGAAAGAATCGTACGTCGGTAAGATGCAAATCCGCAAGTGGAGAAAAAATAAAAAATCCGGGGACGCGCGCGCCTGTTTGAGGGTGGAAGCTATTCCTGCTGCGCGCGACGGTTGGCGGCTTGATCTCCCGAATCCCGCTACAATGGCGGCGTGCCGTTCCACATCCGACCATTCCAGAAGGCAGATTTTGACACGCTCTGGCGGATTGACCAGGCCTGCTTCGATCCGCAACTCGCCTATTCGCAGCGGGAGTTGGCGTTTTACATGGGGCGTCCGGGAGCGTTTTCGCTGGTGGCGGAAGTGCCGACGAACGGGGCGCCCAAGAATCCTGTTAAACATCCCTCGCCCCGCCACAGCGACTCCAAAGACATGCCATTAGCGGGCATCCTCGGCTTCATCGTGGCCGAAGTCCGCCGGCAGAGTGGTCACATCATCACGATCGACGTCATTGCGGAGGCGCGGCGCGCGGGCGTTGGAGCGGGCCTGCTGCGAGCGGCGGAGGCGCGGCTGCGCGACGCCGGGGCGCTGGCAGTGGCGCTCGAAACGCCGGTTAATAATGAAGCTGCGATTCGCTTCTACAAGAATGAAGGGTACTTTGTCGAAAAGACTGTCCGCGGGTATTACTCCAACCAACTGGACGCGCTGGTCATGACGAAAAGCCTGGCGGGGACCGGATAATCGAAACTGGATCGTCAGCTGAGGGTACCCCCCCACCCCCCACGGTATATTAGAATCAAGACTTTACGCGACATTTCCTTTCAAAGTATTCATAAATAAGTAGTTACATGCAAAGTATTCAAACAAAAGAGGTTAACCACACATCGGGTCTAGTCCGGTCTGAGAGCCCGGCACTCCGGGAGTGCCGGAGGCTCGCCGGTACTGCTCGCCTTATTGTCAAAGAACGCTTTCCGCTTACAGGTTTTCTGCGCTGTTCTTATGGTAGGAGCTTAGTATGCTAAGTCAAGATTTTTCGACGCGCTGATCCTTGATTTGCGAATTGGGGACAAGTTAACCAGCGCAATGTTGCCCAGGATGGTTTCATGAAAATTGCAATTCAAGGGGAGCCGGGTTCTTTCAGCCACGAGGCGGCGCAGACGATGTTGCCGTCCGCGAAGGTTGTGCCTTGCGCAAGGTCGCTGGAGGTGTTCGAGCGGGTCACGGGACAGAGCGTGGATGGCGCGGTGGTTCCGATTGAGAATTCGCTGGCTGGGTCGGTGGCGGAACATTTCGATCTATTGTTGAGCCGCGAGGTACACGTTGTGCGGGAATTCCGGCTGCGGATCGTGCACAACCTGATTGCGTTGCCGGGGACCAAGTTGAGTGAGGTGCGGAGAGTATTTTCGCATCCGGTGGCGCTGGACCAGTGTCGCGACCTGTTTGCCGGGAACCGGCGGCTGGAAGCGGTGCCGTTTTACGATACGGCGGGAAGCGTGAAGCATGTTATCGCGGAAAAGCTGGGCGATGCGGCGGGAATCGCCAGCCGGCGAGCGGCTGAGGTATATGGGGGGAAAATTCTCAAGGCCGGCATCGAGGATGACAAGAAGAATTTCACTCGGTTCTTTCTGGTACGGCGGGGGAAAGCGCGGGCGGAATCCGGGGCGGACAAGACTTCACTGGCGTTCAGCACCAAGAACGTTCCGGGGGGCCTTTTCAAGGCTCTGAGCGTGTTTGCTCTGCGCGACATCAGCTTGAGCAAGATTGAGTCGCGACCGATGCGTGGGCGTCCGTGGGAGTACGTTTTTTTTGTGGATTTGCTGTCGGGAGATGACGGGAATTTGCGGAACGCGCTGCGGCATCTGGGGGAGATGACGGATCTGGTTAAGGTGCTGGGGATTTATCGGAAGGCGTGAGCACGGTCGGCGGCGGTGCTGCGAATTCTTTCTCACCACAGAGACACAGAGACACAGAGACACAGAGACACAGAGGACCCCAACTTCCTCGCCTCCTTGTTTCTAAAGGTTCGTTTTTCTCCGTGACTCGGTGGTGAACAAAGTGAAATCAGGACGCTACTTAAAATCCTACAAGGGATTGACTTCTGTGGATTCCCACCCTTGCGCAGAGAACGCGCAAGGGTGGGGCAGCCTACGCTGGATGCTGTTTTCTTTCTTATGCGAGCGCGGGGCGCGCTCGCGACTGCCGGCGGGGCGCCGGCGCTACGGTCGCGTTGGATCTTGAATCGTGGCGGGTCTTCGTGTCGGACAGGGCTGGGGAGAACGTAGGGGTCCTTCGACTCCGCCGGAACTCCGCTTCGCGTAGTTCCGGCTGCGCTCAGGATGACGTCGTCTAAAAGTCAGAGCCGCTTCGCGTAGTTCCGGCTGCGCTCAGGATGACCTCGTCTAGAAGTCAGGGCCGCTGCGCGCAGGATAAATTCGTGTAAAAGTCACAGCCGCTTCGCCTGGTGTCCCATTCAAGCCGAAGGATGGCTTCAATGGGCCACCGGCCCAATTCCTAAGGGATGACTTCCGTGGAATCCCACTCTTGCGCACAGAACGCGCAAGAATGGGGCACCCTCGGTTGTTTCATGGGGCAGGAGAAGTCGCACTTAGAAAGAAAGGGTCCGCGAAAGCTGCGGACCCTTTTTGGGAGGATAGAGACTGGCGGGGTCAATAAAGTGCCATGCCCGCCGTTGCGCCGCTTGCGTCGATTACTCGACGTTTGCCAGCTCTGCAGCTAAACCAACTATGTCGGCTCCGAGGTCTTTCCCATCCGTGCCCATTGCCTTATAGGGGCTGGTGGTCTGGAGTTCGTAGTTCTGCTCGGTGTAGTTCATGAATTGAACGCCGGGAACGGTTGGCTGGAACATATTGTTGGACGGCCACTTCGACGGCGGATAGGCCGCGGGACTGGCCACAAGGGCGTTATTGCTGAACGAATAGGTGGTGAAACAGTTGGAGATACTGGTCAGCGGAACGTCCTGGTAAGCGCAATCGATGCTTCCGCCACCCATGTCCCACACCGGATAACGGCCGGTCACCACCAGGTTGTTGGTGAAGACGAGTCCGTACATCGGCGCGGTCGGGACGAGGTTGCCCAGGATCATCATGTGGCTGTTGTCATCCGGGAACGCGGTGACGTGATTGATGGTGATGGTGTTGAGCGGATTCTTGTGCCAGGCGTTGCCGATCTGGAACGGCGTGCCGGGTCCAAGGAGTGTGGTGCTGAGGTTGTCGATCACGACATCGTGAATGCTCCAGCGGGTACCGGCCAGAGCTTGCGCTCCGTTGTTGCCGTTGCCGGAAATGGCGGTTGCGAGTTGAAGGCCTCCGCCAGCGAAAGAGATGTGGTCATAGCGGATGGTCACATCGGTCACCTGGCAGATGGAACATACGTCGGAGCCATCCGGGAAGCGCTGGTTCTTGGGGGTGACGAGGATGCCGAAGCCGGTCTGGCTGAAGCCTCCCCAGGTGTTTTCCAGGATATTGCCCTCGATCTGGACGCGAATCGCATTCTTGAGCTCAATGTGATTCTTGACGATGAAGGGGTTGCCATTGGGTCCGCCGACGTAGGGATTGTTGCCCTGCATCCACTGCCAGGGCTTCCAGAAGTGGTTGCCGAGGATCTGGATGTCGGTGGGAGTGGTGGTGGCCGGGCCGCCGCCCATGAGGATGGCTTCGCCGGAGGCTTCGAGGAAGTTGCCCTGAATGAGGAAGGGACCATCCTGGGTGGTGCCGACTCCGCCATTGACCGCGTGCGCGTCGGTACAGCTGCCGGTGCCGGAGATGCAATGGAAGTCGTTCAAGTAGGAGTTGACGATGGCAATGTAAGTACCGCCGCTCAGGGCGAAGCCATTGCTGGTTTCATCCTGCACGTTGCCATGGAGCCAGGAGCGATCGACGATGATGTGGTCGGCGGTTCCCTGGAGCGATATCAGCGCCGCACTGGCGTTGACGCCGTTGGGACGAGTGAGTTCCAGGCCGAGGATGCGGTAGTAGTTGGCACCGTCGGCGAACTGTAATGGACCATTGCCTACCTGGTTCATCTGGACTTTCGACAAAACATTCGCCGGACTCGAGCAGTTGTAAGCCGGACGTCCGGGCAGTGAGCTGACGCCTGCGTAGCAAGGAGTGGTGCGTTGGCCTTCGGGGGGCAGAGCGCTGTCCGGAGAACTGGTGCGGACGATGATCCAATGATTGGCATCGCAACCTTTGGCGGGCAAGGTGTACTTGCCGGAGAAAGTCGCGCCCGCCTGAAGCAGAAGCGTGTCTCCGCATTGGGCGCTGTTCAGAGCCGCTTGCAAATCGCCGCCGGCATTGACGTTGATAACTTTTCCGGGAGCGGGTGAATCGGCCATGGAACTGGGAACGGTCACGATGGGCAGTTGCGCGGGGCCATCGTATCCGCCGCCGGCGGTGACGGTCATGCTGAAGGCGCCACTGGCGGTGTGATTGGCAGCGTCGGTCACCTGCACGGTGAAGTTCGAGGTGCCGGTAGCAGAAGGAGTGCCGCCAAGATTTCCATTCGCGTTGAGCGCGACTCCCGCCGGAGGATTGCCGGCGGTAATGGTCCAGCTATAGGGCTGAGATCCGCCGGAAGCGGTAAAAGCGCCGGCGTAGGTTTCTCCCTGCTGACCCTGCGGAAGACCGGAGGTCGTGATCTGAAGAGCTTGTGCCTGGGCGGGATTGATGGTGACGACGGCGGTGGATGACTTGGAGGTATCCGCCTGGCTGGTCGCGGTGATGGTGGCGCTGATGGTAGTCGTAACCGACGGCGCAGTGTAGAAGCCGCTGCCGTTGATCAAGCCAGCGGACGCGGTCCAGGTGACGGCGGTGTTGGCGGTTCCGGTGACGGCGGCGGTGAACTGCTGGGTGGCTCCGGAGAGCAAGGTCGCGGAAGCAGGAGTAACGGAGACAGCGACAGCGCCTCCACCACCACCACCACCATCCGCATGACCGATCTGGATGACATAGGACTGCTGGCCCTGATCGGGGCCGGGAGTGTCGGTGACCAAAACGTCAAACGCGTAAGAGCCAACGGAGGAAGGCTTGCCCGTTAAGGATCCGGTCGTGGGGTTCAGAGTGATGCCCGGGGGCAGCCAGCCGGCAGTGATGGAGAAGTTGTAGGGTGAAGCGCCACCACTTACCGAGAGCACCGTGTTGTAAGGCTGGTTCATCGTACCGGAAGGTAGAGGGGACGAGAGAGCGAGAGTGTGAGCTGCACCTGGGGAGCCGGCTGCCTGCGCCTTGTTTCCACACGAGATAGAAAAAACCACGATCAGCAGCAAAAGCAGAAGAGCGGCGATCCGCTCGGCATGCTGCCGGAAAGACGTTTCATGATTACCGGAAAAAACGATATCAGTTAACAACATTATGAAACCTCGACCTGCAAAAATGGGGGACTTAGTCGAGCGAGTCCGACACCACGAATCTACCGAGAGAGCGCGGGGCTTCCCAGATGCCACAAGTTCACCGCGCAACGCGTTAGTGCATGCAAACCCGACATGTACGAATTCGCGCGGGGTATTGTTCTCTGGGGTAAAAGTCGGAATCGATGAAAACTGGCTGGGGACGGGCGATTTAGCCTCCTTGAGCGATGATATGAAAGCGCGAAGTCTACGAAAGCGGGCCTACGTTCGAGGTACGAAATGACGAACGTCACGTTACCAGCTGGATGCCCGAGGTTGTGGCGGGGTGAATTGTAGCCGCGGATTTGCGGAATGCGCAAACGGTTCCGTCACATTTTATGAAAAATAAATATTGGGATGTGCCGCCAAAACGAGCGCCGGACGGGAGGTTTGGAGGGTGTGGAATTAGTCCGAACGGAGAGTATCCGTTCGGAACCGAAGAAAAACTGCGCTGCCCACTCGCCTGCGCGGGCGGTTCAGGATTGCGGGTTACCGACGGTTTGGGAGTGGTGATCGAGAAGGGCGAGGAGGGGATCACGCAGGAAGGGGCCGCCAGCAAGCAATCCGGAGATGAGGGGATTCTTCTGATTGCAGCGCAGCGGGGTGTGGTCGAGCTTCAGCGTCCAACCTCCGGCGCTTTCGACTAACGCGGCGCCGGCGGCGACGTCCCATTCATTCTTGGGAACGAGAGTGAAGGTGAGGTCGGCGAGGCCGGCGGAGACGAGTCCAAGTTTGTAGGCGACCGACCCCATGGGGCGAATGTTGAATTCGGCGGATTCGAACTGCTTCCACTCGCCGCGCTTGACTTCGCTGCGGCTGGCGAGGACGAGGGCGCCGTGCAGGTCTTTGCGCTGGCTGGGCTGAGCGGGCTTGCCGTTGTAGGTGACGCCGGTGTCGCGGGAGCCGAGAATGAGTTCGTTGGTGGCGGGATTGCAGATTCCGCCGGCGACGGGGACGCCGTTCTCTACCATTGCGATGGAAACGCAGAATTCGGGAATGCCCTGGACGAATTCGCGGGTGCCATCGAGCGGATCGACGACCCAGACGCGTTGTTTGTCGAGGCGAGTGAAATCATCGACGGTTTCTTCGGAGAGCCAGCCTTCTCCGGGGCGGAGCAGATTTTTCTTTAAGACGGCATCGACGGCATGGTCGGCTGCGGTGACGGGATCGGTGCCCACCTTATATTGGGCTTCGATGGCTCCGGGAGTGAAGGTGTTGAGCACGGTGCGGGCCTCTTCGAGGGCGGCGTGGATGCGTTCGAGAGTTTCTTTGGATGAGTGCATGTAGTAACTCCGGTGATTTGTTCTCAGTTCCCAGTTGCTAGTTGCCAGTTCTCAGTTGCCAGTTCAAGTTCCCAGTTCCCAGTTCCCAGTTGCTGGTTGGTGGTTCCCAGTCAAAGCGCCGCCTACCGGGCACGAAGTTCTAAGGATTCCGGTCTCAACTGAGAACTGGGAACTGAGAACCGGGAACTGGTGTTACGCCCACAACATTCTGGCTCCGGTCATTAACAGGACAGCACAGAGGATTCTGCGCAGCCACAGCACGGGGACTCGCGTGGCCAGGTAGGAGCCGAGAATGCCGCCGGGGATGGAGCCGACGAGGATGGCGGCCACCAGATGTCCGTCGACATTGTGCGCGAGCAGGTGGAGCAGACCGGTGACACCGGTCAGGATGACAGCGTGCGCAATGTCAGTGCCGACCATGATTTTGGGGGGGAATGAATAAAACAACAGAAGCAACATCATAATGATGCTGCCCGAGCCGACCGAAGTGATGCCCACCAGAAATCCGCCCACCAGGCCGATGACGCTCATGAAGGCGAACGACTTCATGGTGGGAGCGCGCCCGACCAGGCGGTCTTCAATTCTCTTCTGGAACATGAGCAGGGCGGGAATGATGACGAGCAGAAGTCCGACGGCGGACTTGATGAAGTCGTTAACTCCGGCGCCGTGGATTTCGCGCAGATGCACCAGCAACCGCACGCCGAGAAAGGAGCCGGGAATACTGCCGACCGCCATGGCGAGCACGACTTTGCGCCGCACGGTGCCTTTGGAAAGGTGGATGATGGTGGCAGGAATCTTGGTAAAGAAGTTACACATGGCATCGCTGCCGACGGCAATAATGGGAGGAATGTGCAGGCCAAAGATGAGCATGGGCAGCAGCAGAACGCCGCCGCCCAGTCCCGTGAGTCCGATCAGCGTTCCGACCACAAAGCCGATCAGGATCTTTGCCAGCAATAAGTCCATGCCGTGTTCCGTACAGAGTTCCGGTTCCCAGTTCCCAGTTCTCAGTAACAAGCTGCAGGAATCCGAGAAATGAGAACCGGGACCGGCACCCCGCCGATGCGGGCGGGGGCCGGTGCTACCCCGGGAACTGCCGTGCTAGCTGTTGCCGTTGACGCCGATAAAGCCCTCGCGCTCGAGATGCAGAATGATCGACTGCGCCGCTTCCTCGGGGCTGAGTTGCGCGGTATCGATGACCACTTCCGCGTCGCTGGGCGCTTCGTAGGGATCGGAAATACCCGTGAATTCCTTCACGATGCCAGCGCGCGCCTTGGCGTACAAGCCCTTGCGGTCCCGCTGTTCGCAGACATCGATCGAGGTAGCGACGTGGACGAGGATGAATCCACCGACGGGCTCGATCATCTGGCGCACGTGTTTCCGAGTCGCTTCATAGGGAGCGATAGGAGCGCAGATGGCGATACCGCCGTTTTTGGTAATTTCCGAAGCGACGTAGCCAATGCGGCGGATGTTAATGTCGCGATGCTCCTTGGAGAATCCGAGTTCGGACGACAGGTGCTTGCGCACCAGGTCGCCGTCGAGCAGGGTGACCGGACGGCCGCCCGTTTCGAGGAACTTCGTGATCAGCGCGTTGGCGATGGTCGATTTGCCCGATCCGGAAAGTCCGGTGAAGAAGATGGTGACGCCTTGCTTGTTGCGTGGCGGATAGCTGCGGCGCAACTCCTTCACGACTTCAGGATAGGTGAACCAGGCCGGGATGTCGCGGCCTTCGTTGAGGCGGGCGCGGAGTTCGGTGCCGGAAATGTCAAGCACCTTCGCTCCCTTGGGAACTTCGTCGGCCGGGACGTAACGGTCTTCGTTCTCAAGATAGACCATCATCTGGAAAGGAACCATGGCGACGCCCATTTCGGCTTCGTGCTTCTTGAAGAGTTCCTGCGCGTCGTAGGGGCCGTAGAAATTCTTGCCGTCGGTATCTTTTCCCGGTCCGGCGTGATCGCGGCCCACGATGAAGTGGGTGCAGCCGTGGTTCTTGCGGATCAGGCCGTGCCAGATGGCTTCGCGCGGTCCGCCCATGCGCATGGCCAGTGGCAGCATGGAGAGCTTTACGGTGCCGTGCGGATATTTCGCGAGCAGCAATTCATAGCAGCGGGTGCGGACAAAGTAGTCCACATCGCCGGGCTTGGTGAGGCCGACGGAAGGATGAATGAGGAGATTAGCCGCGACCTGCTTGGCGGCGCGCATGGTGAGTTCGACGTGAGCGCGGTGCATGGGATTCCGGGTCTGGAAAGCGACCACGCGGGTCCAGCCGAGGCGCTTGAATTCCTCGCGCAATTCGGCAGGGTTGAGGCGCAGGGAGCGGAAATCGTAGTGCGAAGGAGACTGCACGCCTTGAACGTCGCCGCCCACATACCAGGGGTTCGACTTGTTGATGGCAAAGTCGGAGCCGGGATGCGCGGAACTGGTCGAATTGAAGACGGCCTTGGCTTCGGCGGTGCGATCGGCCTGCCAGACATCGCCGACGTTAACGACGGCGAGCATGACACCTTCGGCGTCGCGCAGGGCGATCTTGCTGCGGCCGGGCGTGAGCTTTTTGGCGAATTCCTCGGTGACATCGAGGGTGATGGGCATGGGCCAGAGGGTGCCATTGGCGAGGCGCATGTCATGGCAGACGCCCTCGTAATCCTTGCGGTTCATGAAACCGCGCAGGGGCGAGAAGCCGCCATTCATGAGGAGTTCGAGGTCGCAGAGCTGACGAGGAGTCAGATCCCACGACGGCCACTCTTTGGAATGGCCTTTCAGTTCGGCGGCGAGTTCGGCGTGCGCCAGCAGTTGAACCAGTTCTCCCCCGTGGGGGGCGATAAGATGGCTGTTCGAAGCGGTCAAGTCGTTGATCCTCCCGGAATGCACACCCAGTTTTTCCGTGATTTTTGTATCGCTGTGAGTCAATGTAAGCTCCTCGACACGCCCCGAATTCTCGCTGGGGGTTTGGCGAGGATTGATCCTGAAGGCGGAGTCTTCTGTTAATTTGTACGACAGTAATGTGAAGTCAGTGTAACTGCAATCGAGCCATCCAAATCACCATGGCACGGGAAATCTCAGTGCAAGACGTTGAAAGTGCAAAAAACCGCTGATTTTTGTCAGGTGCTGATCGAGAGTGTGCAAAAGATTGTAACATTCTGCGCCCGTTGGGGCTTGATCTGCCACATTGGGACTTCTTTTCATCCCTCTGGTAACAGTTAAGAGCGGCGTGGCATCTGGTGTCAAGGTTACTACTGGGAGCTAGGCGGGAAGCCGGGTTTGAGGGACAATGGGCGTCCTGCGCCGCCCGGCGTCACCATTTGTGCTTCATTGCTTTCGCGAAATCTGAGGCGGGTAACGTGTTCAGGACATCTCCTTTGGTCAGCCAGGCTCGGCGAGCTTGTTTAACCCCGTAGCGAATCTTCTCCAGATGCGAGGTGTGGTGGGAATCGGTGTTGACCACGATTTTCACGCCGTGCTGTTTGGCCATGCGGAGGTGAACGTCGGAGAGGTCGAGGCGGTCGGGATAGGAGTTCAGCTCCATGGCGACTTTGTGCCGGGCGGCGGAGGCGAGGACGGCATCGACATCGAACGGGTAGGCATCGCGGCGCAGCAACTGGCGTCCGGTGGGATGGCCGAGGAGGGAAGTATTCGGATTCGAGATCGCCTCCAGCAGACGCTCCGTCATGGTGGCGCGGTCCTGATTGAAGTGGGAATGGACGCTGGCGATGACGATATCCATTTGTTCGAGGACGGAGTCGGAGAGGTCGAGGGTGCCGTCGGCGAGGATATCGACTTCGATGCCGGCGAAGATGCGGAGAGGCTTCTTCTTGTCAGCGGAAAACTTTTTGTCGGCGGCGCGGATGCGCTCAATATGCTGAAGCGCGCGTTCGTCGGTCAAGCCGTTGGCGAAGGCGAGATTTTTCGAGTGATCGGTGATGGCCATGTATTGATAGCCGCGGGCGCGGGCGGCTTCGGCCATCTCTTCGATGGTATTGCGGCCATCGGTTTCGATGGTGTGCATGTGGACGTCGCCGCGGATGTCTGAGAGTTCGAGCAATTGTGGCAGTTCGTGTTTGGCGGCGGCTTCGAGTTCGCCGAGATTTTCACGAAGCTCGGGAGGGATGAAGTCGAGCTTCAGCCTGGCGTAGATTTCTTCTTCGCTGCGTCCGGCGACGGGCTTTTCGTCCTCGAGGGTGGCGAGGCTGTACTCGCTTAACGTGTAGCCCATCTTCAGGGCGCGCTGGCGGAGGGCGACGTTGTGGGCTTTGGAGCCGGTGAAGTACTGCATGGCGGCGCCGAAGGATTCGGGCGGGAGCAGGCGGACATCGACCTGCATGCCGTTGCGCTGGCGGAAGCTAACCTTGTTTTCACCTTTGGCGATGATCTCCATGAGGCCGGGGAAGCGGAGGAGATGCTGGGCGATCGTCTCGCGGGATTCGTCGGCGCAGCAGCCTTTTCCGGTGACGAGAATGTCGAGGTCGCCAACGGTCTCGCGGCCGCGGCGGAGGGAGCCGGCGGGAGTGACTTTTTCTACGCCGGGCGCTTCGAGAAGATGGGCAACGAGTTTGGTGGCAAGCTGCTCGGCGGTATCGATGAGGAAGCGTCCGCCGATGCGGCGGTAGTCTTCGATGGCCTTCAGGAGCTTCTGCTCGTGCTTTTCGCCCAGGCGGGGGAGTTCGCGGATCTTGCCTTCGCGGGCGAGCTTTTCGACGCCGTCGAGGTCGCTGACCTGGTAGGCGCTCCAGATGAGGGCGATGGTTTTGGGGCCGAGGCCCTGAATTTTGAGGAGTTCGAGCATGGAGGGGCGGTATTTTTTCAGCAGCTCGGAGTGGATTTCGACGTTTCCCTCCTGAAAAAGGTGTTGGAGGTTGGCGAGCATGCCCTTGCCGATGCCGGGGATGGCGAGAATCTTTTTGGGGTCCTCGATCAGGTTGGAGATCTGATGGGGGAGGGCCTCGATGGCCTCGGCGGCATTGCGGTAGGAGCGGACGCGGAAGGAATCCTGGCCGTCGATTTCAAGCAGGTCGGCGGTTTCGTAGAGAATTCCGGCGATGGCTTTGTTGTCCATGGGCGGAAATAATTGTAGCGCCGGGGGCGGCAATGCTGGTTACTTAGGGAACATCACCGCCCACAAAGGGACTGGTGCAATCCGCTGT
The DNA here is from genome assembly GCA_049521375.1 of Terriglobales bacterium. Classification (GTDB taxonomy): domain Bacteria; phylum Acidobacteriota; class Terriglobia; order Terriglobales; family Acidobacteriaceae; genus Acidiflorens. Next base: position 21,084 of record JBEKOW010000030.1, read on the forward strand.
TCACCCCCAAAATTGTCATAGAGATAAGAGATTGTAGTATTGAGGTGATGGCGGACGTGTCCTCGGGGCCAAGTCAGGGATTTTCATGGGCTGTTGGTCAATTGCCGGTTACCTCGCGGCCGGAACTATCCTCCAATCCAAATCATGAGTTGCACGAATGAGTCATAAGAAGATCGCCATCATCGGAGCAGGGCCGACCGGGCTGGGCGCGGGCTACCGTTTGCACGAGCTGGGCTATGACAACTGGGTGATGTACGAGAAGTCGGACGATGTGGGCGGGCACGCCACCTCGCACGTCGACAAGAACGGGTTTGTGTGGGATGAGGGTGGGCACGTTATCTTCTCGCACTACAAGTACTTCGACAATCTGATCGACAAGGTGCTGGGCAAAGAGCAGCACGAGCGCATCCGCGAGAGCTGGATCGTCAAGGGAGAGCACTGGGTGCCGTATCCGTTCCAGAGCAACCTGCGCTACCTGCCGAAAGATGTGCAGGTGAGTTGCCTGGTGGGGGCGGCAAAAGCGGCGGCGAACGGGGGCGGGCGCGAGGCGGGGAATTTTCGCGACTGGATTCTGGCGACGATGGGGGAAGGTGTGGCGGAAGCTTTTATGTTTCCCTACAACTCCAAAGTGTGGACAACTCCGCTCGAGCAGATGTCGAAATCGTGGATTGCGGACCGGGTCGCGGTCATGGACTTCAAGCGGCTGCTGGAGAACGTGCTGTACGAGCGCGACGATGTGAGCTGGGGTCCGAATAACAAATTCAAGTTTCCGCTGCACGGCGGGACGGGAGAGATCTACCGGCGGATCGCCAAGCACTTTCCGGAGAAGGTGAAAACCGGGAAAAAACTGGCGGAAATCGATCCGGTGCGGCGCCGCATTTCGTTTGCGGACGGCACGGGCGACGACTACGACGTGCTGATTTCGACCGCGCCTCTGGACCTGCTGGTCGGGATGATGAAGCCGGCGGACGGCAAGTTGCAGGAGGCCGCGACCGGGCTGGTGCATAACAACCTGCTGGTGGTTGGGCTGGGCCTGAAGAAAAAGATCGAGACGGGGCGGTGCTGGATTTATTTCACCGATGCGGACATGCCCTGCTACCGGGCAACTTATTTTTCGCACTATTCACCCAACAACGTCCCGAACGGGGATACGGAGAAGTACAGTTCGCTGATGTGCGAAATGTCGTTCCGGGTGGGCGAAAAGCCCGATCCGGAGAGGGTTTTGGACCAGGTTACGACCGGGTTAATCCGGGCAAAAATGTTGGATGAATCGGACCGTAGCCAGGTCATCTCGCGCTATCATCGGATAGTCGGGTATTCCTATCCGATCCCCACACTGGGCCGCGATCGCGCGCTCGAGGTGCTGCAGCCGGCGTTGCTGGAAAAGGGAATTTACTCGCGCGGGCGATTTGGCGCGTGGCGGTACGAGATTGGAAACATGGATCACTCGGTGATGATGGGCGTGGAAGCGGTCAACAACATTGTCGCCGGGGAGAGAGAGGCAGTGTTCCACAGCGCGTGAGGCGGAGCTTTCGCGTCGCGGCTACAAATTTATGGCTACCGATCTACTGACAGAGCGGCAGGCGACCGTGCGCGGGGCGCGGGTGGTGGCGACGCCGGCGGTGAGCGTGATTATTCCGGCCTACAAGACGGCCCATCTGATCGCGAACTGCCTGGACACGGTGTTTGCGCAGACCTATACGAATTTCGAGACGATCGTGGTCAATGACGGCTCTCCGGATACTCCGGAGCTGGAAAAAGTGCTGGCGCCGTACCTGGACCGGATTGTCTACATCAAGCAGGAGAACAAGCGGGCCGCGGGAGCGCGGAATAACGCGATCCGGCAGGCGCGGGGCGGATTCGTCGCGTTTCTCGACAGCGATGACACGTGGTATCCCAATCATCTGGGCACGCAGATGAAGCTGTTTGCCGACGATCCTGCGCTCGACCTGACCTATAGCGACGGGCTGATGCTGCTGGATGGCGGGCAGCAACGGAAATTTACGGATAAAAATCCTTCCGCTGGCGAGGCCACGTTTGCCGCGCTGGTGGAGGAACGCTGCCAGATTCCGATTTCGACGGTGGTGGCGCGCAAGGCGGCGCTCGAACGAGCGGGCCTGTTTGATGAAAAGTTGCCACGCTGCGACGACTATGACATGTGGGTCCGAACGGCTTTTTGCGGCGCAAAGATCGGGTACAGCCCCGAGCTGGGGGGCACGATTTTCGCCGACCGTCCCGGTTCGCTGAGCCTGTCGCGAGTCAAAATGGTAGAGGCGTACTGGAGCATCCTGGAGAAATTCAGGAACACGTTGCCGCTGTCGGCAACGGATCGCGCCGTGGTCGAGTCGCGGGCGGCGGAAATCAAGGCGCGGTATCTGCTGGAAGAGGGAAAGCGCAAGGCTCAGGAAGGAAATTTTGCGGATGCTCGGAAGCTGATTTCCGAGGCAAACCGGCGTTTCCACCGTTCGTCGCTGGGTTTGGTGGTGTTTGGTTTGAGCGTGGCGCCGCAGGTCACCGCGAAGCTGATGTCCTATTGGACGGCGGCGAAAAACGCGGAATGAGTAGCGAGTTCGACTTGCGGGGTTTGGGACTAGCAAGGGTGGAAAAGGCAAGGTAGGTAAGATGATCAAGCGTTTGATCGCCGGCGGGAAATATTTCATCGGGATGTATCCTCCCGGGCGGCGGGTAGGAATTTTTCCCGACGATCTGTTTCTGGTTTCCTATCCGAAGTCGGGTAACACGTGGACGCGTTTTCTGGTGGCGAACCTGGTGTACCCGGAACGGAATCCCGATTTCTCGAATATCAACGATCTGCTGCCCGATATCGAGGGGACGATGAAGCGGGATCTGGACCGGGCCGCGCGGCCGCGCATCCTCAAGAGCCATCAATATTTCGATCCCCGGTACCCGAAGGTTCTGTATATCGTGCGCGATCCGCGGGACGTGGCCCTTTCGGAATACTATTTCGATATCAAGCGGCGGGCGATCGCCGAGGATTTTCCGATTGCCGATTTTGTTTCGCGCTTTGTGCGCGGCGATGGGACGTGGGGGGAAAACGTTTCGACCTGGTTTTACGCGCGGCGGGGCGATTCGCGTTTTTTGCTGGTGACCTACGAGGCGCTGCTGGCGCAGCCGATGGAAGAGATGGAGCGGATCGCGCGCTTCATGGATGTTCCGGCCGATGCGGAGCGGCTGGCGTTTGCCATCGAGCGAAGTTCAGCGGACCGGATGCGGGCTTTGGAAAAGAAGCAGGGCCACCTGTGGTCCTCGACCAAGCAGACCCGGCAGGACAAACCGTTTGTGCGTTCCGCGAAGGCGGGCGGGTGGAAAGCGGAATTGCCGGAAGCGAGCGTGGCGGAGATTGAAGGGGCGTGGGGCAGCCTGATGCGCGAGATCGGCTACGAATTGGGCTCTTCGAACCTGGCGCATGCGGAGATGGAAGAAGACCGGGCGGGGACGCGGCGATGATCAAGCGAGTGAAGGCGGGAATTCAGCGCGGACTCGGGCTGCATCGACCGGGCCGCAGCCTGCTGATTCTGCCGGACGATATTTTT
>JBEKOW010000031.1:0-24667 GCA_049521375.1 Terriglobales bacterium
TGGGCATGGTGCGGCAGTGGCAGGAGCTTTTCTTCTCCTGCAACTACGCCGAGACCGATCTGAGCGACAACCCGGATTTTGTCGAGATTGCCAAGGCCTACAAGATTGCGGCCTCAATGATCAAGGAAGAAGAGTTTCTCGATCCGGGCCAGAGCGAAAATGTGGCGCGCCGGCTGACTCGCTTCTTCCGGTCGACGCGGCCTGAGTTACTGGTGTTCGAATGCCATCCCGAGGCTAATGTTTATCCGATGGTGCCCGCGGGATCGTCGCTTTCGGAAATGGTTTTTGAAAAAGAATGAATTAGCTGGGCACAAACACCTTAATGGAGAACCCGATGCATATCTTCCAGATTCGCTATCGCAATACGCAGGGAACCTTGATGCGGATTCTGAACGCCGTTGCCCGGCGCGGAATCGAACTGCCCTTCGTGCAGGCCGAACCCTCCGAGAACGCGCACCGGGTAACCCTGCTGATGGATATCAATGCGAAGCAACTGGGCCAGTTGTGCCGCGACTGGCGAGCGATCGTGGATGTGGTCGAGGTGCGTCCGGGCGCGCCCATCAAAGAACTCTGGGAGCATGCCCATCTCGGCATTCCGCATCCGCCAGAGTCGGTGGTAGTTAAATCTCGGCGCGGACCTCGCGCGATGTCGCTGGATTCGTCCTGACTCGTTTCTTCCGATACTGCCGGAAGCAGCTAGAGCCATCTCGTATTTCCGACTAAGTCTTTGCGCAGGTCGTAGAATGATCGCGATCGGTTCTCTCTGAGAACTGACAACTGAGAACCGAGAACTAGGAACTCCTCCATGGACCTCAAACATCGCAGCCGCTTCATCACCGATGGACGCGATCAGGCTCCCGCGCGCGCCATGTACAAGGCCATCGGCTTTACCGACGCCGACCTCGCCAAGCCCCTGATCGCCGTGGCCAACACCTGGATCGAAACCATGCCCTGCAATTTCCACCTGCGGCGTCTTTCCGCCAAGGTGAAGGAAGGCATTCGCGCCGCCGGCGGCACTCCGATGGAGTTCAACACGACGCCGCTGTGTGCATCGTTGGCTGTGACAAGACGATTCCTGCCGCCGCCATGGCTTTGGCGCGCATGGATCTGCCGGGGCTCGTTCTCTACGGAGGCACCATCGCCGCCGGCAAGTTCGGCGGGAAGGATGTCACGATTCAGGATGTCTTTGAGGCGGTCGGTGCGAACGCGGCCGGTAAGATGAGCGACGCCGATCTGCTGGCGCTCGAAAATGTGGCTTGTCCGGGAGCGGGCGCGTGCGGCGGGCAATATACCGCAAACACGATGTCCACCGTGATGGAGCTGATCGGACTGTCTCCGATGGGATTTAACAGCATTCCGGCGATGGATCCGCGCAAGGATGAAGTTGCTTTCCGCTGCGGCGAAGTAGTCATGAATCTTCTGAAGCGCGGCATTCATCCCCACGACATTCTGACGCACGCGGCCTTCGAGAACGCGATTGCGGGAGTGGCCACGACCGGCGGCTCGACTAATGCCGTGCTCCACCTGCTGGCGATATCGCGTGAGATGGGCCTGCCCCTCGACATCGACGATTTCCAGCGCGTCAGCGAGCGCACTCCGTTGCTCGCCGATCTGAAACCTGCCGGAAAATATGTCGCCGCCGATGTTGACGCGGCGGGTGGAATCCAACTCATCGCCAAGCGTCTCCTCGAAGGCAAACTTGTCGATGGCTCCGCGCTGACCGTCACCGGTCGCACCTTCGCCGAAGAAGCCAGCAAAGCGAAAGAAACACCGGGCCAAACTGTGATCGCGCCTTTGAGCAAGCCGCTGAAAGCGACCGGCGGACTCGTGATCCTCAAAGGCAACCTCGCTCCGGGCGGCGGGGTAGTAAAGATGAGCGGCCACGAACGCGCCTCGCACACCGGTCCGGCGCGCGTCTTCGACTCCGAAGAAGCCGCGATGCACGCCGTGACCGCCAAGCAAATCAAAGCCGGAGACGTCGTCGTCATCCGCTATGAAGGCCCCAAAGGCGGCCCCGGCATGAGGGAGATGCTGAGCGTGACCGCGGCGATTGTCGGCGAGGGTCTTGGCGAAAACGTCGCGCTGCTCACAGATGGACGCTTCAGCGGCGCCACCCGCGGCCTGATGGTCGGGCATGTAGCTCCGGAAGCGGCGCTGGGAGGCCCCATCGCGGCGATTCGCGAAGGCGACAAGATCACGATCGACACCAAGAGCCGCAAGCTGGAACTGGAAATCTCCGACGCGGAAATCGCTCGACGGATGGCGGAATGGAAACCTCCCGCCCCGCATTACAAGACCGGGGTGTTCGCAAAATACGCCGCCCTTGTAACTTCGGCGTCCGAGGGCGCCATCACCACCGCTCGCGGTCATCACTAAGCGTTGCTCATCAAACAACTCCTTGTTCCGATTTTTCGAGCAGACTGGTAAAGCCGCGTCCTCTTAAACACTCAAATAAATTGTTCCGCGAAATTCTGGGGTTTGACACTGCCGACCACTGCTCCGCGTCGCAAGCGAAGAATCGGATACACTGCTCTTTTCGCATGAAAGGAGCAAATTGTGTCCAAGTTCATCGTGCGTTTCCTGGCCATCCTGGGTGCTCTCGCGCTGATTGGAATGGTGATCGCGATCGCCGTTGCTATTGGGTCGAAAGGCAAGGTTCCCTCCAAGACGATTCTTGAAGCCAACTTTGAACAGTCATTTCCGGAGGACATACCGGACACTCCCGCCGCGCGTTTTACGATGAACGACCGGCAGACGCTGCGCGACGTGGTGGACGCGATTGATCAAGGCGCGAATGACGATCGCGTGGCCGGCATGATTGCGCGCATCGGTGCGGCCTCGATCAGCATGGCCCAGGTGCAGGAGATCCGCGATGCCGTGCAGAGATTCCGCGCGCACAAGAAATTCGCGGTCGCCTATGCGGAGACATTTGGCGAATTCGGCCCGGGCAATGGCGCTTATTACCTGGCGACTGCCTTCGATCACATTTATCTTCAGCCCTCCGGCGACGTCGGGCTGACCGGCATCATCATGGAGTCGCCTTTCATTAAAGGCACGCTCAGCAAGCTGGGGATGAGTTTCCACGGCGATCACCGTTACGAATACAAGAATGCGCTCAACTTTTACACCGACACCAAGTACACCGGTCCGTACAAGGAAGCGATGACCGCGATTATGAACTCCTGGTTCGGCCAGATGAAGGACGGAATCTGCCAGGCGCGCGGAATCGCTCCCGACAAATTTCAGTCGATTGTGGATGCGGGTCCATACCTCGGCAAAGAGGCGGTAGACGCTAAGCTGGTCGATGCGGTCGCCTATCGCGACGAGGTTTATGGCAAGGTCAAGAGCCAGGCAGGCAGCGGCGCGGAACTGCTGTATCTCGACAAGTATTTGGAGCGCGCGGGGCGTCCGCATGATTCGGGGAAGAAGGTCGCGCTCGTATTTGGCGTCGGCGGCGTGACGCGTGGCAAGAGCGATTTCGATCCGGTGCAGGGCAGCCAGACGATGGGTTCGGAGACGGTTGCGGGCGCGATTCGGGCCGCGGCGGACGACTCCGACGTGAAGGCGATTTTGTTTCGGGTAGACAGCCCGGGAGGATCGTACGTCGCCTCGGATACGATCTGGCGGGAAGTCGTGCGAGCGCGACAAGCGGGCAAACCGGTGATTGTTTCGATGGGAAATCTGGCTGGATCGGGCGGGTATTTTGTCGCGATGGCGGCGGATAAGATTGTCGCGGAGCCGGGCACGATTACGGCATCGATCGGTGTGCTGGGCGGAAAGATGCTCACCTCGGGCTTGTGGGACAAAGTTGGACTCTCATGGGATGAAGTTCACGACGGCGAAAATGCCACCATCTTCACGGGCACGCAGGATTATACGCCCGCTGAATGGGGAAGATTCCAGGCGTGGCTTGACCGCGTCTATGTGGACTTCACCGGCAAGGTCGCCGAAGGGCGCAAGCTCCCGAAGGAAAAAGTTCTGGAGATTGCGAAGGGTCGAATCTGGTCTGGCCAGGATGCCAAGAACCTTGGCTTGGTGGACGAACTTGGCGGCTACGATACAGCGCTGAAACTGGCCAAGAAAGCGGCGAACATTCCGGAAAGCGACGACGTCAAGATTGTCGTGTATCCGCGGGCCAAAACTCTCGTTGAGTCTCTGATGCAGCGCCATGGGGCCGAGAATAGCGACAAGGAAGCCGTCGGCCAAACCCTGGTCCGCATTCTGCAGGATGTACAACCGGTGGCGAGGGAACTGAAAGCGTCGGGAATCACGCGCTCAGGGAAGGATCAGGATGACGTGCTGAGCATGCCGGAATTGGAAATGGAAAAGTAGGCTCTGGGAGTTGAAGCGTGAATCCGAAGGGATGAAGCCGAGCACCTAGATTCCCAGCTTCTTCACTTCTTCGTTGTAGTACTTGCGGTAGAGGATGGTCCACTCCTCGGATCCTTCGATAATGGTACGGCGCTGGCTTTCGATTTTCTGGCGGGCGGCCTGGTCGATGCGCGCTTCCTGCATGAAGAGTTCTTCGAGAATCTTGCGGACTTCGAGGCGAATGGTGTTGCGGTCTTCGATGAACTCGACGTCGTCCATGTCCGCGACCGCGTCGGTTACGGTGTGGGCCAGTTTATTGACTTTGTCACGGCTCAAGCGCACAGTGGCGTATTCCTTCGGAGAACGGGCTAAAGCACAGCCTTATATTTCTTCACGAGTTCGGTCTTCACCTTGCGAAACATTTCCTGATAGTTGGCGCCACTCTTTTGCATTTCCTCGGAATAGGCTTCGAGGATGACGCGTACCTCGTCATTGATGCGGTCTTCGAGCGCGAGCTCTTCCAGCAGCGAAGCATGGACTTTCTCTGTCAAGGCGGAGGAAGTCTTCGTCTCGATGAGACCGCTCGCAACCAGTTTTTTGGAAACTTCGCGAGCCAGATAGCTCACATATTCTTTGGAAAAGAGCATGGTGAAAGACTGTTAGTGAAGGGAAAGTTTAACACAGCCGAGTTCTGAGCCACGAGTTGCGAGCCGCGAGTTTCGCAGAAACTGTGGCTTGCTCCTGACTCTTGGCTCGCAAGGCGTTGGCGACTGACTCAGGGAAGCCGTACAATAGTCACACTGCATGTCTCCGCACCCAGACGATCTAACCGGCATGAAAGACGATATGACCGCCTTCATTGAAGGCTTGGGCATGCGGCGCTTCTTTGGCTATGTCGAGTGCGAAGAAGTTCCCAGCGTGCTGTGGGACTCGGGCCAGAATCCGGATGGCTGGAAGGATTTTGTGGAGCTAGCCAAATCCACCAGCGCGGCATTTCTGACGATGCACGCGTGGGTGCTGGATCGGGAAGAGTACGAACGTTTGACGCAGCGACTGGCCGACGGTGATTACTCCAGCGAAGAGGACCTTGAGGAAGGCCGGTGGTTGAAAACCTACGTAGGCAAAACCGGCTTCGTGCAACTGGGCTGGGCCTACCAGGGATGCATGTTTGTCTATGAGGCTGGAACCGAATGGTACGAGCACTACCAGCATCTGCGCGAACTCGCGGATGATTCCGGCGGCTTCATGATCGATGAGACTGGTCAGGACGAAGAGCCGTAGATTGCGGAAGTTGAGGCGCTAGCGCGGCGTACGAGCCTCGCGCCAAAATCCTGGGCGAAGAAGGTTTTCGGCTAGCTTCTACGCCGTCTCGATCACGGTGATTTCGTCACCGATTTCTGAGACGAGTTCATTCGGTTCTTCGGGGAACGAACTGCGTGCCGCTTCTGGAAACTGTGCGGTCGTATCCTTGTAGCTCTGCGGCGCCCGATACTGCGTCACTCCAAAGCCGATGGAATCTGCGAGCAGGCAACTTTGGGGCAGGATGGAAGCTATGCTCCGGCCGGCGGCGGGCTGGTCGTGGTGAGAGAGAGTGACATCCAGAAAAGCTTCTGGAATGTTCCAGGCTACTACCAGCGCACGTCCTGCCTGGCAATGATCGATTCCGCAAAATTCCCACTCTGAATGAAGAAGGTCACGTGGTTGGTCGGCACCCTTTTCCAGGACACGCGCGTACGCTTCCGGCAGAGCGGTTGCCATAGCCACACGTCCAATATCGTGCATGATGCCGGCCGTGTAAGCAAAGTCGCGGTCGAACCCGCTGCGGCTGGCCGCTCGCTCGGCAATGATGGCGGTCGCGACACTGTGGCGCCAGCACGCTTGCAGCAGCGGACTGAAAGACTGCCGCAGATACGACTTCAAGCCCACGGTGATGACCACGCTCCGCAAACGCTGAAAACCCAGCAGCATCGAAGCCTGCAGAACACTCGTGATGTTCTTGGAGAAGGCGACCAGCGGGGAATTAGCGATCTGGAGAATAGCTGTCGAAAACGCGGCGTCGGTGCGGATCAGATTACATAACTCAAGCAAAGACGTTTCCGTCCCCGCCATCAGGTTCAGTGCTTTGAGCGCAACCGCGGGAAACGGAGGAAGCGTGTCCGGTTTCCACGCGGGGTGCATCGGCAGCAGCGCTTTGGAAGGGGAGCTAGCCATATCGACGCCAAAGATTTAAATCGGCAATCTCGATGCATTTCTTTAGTGACTCCGGGTTTTGAGCCTTCGCTGGACGGAGGACGGCCCGAGCCAACGTTCAACAATGGACCGGACTACCACTTGCACTGGCAGCGCTTGTTGGGGCTCCCACTCCCAAGACTGTCTTATATAAGCTGCTAATCTGATTCGTTCACGAAAACTACTTATGCGCTGGACCTCCAACCCGGTCGATGGTGAGAAGACTCGGCGGCTGGCATTGGCACTGGGGGATTTGAAGTTGAATGTCCCTGCAAATTCTCTTCCGGTGCTTGCCGATCTTCTGCTCCGGCGCGGCATCCCTGATCCTGAAGTCGCGGCACGCTTTCTCGCGCCTTCGCTTGACCACCTGCATGACCCATTGCAGATGTCGGGCATGAAACTGGCGCTCGATCGCCTGGAGGCGGCGGTTGAACGCAAAGAGAAAGTGCTGATCTATGGGGACTACGACGTCGACGGCACAACCGCAATCGTCATTCTGAAAACAGCCATCGAACTGAGTGGCGGCACGGCCGACTTTCACGTGCCGCACCGCATTCGGGAGGGCTTTGGCATGCGCGACGAAGTGATCGAGCGCGCCGCAGCCGACGGCGTTCGGCTGATCATCAGCGTTGACACCGGCATTCGAGCGTTTGCGGCCGCTGAAACCGCGCGCCGCACCGGTGTCGACCTGATCGTCACCGATCATCATCTCCCCGGACTGGATGGAGTTCCGGAAGCGCTCGCGGTCGTGAACCCTAATCAGGCCGGGTGCGACTATCCCTGCAAATATCTTTGCGGGGCGGGCGTAGCTTTCAAACTGGCGCAGGGACTGATGCAGCGCCGGCTGGACGCGAAGGACCAGTCAAAGCTCCTGATGTCGTTTATGAAGGTGGTGGCGATTGCGACGATCGCAGATGCGGTGCCGCTCCTCGGCGAGAATCGCGTGTTTGCCAAGCTGGGATTGGAAGGCCTGCGTTCTCCTGTGAACGCGGGACTGAAGGCCTTGCTCGAAGTCGCCAAGCTCGGCGATGGGCGCGAACTGACATCGACCGAGGTCGCCTTCCGCGTGGCCCCGCGCCTGAATGCAGCCGGGCGCATGGATGTGGCGCGCGACGTGGTCGACCTGTTCAGCGTGAAAGATATGGGACGCGCCCGGGAGATTGCCGGACGCCTCGACCAGCTCAATGCGGAGCGCCAGGAAGAAGAGCGCCGCATCTTGGACAGCATCGAGCGCCGGCTCGTGGACGAACCCGCGCTCCATGAGGCTTACTGCGTAGTCATCGACGGCGAGGCATGGCATCGCGGCGTGATCGGCATTACGGCGTCGCGCATCGTGGAACGTTACGCTCGCCCCACGCTCGTCATCTCACGCGAAGGCGAAGAGGCGCACGGGTCGGGACGGTCGATTCCGGCGTTTCATCTGCTGAACGCGCTGGAATCGTGCCACGATCTGTTTTCGCGTTATGGTGGACATGCGCACGCAGTCGGCTTTGCGCTTCCTAGCAATAATGTGCAGAAGTTGCGCGAGCGACTCGACACTTATGCTCGCGCCCGGCTGACGCTGGCCGATTTCGAGCCGCAGCTTGGGGTTGACCGAGAGTTGCCGCTAGATGAGGTCACGCCGGAGTTGCAGCGCGCATTGTGTCTGCTCGAACCCTTTGGGATGGAGAATTCCGAACCGATTTTTACTGCAAGAGCAGTTCGTCTGATGGGGCCTCCGCAGGCGGTGAAAGACAAGCATGTGCGGATGCGGGTGGCACCGGCTGTGGCACGTGTAGAGACAGAGCGGAGCCCCGGCACGACACAAGCGCCAACGATACAGTCTAGCCCGCATTCCTGGCGGAGTAACATTGCGTTCAAGGCGATGGGCTGGGGATTGAAAGAATCCTGCGACGAGTTGCAGTTACTTGCTGGCGACCGCCTCGACATCGCCTATACGCTCGGAATGAACGACCACCCCGAATTTGGAGGACTGGAGTTGACGCTGCGCGATCTGAGACGGACCGGCTAGCGATTTACTCTCTTCCGAGTTGTGGAACAGACCTTTACAGGCGTTGGAGAAACGCTTATATTGCCCGCCATGGATGGAACTTTATTCTGCAATAAATGCGGGGCCTCAAACGCGGCCAGCGCTCAGTTCTGCGGCCGCTGTGGCGCCTCCATGGGACCGGTTGCGGCTGACCAAGCCCCTCCGTCGCCCGCCTCTCTCCATCCAGTCGGCGGAATTCCTTCGGTTGCGCCGACGGGGGTTCGCTATGGTGGTTTTTGGATCCGATTGGTGGCGTGGTTTGTAGACTGGACTATTCTTTCGCTAGTTCTAATTCCCACGCTCATGATTTTCGCTGGGTTCGGGTCCGCAGCAGGAATGTTGGGTGGCTTTCCCCACGCACTTGTCCTTTTCCCCGGCCTTAAAATCCTGTTACTTTTCAGCCCGTGGCTCTATGAGGCCCTCATGGAAAGCTCGTCCTACCAGGCGACGCTCGGCAAGATGATCTTCGGCATGAAGGTTACCGATCTTTATGGCAACCGCATCTCGTTTGCGCGCGCGACCGGGAGGCACTTCGCCAAGATCCTGTCGGGAATGATCCTCTGCATCGGTTTCATTATGGTTGGCCTCACCGAACGCAAGCAGGGATTGCACGACCTGCTGGCGGGAACGCTGGTATGGCGGAACTGATTGCGATTGAAGTCAAAAGTAAGAGCTCAGGTTGAAGAAGTAAACCTAATATCGTTGCGCAATTTTTTGGGAGCTCAACAGTCGGATTTTTACTTCTTCATTTTGACTTCTTACTTTTGACTTGGCTTTCACGTCTTCACTCCGCTCTTTCCTTTAGACTTAAGCAATGACCCTTCCCATCACCCGGCTGCGCCGCTGGTTTGCGGGTGCGGCGATCCTGATGATTGCGATCGTGGCCGGGATGTATTTCTACGCGCGCTGGCGTGTCCGCGGAGTGGTGCGCGAAATCCCCGCGCAGCTTGGCCTCGACATCCAGCAGACCGCGGAAGGCTTTTCCATCTCGAAGTCGGTGCAAGGGCGCACCCAGTTCACGGTCAGCGCCTCCAAGGCGGTGCAGTTCAAGGAGGGAGGCCGGGCGGAACTGCATAACGTCAAGATCATCGTCTACGGCAAGGATTCCAGCCGCTTTGATCGTATCACCGGGGATGATTTCGAATTCGACCCCACCTCGGGCAGCGTCACCGCGAAGGGCAAGGTGCTGATCGATCTGGAAGCCAATCCCGAAGGATTAAAAAAGTCCGACCAGTCAGCTCCCCCGGAAATCAGAAACCCGATTCATGTGGAGACCAATGGCCTGGTATTCAACAAAAACACGGGCGACGCTTCAGCGAGCGGGAAAGTAGTGTTTGAAACGCCGCAAGCCCAAGGCTCGGCCATCGGTGTGGAGTACGTATCGAGCACGGGCACGATGACTTTGCGCTCGGCGGTCGAGGTAAACGTGGACGGCCATAGGCCAGCGCGGCTCAGCGCCGATTATGGCGTGATCACCAAAGCGCCCCGTTTGGTCGTGCTCACCCACGCCCACATGTTTCGCCCCGGAGAGCAGGTGCGTTCCGAACATGCCACGTTTTTTCTGCGCGGGGACAACACCGTCGAGCGCATTCTCGCCGAGGGGGATGTGCGGTCCGAGTTACACGGTAAGTCCGAGGCTCACGCGCGCGCCGATCGTGCGGACCTGACGCTGACGGGCACGCGGAATCAACTAACTATGGCCGTGCTGACTGGAAACGTGCAGTTAACAACACAAGGTGAACAGCCCTCCGAGGGGAGCGCAGGACAGGTCACCTTGAACTTTGGCCGCGACGAGATACTCGAGACGGTGCACGCCGCGGAAGGCGTCCGGCTGGCGCAGAAAAGACAACGTATGAGCGGCGCGACCACGCCAGGCTCCGGGCAGGATGTCGAGATGACCGCCCCGGTAATGGACTTCATTGTCAAGGGTGGGCATCAACTCGAACTTGCCGAGACCAGCGGACCGCCCCGGATTGTGATCTCGCAGCCGGATACAAAACAGATGACAGTGGTGACCGCGGATCGCTTTACCGCGAAGTTCACGGACACGAATCGCATCTCCGTTCTTCACGGGGAATCGAATGCCAAGATCGTCGGCAGCGCGCCCGGACAGATTGACCGGGTTTCGACCAGTCCCATGCTCGATGCTGTATTCCTTCCCCAGGGCGGCATCTCGACCATCACACAGGCAGGCGGACTCACCTATGTCAGCGGACCACAAAAGGCTTGGGCAGAGCGGGGCACCTATACGGATGAGGATCAGATGCTGGTGCTGTCGGGATCTCCGCGAGTCGTGGACGGAGGGCTGACGACGACGGCGCAGACGATTCGGTTTAACCGCACGACTGGGGACGCGGTTGCCGAAGGCAACGTCAAGAGCACATACTCCGATCTGAAAGCGCAGCCGGATGGCGGCATGCTCGCCTCGTCCGACCCGATCCATGTCGTGAGCCAGAGCATGACCGCGCATCGTTCCTCGGCGGTGGCGACATATACCGGAAACGCGAGGTTATGGCAGAACAGCAACGTGGTGGAAGCTCCAAGACTGCAATTCGACCGGGACCACCGGTCTCTGGTGGCCGAGAATAGTCCGACTCAGCTGGTTAAGACCGTACTGGTGCAAGTGGATAAGACCGGGAAGGTGACTCCGGTGGTCATCACCTCGGCTCATCTGACTTACACAGATGCGGAGCGGAAAGTGTTGCTCGATGGCGGCGTGACGGCAAAAGGTGCCGATGCCATCCTGACGGCTCGGCAGATGACAATATTTCTGGTTGCGCGAAGCCAGTCAACGGCAGGAGCCCGGGCCGGGAGGTCGACGGGGGCGGCGCCGAATTCGGGTCTCTCCAGCCTTGGAAGTTCAGGTCAGGTCGAGAAAATCGTCGCAGAAAATGAGGTCGTCGTCACCCAACCGACCAGGCGAGCGACTGGGGACCGACTAGTTTATACAGCTGCGGATGACAAGTCCGTATTGACGGGCGGTCCGCCTAGCATTTTTGATGCCGAACACGGCAAGATCACGGGCGATTCGTTGACTTTCTACAGACACGATGATAGGGTGCTCGTGGAAGGAAGAATAACGTCCCCGTCGGTGACCAGGACGCAAGTGGCACGATAAATGCATACGCTGTCAACCGACGAGATTGGCAAGTCCTACCGTGGTCGGCGAGTGGTGAATGGGGTAAGTCTGCAGGTCCTGCAGGGTGAAGTTGTGGGGCTGTTAGGGCCCAATGGCGCCGGAAAAACTACCAGTTTCTATGCGATCGTGGGCTTGGTGCCTCCCGACACCGGCCGGGTTTTGTACGACGAGGAGGATATCACCAGCGTTCCCATGTACTTACGGGCGCGGCAGTATGGCATCAGCTATCTTCCCCAGGAAGCCTCGGTTTTTCGAAAACTGACAGTCGAGGAAAATATTCTGGCCGTGCTTGAGGCGCAGCCGATTTCCTGGCATGAGCGCCGAGAGAAGACGGAGAAGCTGATTGACCAGCTCGGGCTGGAGCATATCCGGCAGAATAAGGGATATGCCCTCTCGGGCGGTGAGCGGCGGCGAGTCGAGATCGCCCGGTCGCTCTGCATCAACCCGACTTTCATCCTGCTCGATGAGCCGTTCTCCGGGATCGATCCCATCGCCGTTCTGGACTTGCAAAAAATTATTTCGGACTTGCGGGCGAGCGGCATTGGAATCCTGATCACGGACCACAATGTCAGGGAAACGCTCTCGGTGACGGATCGCGCCTACATCATTAATGAAGGCCGGATTTTCCGCTCTGGTACGCCGGAACAGTTGGGAAGTGACCCGGAGGTACGGCGGGTTTATCTGGGCGAGAGTTTTTCGCTGGTGTGAGTTCGGGCGCCAGTTTTCAGTTGCGCACCCAGATCTGGTCGACTGCCAGCGGAGCGATGAGAATTCTGAGCTGTTTTTTGGTTACCAAGGCGTAAGTAGATTGGACTTTCGTGCCGAGCCCATATGGCCCGCGGCATGAGAAGCTGAAAGAGGCAAGTCAGAAGTAAGAAGTCAGATTGAAGAAGTAAAGGCGTCTGTGGTCGGCATCATCCTGGTTCCAAAGGTTTTTAATTCTTCAATCTGACTTCTGACTTTTGACTTGCCCGTAGGAATGCTGAGTTTGTTTTCTTAGTTAAATCATGGTTCTTCTTCAGCACAAACTGAATGTCAAGCTGTCGCAACGGCAGATCCTTACGCCGGGGCTCGTGCAAATGGTTTCCGTCCTCGCGCTCAACAAGCTCGAGCTCAAGGACATGATCAACGCCGAGATGGTGGAGAATCCGGTCCTTGAGGAACTGGAAGACGCCGTTCCGATGCTGGATGACGTCGGGCGCCAGGAAGAAGAACGCGATCGTATCGCGTCCAAGGCCACCACCGAAGAAAATCCAATTACTGCGACCGAGAAGAAGGATCCCTTCGAAGAGATCGACTTCGGCTCGTTCTTTCAGGAATATCTCGATCCGGGTTATCGCAGTTCGGGCGAGATGGAGGAAATCGAGAAGCCTTCGTTTGAGAACTTCCTGTCCAAGCCCGGCAATCTGACGGACCACCTGATGTGGCAACTGGGCGCGATCTCGGTCCGGCCCCCGGTGCACGAGGCCGCCGAGCTGATTATCGGGAACCTCAACGAAGAAGGGTATCTGATCGCCAGCGATGATGAGTTGCTGGGCGTCGCCCCGGTGGCCGCGCCCGAAGTGGATGCCGAGACCCAGGCGAAGATCGTGGGCCAAGCCGAGGCGTTGGGTCTGGAAGCGGTGGCTTCCCCCATGGAGGTGTCCGACTCCAGGGCGGAAAGTGATGAGGGTCAGGGTGATTCGCAGTTTGACCGGGCATTATTAAACGACACGTTGATTGACCCCTTGGCTGGTAATGCGGTGGATCATGCCTCCCTGCGCAATTCCTCGTTGGGCAACCCACCTTTGGTAGACACCCTGCGGGACAGTCCTTCTCCGACGGATGGGATGACCGGCCAGCACGGGGTCATCCCGGAGGGCGCTTCCGAAATCTCTATGCCGAGCGTGGTCCCCGAGGCCGCTGCGCTTCCGGCGGGCAAGAGCAATGGAACGACAGGCACGGGGGCAGCGACTGCAACTGCGCGCGCGCCGCTCTCGGTGAACTTCACCGTCTCAGATTTGCACGAGGCCCTGGAAGTTGTGCGCCAGTTGGATCCGCCCGGTATCGCCTGCCGCGACCTGCGCGAATGCCTGCTCCGGCAGTTGCACTACCATAAGCAGCAGTTGCAGCAGCATCGCAACGGCAATGGAGCGACCGACGAAGTTCTAAACGATGCGATTGCCGTCGTCGATCAGCACCTGCATGCCGTTACCCTGAAACAGTTCAAGGAAATCGCGCGCGCCATCGGGCGTCCCGTCGAAGCCGTGCAGGCCGCGCTCGACTATATCCGCACGCTCGATCCGCGTCCGGGTCTGCAGTACAACAAAACTCCAGCGCGCCTGATTGAGCCTGACGTGGCGTTCGTGAAGCATGGTGATGAGTGGCTGATCATCATGAACGACGAAGACATGCCTCAGTTGCGTCTGAATCCTGCCTACAAACGCCTGCTGACGCGCGAGGATAACGACAAGGACACTCGCAATTACGTCAAGGATCGTTACAAGTCGGCGATCCAGCTCATCAAGAACATCGAGCAGCGAAAGCAGACCATTACCAAGGTGTGCTATTCGATTGTGGCGCGACAACAGGACTTCCTCGAACTGGGAATCGATCACCTGAAGCCGATGATGATCAAGGAGGTCGCTGAAGAGATCGGCGTGCATCCTTCGACCGTCAGCCGCGCGGTGGCCAATAAGTACGTGCATACACCGCAGGGCGTGTTCGAGTTACGTTACTTTTTCTCCGAGAGTGTGCAGGGGCCCGAGGGCGGCGGCACTTCGCTCCTGATCTTGAAGCGACGCGTCAAGAAACTGATCGAGGAAGAAGATCCCACACGTCCGCTGACCGACGAACAGATTACCCGTGTCCTGCAATCGCAAGGCATCGATGTAACACGCCGCACGGTTGCGAAATACCGGGAAGACATGAAAATTCCCAGTACGCACCAGAGAAGAGTGAAAAAATAAGTCAGAAGTAAGAAGTCAAATTGAAGAAGTGAACCCAAATCGGGCCGATTTTACTTCTTCAATTTCACTTTTGACTTTTATTCTCGTGGAGGTGGCTCAATGAACGTGGAGTACACCGGCAGGCAGTACGAAATTCCTTCCAACGTCCGCAAAGAAGTTGAAACTGGCCTGAATAAAATCCGTAAAATTCTGGGTGACCGGTTCGAAACCAAGGTGATCCTCGCGGTGGAGAAGCACCGGCACAAAGCGGAAATCACGATTAACCCTCCGAATGGACCGATCGTCGGACTGGCGCAAGCGACCGACATGGTTTCGGCGGTCAACGATGCCATCGATCATCTGCACAGCCAGGCACTCAAATATAAGACAAAGTGGTTGAGCAAGAAGCGCAAGGCTGTCAAGAAATTCAATGGGCACGCTCTCGAAGAAAACATCGAGCAGGCCCTTGGACTTGCCGATAGCGCTACCGTGTCAGTGACGGTTCATAAATTTCCGTCGGTCGCCAAGACCACGGAGGTGCATCTGGTTCGCTCTGCCGACTCGGTTGCGCTGCGTCCCATGACGCTCGAAGAGGCCATCAAAGAAGCCCACTTCCGCGACCGCGACGTATTCGTCTTTCGCGATCCCAAGGGCAAGCTGATGGTGCTGCACCGCCGGCGTGACGGCAAAATGGAGTTGATCGAAGCGCCTTAGGAAGCCGTCAGCTATCAGTCATAAGCTATACGGAAGAGCATCTGCAGCCGAGACGCGGAGAGCGCGGAGGATGTTCTTGCTGTTTGCATGTTCTCCGCCCTCTCGCAGCCTCGGGTATGAAAAACCTCAGACCGTGCTGGTCACCGCCTGCGCCCAGGTCAGGGCCTGCCACCATGTTTCCCCAACTTCGTCGTCGGTCAGGTTGAGTTGTTTTGCGAGTACGGTCGACTGGTCCCACTCGCCGGACTCCTGTGCCAGCATGAGTTGATACAAAGGACGAAGCCCGCCACTCTGACCGAGCAGCGCTGCTTTGATCTCGTGGTCCACCGGTACCTGTGCCAATACCATTTCCATTTCAACTTGCAGGATCGCGTCCATGATCGAGAGCAGCCCCATGAGGAACAGGTCGTTGCTCGATCGGAGCCGCGTCGACAGCAGTTCACAAAAGCGGGCGCGGGTCATTCCCATGAGCACCAGTTCGCTGCATCCCTGTTCTGCGGCCCCGACGGTGACGATAAGCCGGATCCAGCGCCGGAGTTCGCGCTCGCCCAGGATTGCCATGGCATGGCGCACCGATTTGATTTCGAGGCAAAAGCCGAAGATCGGGGAATTCAGGTAACGCAAGAGCCGGTAACAGACCGAAGGTTCCTGTTTGAGCAGTTTCTCGAGTTCACGAAGGTCGATTTCCGCCCGCGACACCATTTCGAGCAGGCGCAGATGACGGGCACGGCTGGCCGGAACCTCGCGACCCACGACCAGTTCCGGACGGCAGAAAAAATAGCCCTGAAAATAGTCGAAGCCCGCATTGCGGGCCTCGTAGAACTCGCGGGGCGTTTCGAGTTTTTCCGCCAGCATCCGGCACTTTGCGGAACCGAAACGCTGCATCAGCTTGACGCGTTCCTCGAGGCGTGTCACGCGCACGTCGACTTTTATGAAATCTGCAAATTCGGACAATGGGGTACGTGAATCGTTGGGCACGAAGTCATCCAGTGCGATCAGGTACCCTGCCGCTTTCAGCCGTTTGCAGGCGGCGATCACGCGGTCTTCGGGTTCCACGCTTTCGAGAATCTCGGCCACCGTCTGACTGGGGGGAAGCAGCGTGATCAGATCGCGAAGCAGGATCTCGCGGGTGCAGTTCAGAAAGGCGCGGGTATTGTGGCAAAGAGTGTTCAGTCCGAACAAAAGCGAACTATCCAAGGTTGAGCGGGAAGCCAATTCCGGGTCGCCATTGAAGTGATCCTCGATCCCGTTGCGGAACAGAATCTCGTATCCGAATGCCTTCTGGGAGCGATCGAGAATTGGTTGCCGAGCGACAAAACGCTGACCCGGCGAGGCCAGAGATGTGGGGCGGGCTTTTAAGGTGGAATCGGGTGCAAAAGAGACGGCCGATTCTGGGGCCGCGGCAGAATCTGATGCCGAGGTCGGATTAATGACCACTTCTGATGAACCGGGTTTCACTGTTCTTCTATCGGTTTTGCAGCGGGGAACTTCACACAAATCTACAAGAGGGAGACCTTTCGTAATGGATCGAATGTGGAAAAGTAAGGGGTTTCCCCCCTTGCGCAGTGGACGCTTCCTAGGTAACATCAGAGTGTTCTCAGCGGCTGTGCTTCTCAGCCAGCCGTATGCGCCCAATCGACTCCAGGCGCCAAGATAAGTTGAACATCGTTCTCGAATAGCATCCAAAGCCGAAGTGGGGCTCGGTAGTCCTTTGGTAGGTGTGCATTAAGCCACAGCGCAGGCGCACCGCCACAGGGCGAGAGTGGAAGACGAAGCAATTCGGGCCTGCGATCCAGGCCGGGAAGTAACTTCAAAAGCTTAACAAGAGAAAATCCAATGAATGCAGGACCCGGACACTCCTCCTCGGGAGGAGGCAGGCATAAACGGCGCCGTGGGCGTCGTTCGCAAAGACGGACGGGAGGCGCAGCCACCGGTCGCGTACGCCCGGAACATCAGGGTATCTTTACCGCTCCTATGGATCACAGCTACCGCGCCAACATGAATGGTGCGAGTGACAACGGGAACGGCCGTCCCCGGCGCCCCGGTTTTTCGGCGGCCTACCCGGTGGTCGATCCGGAGCCGCTGCCTGCTCCCGCCGAAGACTCCGCCTCGCGCGTCTTCGCATTTGTGGAGGACCTGTTTTTCCTCAGCAAGATTCAGGATACGGGCCGCAAGATGAACGTGAAAGTCGAGTTCGTCAAAACCGAGAAGGACCTGGCGGAGCACATGAAAAACAATGGCGAAGAAAAGCCATCGCTTATCATCTTCGACCTGAACAACGCCAATGCCAAGCCTTTGACGCTAATTCCAAAACTGAAGAGCAAACTGAAGAAAGGAACGTCCATCATCGGTTTTCTCTCGCATGTGCAAGGCGACCTGAAACAGAAAGCGCACGAAGTGGGCTGCGACATGGTGCTGCCGCGTTCGGCGTTCTCACAAAATTTGCCCCAGTTGCTGCGCCGCCACGGAGCCGCCGAAGCCGCCTCAAGCGCCGCCGACTAGAGGTCACAGGCCTGTTTGCAGAAGTGGAGCAACCGTTTTTGCCCAGAGGAAAATTTTCATCCTCACCTCTGCAATCTGACCGCTAACCTCTAACCTTGCCTGATACAATTTCGCCGTGTCTCTCCTAGGAATTCTGGCTCTAGCCTTGGCCACGATAATGACGGCGGTGGCCACGGCGCAGGAGCCAGCGGCAAAGCAACAGCCTCCGGTAAAAGTTAACGTTCTTAACGTGTGCACGCCCTCGGCCGAAGAACAGAAGGAACTATCCGCAGCTCTGGCTAAAGTCCCGGCCAGGCCGGTGTTTGGCAAGGATTTCGAGATGGCGCGGGGCCACTCGACGCTCGATCCGAACGCCCCGATTCCGGGCATGGAGCCCCTGCCACCGGATGCGGCCGCGTCCGCCGATTGGGTACGCCTGCGGCGCGAGTTTCCCGCCGGCATGCTGTTCAGCAATGTTCAATACTCGTTCAGCGTGGATGCCAACAACATGGTGGAGACGCTGGTGCTGCGCGTACGCGATCCCAAGGACCTGATGCAGGTTTCCGTCGAGGACAACGCTTCTTCGGTGACTTCGGCAAGCGCCATGCTGTCGGCGGATACACCGGTCTCGCGCATCCGGCTGGAGCGTTTCGGGAAGCCGTCGGTGGCGCTGGCGCGATGCCCCGCCACCGCGGACAAACCCGGCCCGGATCAAAGCGCCTACGAATCGATTTTCCGGAGCGCTTCGGCAATTCTGAATCGCTATCGCGACGCGCTGGGCGTTCGCAAGACCGTGCCGCAGGAATTGGCTCGGCTGGGCGTGGGAACACCCCCAAAGGCCGTGAGGGACAGGAAGAAGAAGCCTTGATCTGTACCGCGCGATTTTCGCGGTCTGCACCAAAATCGTTGCGCCGGAATCTAAATGAGCACTTCTCTCAATCCTATGGAAACTCGCAATGTTGTGATCATTGGCTCGGGCTGCGCTGGCCATACCGCGGCGCTCTATACTGCGCGCGCCAACTTGAAGCCGCTCATCATTGAAGGTCACGAGCCCGGCGGCCAGCTTTCCATGACTACGCTGGTCGAAAACTTTCCCGGATTTCCCGATGGCATCCAGGGGCCGGAACTCATCGAAAACATGCGCAAGCAGGCGTCGCGGTTCGGCGCGGAGTACCGCATCGGGCACGCGGTCAAAGCCGACCTGAGCAAGCGCCCGCTGGAGTTGACGATCGGCAAAGAGATCATCCAGACGCGCACGCTCATCATCGCAAGCGGGGCTTCGGCGCGCTGGCTGGGCCTCCCGAACGAGCACGCGCTGATCGGGCACGGTGTTTCCTCGTGCGCGACCTGTGACGGCTTCTTTTTTTCAGGCAAGGAGATCGCTGTCATCGGCGGGGGCGATTCCGCCATGGAAGAGGCGACGTTTCTGACGCGCTTCGCCAGCAAGGTCACACTCATCCATCGCCGCGAGCAGTTTCGCGCGTCGAAAATCATGCTGGATCGGGCTCGCGCCAATCCGAAAGTTGCTTTTATGACGGATACGATCGTGGACGACGTTCTCGATGTCAGCAAGAAAGAAGTAACCGCTCTGCGACTGCGCAATGTCAAGACCGGCGAAAGCTGGGAATTTCCGACCAGCGCAATGTTTCTGGGTATCGGGCACATCCCGAATGCGAAGATTTTTGAGGGCCAGCTGGATGCCGACGCCGACGGCTACCTGGTAACGCACAAAAACGTGTTTACCAAAGTGCCCGGTGTATTTGCCTGTGGAGACGTCCAGGACCGCCGCTACCGGCAGGCCATTACCGCTGCAGGTTCGGGATGCATGGCAGCGCTCGAGGTGGAAAAGCATCTGGAAGAAGAAGGCCACTGAGAACGGATGCGGCGAGACGCACGAGTCTTTCGACTGGCCTGATAACTTCACTGCGTGAAGTCGCAGCTCTGCGCAAGATGACCGCTCAGATGATTGGCCGAGTTTATTGCGAGGCCCATACTTCATTTAAAACCGCGCATCCGCGAAACTTTCTGGATCGCGACCCGGAACAATCTAATCAATATTCGTAAATGCCTGAGGTGAATCATGAAATATCGTCTATTTGGGAAAAGTGGTCTGCGGGTTTCCGAGATCTCGCTCGGCACCATGACCTTCGGAGAAGATTGGGGTTGGGGCTCGTCTAAAGAGGAGGCGCGCAAGATTTATGACGCGTACCGTGAGGCGGGTGGAAATTTCATCGATACGGCCAACCTTTATACCAATGGGACCAGCGAAACATTTCTCGGCGAGTACATGCGCGATCACCGGCAGTCTATGGTGCTCGCCACCAAGTACACGAACGCACCTCCCGGCACCGACGCCAATGCGGCCGGCAATCACCGCAAGAGCATGGTGCAGGCTCTGGAGGCCTCGCTGCGCCGCCTCAAGACCGATTACATCGATCTCTACTGGATGCACGTTTGGGATCAAATGACTCCCGTAGAAGAAGTCATGCGGGCGTTCGACGATCTCGTTAGTCAGGGTAAGGTTCTGTACATCGGCGTTTCCGATGCCCCCGCTTGGTGGATCGCGCAGGCGAATACTTTGGCCGAGTTGCGCGGGTGGACGCAATTCATCGGTTTGCAGATTGAATACTCGCTGATCGAGCGGACGGTGGAGCGCGAACTCATTCCCATGGCGAAGGCGTTCAACCTCGGCTTGGTCGCATGGTCGCCTTTGGCCGGCGGCTTGCTGAGCGGCAAGTATCATTCCGGCGGCGAGAAGGACGCGAGATACACGACTGAAATGGGCCAAGCCTTCAGGCGCAGCGGAGAGCGCCCGGATCGCATCGTGGCGGCCGTCCAAAAAGTGAGCCAGCAGGTAGGACGCTCGGCCGCCCAGGTCGCCCTGGCATGGCTTCGCTATCGCGATATCCCCGTCATTCCAATCATCGGCGCCCGCCGCGTAGCCCAGTTGCAGGACAACCTCGCCAGCCTGGAGTTGACTCTGACTCCACCGCAGCTCTCGGCTCTGAACGAGGCGAGCGCCATTGAAATGGGTTTTCCGCACGAATTTTTCGCCAACGAAATGGTGAAAACATTCGCGTACGGAGGACTGCGCGACCAGATCCTGGCTGCCTGATGCAAGGCAGAAGCTTTGCCCGGCGGCGATTTCATTTAACTTGAGTTCGATTGCTCTTGAGTTCGATTGATTAAGAAAGGCTCGACCATGGCCACCGCAAAGTGCAAACACCTCGGCGAAATTCGTAAAGTGACTCCCAGCGGCAAAGGGTGCAAGGAGTGTCTGGAGATGGGCGATACCTGGGTTCACCTGCGCCTGTGCCTGGAGTGCGGCCACGTGGGCTGCTGCGACTCGTCGAAGAATAAGCACGCACGCGCCCACTTCCAATCGACCAAACACCCGATCATCCAGTCGTTTGAGCCGGGAGACGATTGGCGCTGGTGCTACATCGATGATATGTATGTCGATTGATGGCGAGAAATTTATGTCCGATACCACCTCCGCTTCGTCCTCGATCATGCTTTCGCGCTTTCAGGAACAGCTTGCAGGGAGGATTTCTCCTCCACCGATTGCACGGCTGATTGGTTTCCAACTCACGGCTGTTGCTCCCGGAGCAGCGACGGTTTCGTTTGAAGCTGGACCGCAACATGCTAACCCGATGGGCACGCTGCATGGCGGAGTCCTGTGCGACATCGCCGATGCGGCCATGGGCATTGCTTACGCCGCCAACCTCGCTGAGGGCGAGTCGTTCACTACGCTCGAACTCAAGATCAGCTTCCTCAAGCCGGTCTGGACGGCAACTCTCACGGCTGAAGGCAAGGTTTTGAAGCAGGGTCGCACAACCGGATTGGTGGAGTGCCGCATCACCGATGAGCAGGGAAAACTGGTGGCGCACGCAACCTCGACTTGCATGACGCTGCGCGGCTCCTCCGCTGAAGGACGTTAGGCCAGTACACGCTTGCGCGTGGCGGCTGGCAAAGTTTCGCACGCCGTTCTCAGTACAAGCCTGGGCGCTCGTTCGCGAATCTTCATCAGGAAAGGGACAGTGCGTCCTGCATCATATTTTGCCGTTTCGCGCAGTAACCAGCCCAGACCTTTCTGCACCATGTCGTCTTCATCGTCTAGAAGCATTTCTGTCAGCCGCATGATCTCGGGGAAGAACTGCTTTTGCCGCGCGCCGCGAATCAGCGCAACACAGGCTGCGCGCCGTCGCCAGCGATTGCGCGACCTGGCCCAGACGAAGGCCTGCTTTGCCAGAGCAGGATTGGCGGCCACCATCGGCGCCAGCACGTAATGCGCGAGCGCATCGTGGTCGGCCCAACTCGAGACGCGGTCGATCCATGATGCAAAGAGCTGGAACTCGCGCTTGCCGAAATCCCCGGTCTGATTTTCGAGCAGGAAGACAGCAAACACTTTTTCTTCGAGCATGCGACCGGAGAAAAGCTGATCGGCAACCTGCACCACGAACTCCATTCCTTGCTCCCGCGCAATGCTGCGCCGGAAACGCACCGCAACCTTTCTGAGTTCGGCCGTACGCCAGCCGCGCGACTGGACCTCTTCCTTAAAAAAGTGTTGGACTTCCGTGGAATGCGGCGACGATCCACCATCCTTCAGGACGCGCCGAATGTGGTTTGCAATGTACTTCGGCGTGATTTTGGGCTTTGGCATGTTGCATTCTTGCCCGGCGCTACGGCCGCTGCTCGAAGTCATTCGTTAAGAGGCCGGAACCTCGCCGGCGGTTCTCACGGTCCTGTCATAAATCCAGAGCAGGAACGCGGTGACAATTCCTACTCCGGTCACGCTCCACCAGATTCGGGCGGGTTGATGCGTCACTTCTCCGAAGTGGTGAACCAGAGTTCCGCCGAACCATCCTCCGATCAGCGAGCCGATGCCAATCGGCAGGAAGGCGAAGCCCATGTAGGTGCCTTGCTGTCCTGGAGGCGCGAGCCTCGAAATATATTCGTAGTAGCGCGGCGACTGGATGATTTCTCCCAGGGCCAATACAAACAGCGACAGGATTGCGCCGGGAACCGTCGGCCAGAAGGCGAGGATCAGCCACGATGCGGATGTAATCACGGTGCCGATGATGACGGCTTGAAATGCCGGAATCTTGCGCGTCAGGTAATTGATGGCGAGGGTCAGGCAGATGACGGTTAATCCGTCTGTTACCAGAATTATTTCGACGTCCGCGCCGGAGTTGATGTAGCCGTGGATATATCCGGGCAGGCTGATGTACTGCTGCCAGAACACGACCCAGTAGCCGGTAAAGAGCACCAGGAACCACATGAAGCGGCTGATCCCGACCAGAACCAGGATCAGAAAGGCAATCCATATCCACCAAGGCACTGCGATCTGGGGGTAGAAAAATATTACGATGCGCAACACTAGCGCGATCGCCAGCACGGGCAAAACCAACCATGCTTTTCCTACTACCACGCAGAAATTTCGGGCAACGGTTGCTAGTGAGGGCGGAGGAGCGTCTCCTGCTTTGCGGGGCTCGCGGAAAAACAGGACGACGACGAAAAACATCAGGAAGACGCTCAGCGCGGCGACTCTATAAACGCCTTCGACGCCCAGATGCCGGTGAGCCCACGACGCAAAATACGGTCCGGCTGCGCCGCCGATGTTCACCATCGTGTAGTAGATCGAATAGCCGATCGAGCGAACATTCTCTTTCGATGCGCGGGCCGTGGTGCCGACCACACACGGCTTTACCATCGAGATGCCGAGAGCGGGCAGCGCGAGAATGAAGCCGACGAAGAGCGCGAGCGGCACGACGTTGCGCACCGGCGCGAGCCACGGAGCCCCGATTGATCCGATCAGAAAATACGCGACCGCCAGAATGAGATAAGCGGTGGAAAGAGCGCGCCGGAAGCCGATGCGGTCGGCGACCGCTCCGCCAAAGATGGCGAGAAACCAGACCATGCCGCCGAAGATGCCGGTCAGGGTCCCGGTCTGCTCAGTGGAGAAATTCAGGCGCTCCTGCAGGTAGAGAGCGAGGGAGGCGAACGCTCCGTAGTAGGAAAGGCGCTCGAAGATTTCCGTGAGGTTGGCGATCCAGAACGGACGCTCGAAGCCGGTGCGAATTTCCTGCAGGCGTTCCCCGAAGGTCAAAGAGTCTCCTGTTATTGGTAGCGGCGCCTTTGCCCGCCAGGCTGTCGCTAAATGCTCAGCCGCTCCCGCACTTGCGCGCTGGTCAACTCCGCCACGTGAATTACTTTATTCCGGCTGGTTTCGCCGGAGGCAATAGTAACGGAGGATCGCGCCACCTTCAAAAGTTTTGCGAAGAATTCGACACAGGCCTGGTTTGCCTTGCCATCCACGGGCGGAGCCGTCAGGGCAACTTTGAGCGCATCGCCGACTTCGCCGGTGATGGCGTTTTTCTTCGCGCGGGGATGAACGCGGACGCTAAAGGAAACGCCAGAGTCGAGCTGCCGGATTGGGATCATTCCTGTGGAATCTCGAAAGATTACTTCGTCGATAAGCGCTACGGCAAGGATCGCCGTGTACATTATCGGGCGGCAGGCTGAGGCTGAATTCAGGAAAGTGGGGGGGGTACCCCCCCCTACCTAAAATCAGTTAAATTATTGATAATAAACAATTTATCGCTAAAGTATCCAAAAGATTGGACTTAGCTGCGAATTTCGCCATTTGGCGTGCACTTGCGGAGTGGTGACCGGGGCCATAAGTTGTCAAATAGCGAGGAAAAGTTTGCGGCCGGAAATGAGCTTCGTCTCTGGAGACGGGCGCAGTTTTAATAGTCTAATGTCGAGCAATCTTACCGGAGACGTTGCTGTAAGTCTGTGATGAGCGTACGGGAAAAGTGTGATGAAAGAAGTTGG
>JBEKOW010000032.1:0-23591 GCA_049521375.1 Terriglobales bacterium
AGAAATATGTTTTTCCTGATCACTTTGCAACCTCCAGTTGGAACGATTCGTCATCAATCTTTCGTTTGTTTGCGTATTCTTTAAGAGCCTGTTCTGCCGCGTCCTTGAACGATTGTTTACCACCTTTGCCTTCGGAAGGCAGGTACCCCGCGCCAAAATAAAGCTTGCCATCGGGAGTAATGAAGGAAGTCAAGGGCAACCCCGCAGGCAGGTTCAACACAGCTTGGGCTCGCTGGAGCTGCGCCACCAGCTTGGGTGAAGCTTCGAAGTCGACTTTCACGGCAACAAAATGTCGATTGACGTACTCTGCAGTTTCTGGATTTGTGTAGGTGTCCCGGTCCATGAGTCCGCACCATGGGCACCAGACCGCACCGACATCCAGGAGAATTGGGCGGTCCAACTCTTTGGCCCGTTTGAAAGCCTCTGCGCCCCATGGATACCAATCCACCGGCTGTCCGGCAGCACGAGCAAGATAGACCGAACTCTGTCCCCCGAGATGGTTGGGCGCAGCGGCCTGTGCGGTATCCATCGCAGCGAGTGTCGTCGCGATCAGCAGAGCGAATGTCCCGACGCTGTTCTTCATACCAAATGAGAGTCACAGACCCGCAATATGTTTCACGATGCAGGATCGCTTCCCCCAACGAAACTATCTCTTGCGACCTGCATCTCATGGGCAATGTCTGCGAAACATGAAGCAACAAGCGTACTATGGAGTTCCACGCTCGATGAATCGGAAAAGCCCCATGCTTTGGTGTGTACTGAGGTTTGGGGCGGCAATCGGAAAGTCAATCGCACGGTAAAGCTGCCCAGCCTGATGGCATGGGTGGCCTCGAATCCCATCAATGACGGGGAAGGAGGCGGCGACCTTCACTATATGTCGGTCTGCGATTATGACCTGATCTCCCGCGTGGCTCTGGCCGATGTGAGCGGGCATGGTCACGATGTGAGTGCCGTGACCCAGACGCTGCGCGAGCTCATGCATCAGAACCTCAACCACTGGGACCAGTCAGATTTCATGCGCGGCCTCAATGACGCGTTCAACAAGAGTAGGAAATACGCCACGGCAATCGTCTTGAGCTTCCATCGCATCACAGGCCGGCTGGCGTTCAGCAACGCGGGGCACCCGCCTCCGCTTTGGTATCATGCCGCCCAACGAAGTTGGGGGTGGCTGGAGGAGAGAAATGACCCGCAACTCAAAAAGGTCGCAGGCTTACCTGTCGGGTTAATTCCTGGTACTGACTACAGTCAGACGGTTGTCACTCTGGACCCATCCGACGTTCTTGTGCTCTACACAGATGGTATTACCGAAGCCGAGAACGAGGCGGGGCAGGAACTGGGCCGAGAACGCCTTCTCGACTGGGCGCGTCGGGCCCCGGGGGACTCGGCGAAAGCGTTGGGAGAGCACCTGCTGCAACGACTGGAGTCGTTTCGAGGCGGACTCCGCAACGACGATGAGACTCTGCTGGTGTTGCAACGCGAAGAAGAATCTCGCCTGGTCGTATTGGGCGAGGTTGCAACCAGCTACACCCTTGGCCGGCTACGGAGGAGTTTCAAGAAAGGATAGTCGGCATCTCCCGCAAGGCGAACCTTCTGCGCTGCGGTTGCGCGGATTAATGGCGGTAATGCGGGACGCGTTTGTTGATTGTTCAACAGATTTTCCTTTGCACGGGCCCAGATTTCGTTTGTTGCTGACGATAGATCTTGCGAAGCGCAGACGCAAGCTCCCGACCAAATGCCAGGCGGTGATGCTGCCAGCGGCCGGGGTACGGAAGTTCAACGCGGGCACCCGACCAATTGGCCCGCTGCTGTGAGCGCCGAACATTGCCAGCGATTAATCGAACGACGGTGATCACGATTTCGGGACGAAGACGTTTCAGAATTCTCGCCAGACGAACTTCGCCCTCGCGGCAAGTACTTCTGCGCCGGGCATCGGGCAGGCGATCCACTGGCCTTCCGCACAAGTCAACAAGGTAGCAACCCAGCGCCTGGAACCGCTGGAGGAACTCCTCGTTGCCGGACCGTGGACCGATGTCCGGGAAGACGCTAGCAAAAACATCGTGCATGGCGCGGTACAACCCCGAGTCTGCCTGGTAGAAGAATCGGCCGGAGGCCGGAGGCGCCTCACCCACGAACAGCACGCGCACCTTGGCCGGACGATAGCGTCTTCGCAGCCGCTCTCTCGCCAGTCCACTCTTACGGTCGGCCGACACGGAAATCTCTGCAACTCTCATCGGGTTAATGTTTTCTTCGACCCCAGCATGGGCTCCTGGATCCTCAGGCGGTTTTCTGCCTCGGACTTCCCGCCGGAACCCTCACCTTCTCATTGTAAAAGCGTGGTCGCGAATGTGACGGGCCTCGATGAAGGGGCGCTTGAATCGTGGGTTTTCATGAATCTCCTTTAAAGTAATCTTCAGGATTTTTCCTAACCATCGAGTCTGATGTGGTTGCAGTCTGGAAGTTACGGACAAAATATGTGATCTCGACTACACTCGCGAGAAACGTCGAGGAAAATACTGGCATGACCAGGAAACGAGCCGGCAAACGAGTAAGATAAGATCAAAGTCCGGCGGAGTCGTCCTCGCTCTCGGCCGTACTGCGGCAGCAGAGTAGCAGTAGAGTTGGTTACATCCCAAAATGGAGTCTTGCCTAAGAGGGGTCATTCTGAGCTTGGATTTTCACGGCAACAGGCTGCGTCCGGCCCACATTTGGCGCACAGACAGCTCGGAAATCCTACTGAAACTCAAAATTTCGTGTGAGTAATAGTCAGTCCGCAAGAAACTGATCAAATCGACGTGGTGCAAGAACCCGTTCCCTAGTTTGGGAGTAATCGATCACTTCCCACAAGCCGACATTCCGGTACTAATCTGTCTTCGACGACTGCGTCTGCGATTTAGCGTAAAGCCACTATTCCTCCCGGCGCCAGCGACTTAGTTCAAACGCTCATGTAGTGACTGGTCCAGACTCAGGAAGCGTGCTGCTCGATAATTGCCAAAACCTCTTCAGCGGCCTCCAGAGGATGCTCTGGCTGCGATATGGCCGCTCCGGCGATGAGCGATGCCCGAGTCACGCCGAGATAATCGCCCTTTTCGCGTTCCCAACGGGCAGTATTTCCGTGCCGCCGCAATCGCGGATGGTGAATTAGCAAGTTCAAAATGATTTTGGAGCCAATTGGAGCCAAACCGGGCGGGACGATCGAGCTAAGTCATTGAAAATATGGTGGCCAGGGACGGAGTTGAACCGCCGACGCCAGCCTTTTCAGGGCTGCGCTCTACCACCTGAGCTACCTGGCCACTTCTTGTCCGCGAAGCGCCGGGCCCCACTGGGCCCCCATCACGCGCTTTCACTGGGCAGGAATTAAGACAACAGCAATTGGTTCGCTTAGAGACCGCGAAACTCCTGAATTATAGCAATCCGCGCAGTTCCCTCAAAATCCGACCGCGTTGATAGGAGGGACGCGCCCCAAAAATCGACTTCGAAATGTGCCCCGGCTCCGGAAACTCACGCAGCGTTCACACTAGTCGCGACGGATTATTCCGAGCGCCGAGTCTTTTCAGGGCGAGCCTTCGTCAACGGACCCGTTCAGAATCGTGAATGCGCAGTGGTTGGTTCCAAACCAGTAGGCGATCTCTCCATAATCCTTCACGTCGAAAACCGACAGGTCGGCGTCCTTTCCTGGCTCGATGCTACCCTTCCGCTCCGCGAGCCGGAGTGCCCATGCTCCGTTAATCGTGGCCGCAGCGATCGCCTCCGCAGGGGACATCTTCATCTGCGTACAGGCGATCGACATCGCCATCGGCATACTCAGAGTTGGAGACGAACCCGGGTTATAGTCCGTGGCCAGAGCGACGGCGACTCCCCGTTCAATCAGGTGTCTAGCCTTGGGATAGCGCGCCGTACCAAGAAAGTAATTCGCGCCCGGCACCAACGTTGCGATCGTTTCGCTCTCCGCGAGTGCCGGTAGATCCGCGTCGTTGACGTAGTCCATGTGATCGAGCGACGCAGGTTCAAACCGCAAGAACGTTTCCAGGCGAGTTTCGCTGAGTTGGCCCATGTGCGCTCGGATGTCAAGCCCGTGTTCCCGCGCACTGCTGAGAATTTGCTCGGCTTCTTCGGCGGCGAACGCGCCACGCTCGCAAAAGACATCGGCGAACCGGGCCAACTTGCGCCTCGCAACCGCGGGCATCATCTGGGTGCAAACGAGTTCAACGTAGGCCTGCGAGCGCCCCCGGAATTCGGGAGGGACAGTATGGGCACCCAGGAAAGTGGGGACGACGGTGCCTGGCCAATGACGGGCAGCATCGCGAATCGTCTCGAGTGATTTCAACTCAGACGCAAAGTCAAGCCCATAGCCGGATTTGGCCTCGACAGTTGTGGTACCGTACCGGGCCATGTCGCGAAGGGTAGCGAGTAGCTTCTCGGCTAGCGCGGGTCTGGTGGCCTCGCGAACACCCTGGATGCTGGAACGGATGCCTCCCCCAGCTTCGGCGATCTCTTCGTAGCTGGCGCCCGAGATGCGCTTCTCAAAATCCACCAGCCGCGGCTGCGCAAATACCGGATGCGTGTGTGAATCGACAAAGCCTGGCAGCACGACGCGGCCGCCGCAATCGATCTCGATAGCTTTCTTACTCTTTTTCAACCACGGATCGCGGAGAGCGTCCTTCGTCGTGCCGACCGAAACAATCCTGCCCCCAAGGCAGAAAACAGCGCCGTCTTCAATGATTCCGAGCGCGGAAAGTGAAGCGCCGCGCCGCGGGCCGCTTGCTGCCGAACGCAACGTGAGCAACTGGCCGATATTGACCAGCAGGAGCCCGCGATCGTCCGCAGGTTTGGTTTGCCTGGGTGAACTCACGAGCTCACAGTTTAACAGCGGCAGCGAAAAGGCGGGCGGATCCCTCAACCCTGCGTGTCATTCCACATTTAGCCAGTATTCCGCCGATTCTGGATCCCAAAAAAGCCGCCACCTCAGCTGACCGTCATTGGGGGAGATTGCAGAAAGGGTGCGCCACAGCACTGTGCGTGCTGGCTCTTCCTCTCCTCCAACCATCACTGTGACCTCGTTCACAAACTGACTTCCCCACGCGCCGTCGAGAACTCGTGTGCCGATCTGTCGCGCCAGCGCTTGACGGATCAAGTCAATCGCGTCTTTCGCATTTGTCTGCCGCGGCGCAACAGTAATGGACAAGTCAAGCACTGGCTTTTGCCGGACAACACGGCCACCCTTGTCGTGGGCTGCAACGCCTACCACGTCGAAGTTACCTTTCCCGTCGCTTCGAAGCTCAAAACGGCCTGGATTGCCGCTGTCGTTATACGCATCTACCACCGCTTTCAGGGTTGAGTATTCGTCCGGCGGCTTGTCCGGCGTGGGGCCAGACGGAAAGTCGACGTTGAATGCCCCGCCGCTGGGCACCGGAGCTCGTGCGCCCGGATGACCCTTGAGGTACTGAGGGTCGATATTATCCACGAGGTCAAGGTCGGAGGTGTAGCAGGGATCCTCGTAACTGACCTTCCACCAGTATTTCCTTTCGAGGGCATCCAATGCCTGTGCCAGAGGCCGAGGGGCGTTCGCGAAAATGTGAACGGTATCACCGGTCTGGGAGATGACGGCTCTGTCCAGATATGACTTCTCGCTGTGATCCTCCGGGAAGGCGTGCAAAACAATCAGCAGCGTGCCGACGCTTAGCACAATCCATCGAGCCAATCTCATTGGATGCACCTCCGGCCGCATTGCGACGGCTATCTTCCCATCGGCACCTTCACGCCCGTCTTAGCGGCAAACTCCTTCGCCTCCTCATACCCCGCGTCGACATGTCGAATCACGCCCATCCCCGGATCGGTCGTCAGCACGCGCTCGATGCGCTTGGCCATCATATCGGTGCCGTCGGCGACCGTGACTTGTCCCGCATGCAGCGAGTAGCCGATGCCCACGCCTCCGCCGTTATGAATCGACACCCACGACGCGCCCGCCGCTGTGTTGACCAGCGCGTTAAGCAGCGGCCAATCCGCGACCGCGTCGCTCCCATCTTTCATGCTCTCGGTTTCGCGGAACGGCGATGCCACCGAACCGCAATCGAGATGATCTCGGCCGATCACGATGGGTGCCTCAATCTTCCCTTTCTTCACCAGATCGTTGATCGCAAGCCCGAATTGCGCACGCTCTCCATATCCAAGCCAGCAGATACGCGCAGGCAGACCTTGAAACTTGATGCGCTTGCGCGCCAGCTCGATCCAGCGCCGCAGACTGCGATTCTCGGGGAATAACTCCAGAACCAGGTCGTCCGTGATCGCGATATCAGACGGCTCGCCCGAAAGCGCCGCCCAGCGGAACGGCCCGCGTCCTTCGCAGAACAACGGACGAATATAGGCCGGCACGAACCCCGGAAAATCATAAGCATTCTTCACCCCGCGCTGGAAGGCAAACGTTCGGATGTTATTGCCATAATCGAACGTGACCGATCCCATCTTTTGCAGCCGCAGCATGCCTTCCACATGGCGTGCCATGGCATCGAGCGAGCGCTCCTGATAAGCCTTCGGATCTCGAATGCGCAACGCCATGGCTTCGTCGAACGTCATCCCATTCGGAACGTAACCGTTCAGCGGATCGTGCGCCGAAGTCTGGTCGGTGAGAATATCAGGGACGACTCCGCGCTCGGCCAGCTCCGGAATAATGTCGGCGCAATTCCCTACCAGGCCGACCGAGACATTTTCTTTCTTGCGAACTGCGTTCTTCAGGATGCGCAGCGCTTCGTCGAGCGTGGTGACCAGAAAATCGCAGTAGCCGGTCTTCAGGCGTTTCTTGATGCGCTCCGGATCGACGTCAATTCCAAGAAATGCTGCGCCAGTCATGGTCGCTGCCAAGGGCTGCGCTCCGCCCATTCCTCCCATGCCGCCGGAGACGATCAACTTGCCACCCAAATCGCCACCAAAGTGCTTGTCGCCGGCCGCGTTGAACGTTTCATAGGTTCCTTGCACGATGCCCTGCGAGCCGATATAGATCCACGACCCGGCGGTCATCTGCCCGTACATCATCAGGCCGGCGCGCTCGAGTTCGTTGAACTTCTCCCAGTTGGAAAAATGTCCGACCAGATTCGAGTTCGCAATCAGCACGCGCGGAGCGTAGTCATGCGTCTTAAAAACCCCAACCGGCTTGCCCGACTGCACAAGCAACGTCTCATCGTTTTCAAGTTTCTTCAGCGTCGCGACGATGGCGTGGTAGCAATCCCAGTTGCGCGCGGCCTTTCCCGTCCCGCCATACACGACGAGATCCTGGGGCCGCTCGGCGACTTCCTCGTCGAGGTTGTTCATCAACATGCGCATGGCCGCTTCCTGCTGCCAGCCTTTGCATGAGATCGCTGAGCCGCGCGGGGCGCGAATCGGGGTGTAGGAGGATGTTGCAGTTTCCGTTTCAACGGGCATGGAGATATGGTAGTGCGCCAGACCGTGAATCATCAATGACGGGACATCGCCGATTTAGAATCGTCCATCGAGCGAGTGAGAAATGATGGCCGACTGCTCAAAGCCGCTCTACGTCCACCGGAACCAGCGCAGCGCAAGAATGAACGAAACACCTCCCCAGATTGCCAGCACGAGGAGCCTTCCTGACTGCGATGCCAGGCTGGCGCCTTCGGTGATCGTGGCGCGCAAGGCATCGTTAAGCGCGGTCAGCGGAAGAGCTTTGATAAAGGGCTGAGCGATCGCAGGGAACCGTTCGTACGAGAAGAATACTCCGGAAAAAATCCACATCGGCATCATAACCAGGTTGATGAGGCCGGAGACGCTTTCAATCTTTTGCGCGCGGCACGCGGTCAGCAGGCCGACTCCGCCGAATGCGATCGCGCCCACCGCTCCGAGCACTACGACAGAAAAGATCGAACCGGCGACCCGCATGTGAAAGACGGCCACTCCGAAGCCGAGAAGCAGGCCGACCTCAATCACCATCAGAACCAGACGGCTGCTGGTGAGCGCCAGAAGAAAGTCGCTGCGCCGCATCGGCGTAGCGACAAAACGCTTCAGCAATTTGCGCTGCCGCATTTCCACCAGTGCGAAGCCAACTCCCCACATGCCGGAGTTCATCAGGTTCATGCCGAGCAGGCCGGGGATCAGGAAATCGATGTATCGCGAACCGGGTTCGCTCGAAGCCTGCGTCGACGTGGCGATGACGTCTTTTCGTCCGGCTGCGGATTGCAGCGCCGCATCAGCTTCGGCCTTGGAGAGCACGCTTTCCGGACGCGCCGGATCGTAGTGATAGATGTAGCTGCCGTCGGGCTTCGGCTCAATTGCCAAATCGAATTTGCCGAAGTGAAACCCCTTAAGGGCGGCATCGCGGTCAAGGACAGTTGCGCGGATGCCATGGTGCGGCGAATCTTGCAACAAAGCCAATGTCTTCTCCGAGCCTTCGCCGGCGATAACGACCACTGAGCTAACATCGGCAGGCTTGTTGCGAAAGGCGACGCCGAGACCTAGAGCGAGCAGAAGCGGAAACACGAAGACCCAGAAGACCACTTCCGGCTCGCGCTTCAGTTCAAGGATCCGCACCCAGAGCAATTGCCGGTAAGCCGACCAACGGCCGGAACGCGACCTGCGCCCGGAGGAGAATGGCGGAAGATTTTCGGCTTGGGGAGTTTGCGGCGTCTTGGTTTCTGTAGCCATTCAATCCTCCCGCAAATGCCGCCCGGTGAGTTGGACAAAAACGTCTTCCAGGCTGGCTTGGCGCGTGCTCAGGTGCTCAAGTTGATGGCCGTCTCTCCTGACCGTGTCCAGCAGCGCCGGAATGGTGAGGTGCGGTTCTCGCACACCCAGGCAGACGGTCGAATCTTCGCAGCGAACCGACTCCACGCTGGGCAGCGAGCGCCAGCGCTTCGGATCGGGGTCACTGGTTCTGTTGTGACTGATCTGGAACTCAACGACATTGTGTCCACCAAGGCGGTCGATCAGCTCGGAAGGCGTGCCCTCCGCGATGATCACACCATGATCGACGATCGCGAGACGGTCGCACAGACGCTCGGCTTCGTCCATGTAGTGCGTTGTGAGCAGCACAGTGCCGCCTTTTTTCTGGAACGCGCGAATGATGTCCCAAAGCTGGCGCCGGCTTTGCGGATCGAGACCAGTCGTAGGCTCGTCGAGAAACAGGATGCGCGGGTTGCCCACGAGTGCGGTCGCCACGGCGAGCCGCTGCTTCTGGCCTCCAGAGAGCTTGCCTACCCAGCTATCGGACTTTTCGCCCAGTTGCAGTTCGTCGAGCACTTCCGCGGAAGGACGAGGCTCATCATAGAAACTGGCAAACAGTTCAAGGGTCTCGCGGACGGTCAATTTTTCCGAAAGCCGCGTCTCCTGTAATGAGATACCAATCCACTCGCGCAACTGGCGCGGGTTGTCACTCCACGGGTGTCCGAAGATGCGGACATCGCCCGAGGTGGGCGCGAGCAGGCCTTCCAGGATCTCGATTGTGGTGGTCTTCCCTGCTCCGTTTGGCCCGAGCAAGCCGAAGCATTCGCCGGCTTCAATGCGCAGGCTCAGGCCACGGACGGCCTCGACCTTGCCGTCGTAGGTTTTGCGTAGGTCGGCGCACTCGATTGGGGATCCCACCCGGGAATTCTAACTTAGAAGCCGTCGCGGAAAAATCCCGGCTCTGGCCGTCCGATCAATAACCGTCTCAGCGCGCAGCCGACCGGCCTGAACCTGGGTCGCCCTCGGGGTTGTCAGCCTTGGCATTCCGCCAGAGGATCGCATTGAGCTTCCCTGCGTCGTTTGCATCTGGCCGGGAGAAATCCATCTTCGACGATTCTTTCGCGCCCGGCGCTTTCTTTTCGTTCACGCGATAAATCAGCCCACTTTGCAGGTTCCTGTCGTCGGCCCGGTAGGGCGCCTGCGTTCCGGGACCGGCGAAGAGCGGCGCCATCACCGGGGCATGGGCGTCAAACAAATTCATCGGCGGAAGGCCAAGCAATTCCTCCATCGTGTGAATCATGCTGACCGTATTGTAGAAGTGATGGTCAACCACCGGATTGTCCGAGCGCGGCGAATACTTGCTGATGACAAACGCCGTGGAACGATGAGCGTCGACATGGTCCGCGCCGTTTTGCGCATCGTCCTCGACGATGAATAGCGCAGTGTCATCCCAGTAAGGGCTGTGCGAGACGGCGTCGACAACGCGGCCTACCGCGAGATCGTTGTCGGCCACCGAAGCCTGCGGCGTGGGCTTGCCCGGACGCGTGCCCCCCGTGTGATCGTCCGGCAGATAAAGCAGGATGAACTGGGGCAATTCTTTCGCCGTCCCCCTGCCTTTCACAAACTCGTCGAACTCGCGCAGGAATTCGTCGGCGCGCAACTGATCGGGATAATCGATCTCGAAATCCGGATACTGCGGGTCGAAATGGTCGCCCTGCGCAGCTTTGGTCGGCCGTATGCTCTTCAGCCGCGGCACCGCCCACGGCCACGGACTTGGCCCTCCCGGCGGATTCCCAACATTCGGCGGCAGCGGATCACCTTTCTTGACGGCGGTGGACGGACACTCGGCCGAAATCGGAGACGGCGTTCCCTCCTTCGGTGAACTAATCTTTTCGCTTCCTCCCGTGCGCTTACACCACGTGCTGGCCAGAAACTCGCCGTAGATGCGATACGTTAGATTGTGTTTGGCGAGATTGTCCCAAAGGTAGCCGGTGCCCGGATCGTCGACATCGGGAATGCCCTGCTCCAGCGGATACTCTTCGGCGACCGCGCCCATGAAATCGTAAGTGCGTTCCTTGCTGCGATAGGCAATGGGCCAGGTTTTCTCGTTGTAGTCGCTGGTGGTGGCGGCATCGGACCACACGTGGCCGCCTCCGGAAACCTCCCCGCTATCGTAGAAGTTGTCGAGCACGCCGAACTGAAGCGCGAGTTTGTGCTCGTTGGGGGTGATGTCCGCGCCAAACATCGTGAGCGATGGATCGCCATCGCCCACAGGCAGGTCGCCGAGAATCTGATCGTAGGTGCGGTTCTCCTTGAGGATGTAGATCACATGCTTGATCGGATTCTTTCCGCCGGCAAACTCAATCTTGCCTGGATCGGCGCGGAGAAGATTGTCTTCTTCGACCCGGCGGGTGTAGGCCGGAAGATTTTTTTCAATGTCGGCGATATGCAGGCGCTGGATAGAACCCCCGATGAGCGTCGCGATGTAGGGGTGCGCGTTCGGATGCAACTCTGTTTGCAGCGTCGCTTTCATGTTATTGGGGCCGCTGCCCTGGCCCTTGGCCGTGGCGATGAGAAGATCGTCGCCGGCCATGGCAAGCGCGCTGGGATACCACTCGGTGGGGATGAAGCCGAGGGGTTCTTCATCAATAGGAGCAATGTATTCGCCGCCGCCGTGTAGTTTCGGCAGGTCCTTGACTTTGAACACCGCAATCGCGTCGAGCGACCCGCTGGCGGCGTACAGATACTTGCCGTCGGGTGAAAGAGCGATGGCTTGGAGGACGGATCCTGGGTCTTTAAGATTTGTGTGATACACCTTCCAAGCCCTATCGGCGATTCTCAGATCGATGGCCCCTACGTAATCGGCGTTGGCGAGCGCCACATAAAGCGTTTCTTCGTTGGGGCTCAGCAGCATCGCGCTGGGATGCGAGCCGGGGGCGATAGGGTCATACTCTTTCTCTCTCCACAGACCAATCCGCGTGGATCGAGACACGTCCCCCGTCTCAAGATCTAGTTCCACAATCGCCGAGGCATTCCACAAGCTCACCCACGCCTTGGTTCCCGCCTTATTGGCAATCACGGTGTAGGGATATTCGGTGGGGACAAATTGTCCATGATCGAATTTTTTGCGTCTTAGATCAAACGACTTGAGAATCTGTCCCGACGCAACATCGAGCATCACGACATTGTCGGAAAGATTGTTGGCAATCACCAGGCGATCACCCTTCGCCGACGGCAAAACTGCGAACCCTGCCGGATAAGGCGGCGCAGTCCCCGCAGGCGTCGTGCGCAGGCCAAAGGCGACTTCTTTCCCCACGGCCATTGGCTGCGGCGGAATTTTGATGAATCGTTCGGGCGCGACTCGTCCGTCGTCGAACCGGTAGACTGCGATGCCATTCCCTGTGCTCGTCGGCTTCTCGCCAGTCGGGTCGGTAATCGATCCCATCGAGGCGTAAACATGTTTGCCATCGCTGGAGAAGGCAAGTCCGATGAAGTAGCTTTGGCGAGCGGACTTCGTGTCGGCCAACAGACGATCGTCGGGGAAATCGTGCACTTCGTTGTTGGCGAGGTCAAGGATCCCGATCGACTGGCGCGCTCCGCTTTCCTGCGTGCCGTAACCCTGGTTGAGCAGAGCGGCATAACGGCCGTCGGGGCTGAGGGCGATGTTCGCAGGAAAACTGTTGGTGCGTCCGATATAGCCCGGCACGGGCAGAGTCAGGGTTTTACTGGTCGGCAGGTTGACTTTGCGCGTTTGATCGGCAGCGCGCGCGGCCACATAAATAATGAGCGAAGAGAGAGCGACGAGGGAAATGACAGCGATCTTTTTCACTTGGGCGTCCTTCCGAGCTTTGTATCATCGGCGGGAGGTTAGAGCAACCATGCGGAAGGAGCTCTGTGGGATCAGGGGCAATCTCCGAACAACGACCTTAGCAGCCTGCTGAAAAACTCGACCACGAACTTGCTTTTGGGTGGCGCAGCGCTTCAGCTGGGTGGCGCAGCGCTTCAACTGGGTGGCGCAGCGCTTCAGCGCTGCGATAACTGGCTTGTTGTCAGCGGCGGCTTTAGCCGCTGAGGTTGGCCCGACCCCGCGAAACACCCTTTCAGCAGCCTGTTAGGCGAGAGCCACATCAGCGCGCGTTCGTTAACGCGACTATGGTGGACGTAACCACCGGATTAGCCCCGGCCAGCTTTCCCTTCACGCGCACGTAGGACGGATCGGGCAGAACGTCAGGCGCGGGAGTGCCCTGCGCACGAGTGCGACTCGAGACCGCAGCCACGCACACAACGATGCTGAAAATGGATTTGTTGAGCATCGTCACCGGACGAATCCCAGAAAGCCTTCTAGCATGCCAGGGACTTGCGGGCAAGAGCAGTAAATCAGTAGAACGATATCTCTTTCATCGGATAGTATTTGCGATTCCTGGTCCACAGCTGCGCCCGATTCATGACTGCCGCTGCGGCGATCAATGCGTCGGTCACCTGCAGGCCATGACTCCTGCGATATCGGCGGAGGTAATCTCCTGCCTGACGGCCGGTTTGATAGTCGATGGGCACACAAAGAAGAGAGCGAAAGAAATCCGTGAGTGCCGTTTCTTCACCGGGCCGCACTCCATTCCAGAGTTCGGCCGCCGTCACAGGCGAGTAAAGGATTGTTTTCTCCGACTGACCGAGATCGCTCCACCGGGAGAGGATATCGCTGTCCCGCTGACGACACACTTCGATGACTATGTCGGAATCGACGACGACGGTCATTCTTCTTGTTTCTGTTTCTCCAGCCGATCGAGCCGCGTGTCCCGACGCAACTGGCGCACATATTCGGTCGAGTCGGGCAAATCCGTCCGATCCTTCCAGATTCCGACGATGCCCAGCATGGCTTTCTGCCGTTGCTCCAGGTTTCCCAGATAGCGCTCACGCGCCGCTCGACGAACTAACTCGGAGATGGTCGTTCCCTCGCTCCGGGCCCGCGCGTGGAGGGCGTTCCAGAGATCGTCATCGAGATAAAGTTGAGTCCGCCGCACGGTGTATATTATACATCGCCATACATCGCATTCTCAACTATTTCGTGCCGATGGTCTCCCCTACTTCGTAACCACCAGGTGCGCCTCGCAGACCGGCTCTCCGGAGCGCGATTTCTTCACCCCAATCAGTTCAACAGCCTTGGCGGCGATGTGCTCAGCGGAGACTTCGAACTCCTTGATCAGCTCCCAGGGAGCGCCCGAGTCGCCGAAGCGATCCTTGACGCCGATCGCCCCGGTAATAACGGGAATGCCGTAAAGCTCATGCGATTCCGTGATGATGCTCGCGACCGGCCATGCGAGAGCGCCGATCTGGTGCTCTTCGGCGGTAAGAACCACACTGGTATCGCGCGCGGCCCGCACCACGGCTTCACAGTCGAGCGGCTTCATGGTGTGCATATTGAGGATGCGGGTTTCGTATCCGAAGTCGGACTTGAGGATGTATGCGGCACGCATGGCCTCGGGCACCATCGGCCCGCAGGCGACGATGGTGAGGTCTTCGCACTCGTCGCGGTAGTCGGATTCAAGTTTCGTTTCGAAAGCCTCGATGAAGTTTGGCGATTCGCGGCGCAGGCGAATGACGTTGGCTTTGCCGAAAACGAAGGGCGTGTTCTGATCGGTGACGATGGGCGTGGCCTCTCGCGCGAAGCGGATGTACTTCGGCCCCACGTGCTTGAGCAGCAGATAGTCGGTGGCCTTGCGCGTTTCAACCATGTCGCAGGGGACGACGACGCTCATGTTGGGCAGTCCGCACATCGAGAACAAGTCTTCGAGCGCCTGGTGAGTCGCGCCGTCGGGTCCCACGCTAACGCCGCCGTGCGCGCCAGCGATCAGCACATTGAAGTTTCCATAGCAGATCGAGGTGCGAATCTGGTCGAGATTGCGCGCGGCAGCAAATGTCGCATAGGTTCCGAAGACGGGCAGCTTCCCTTCTTTCGCTAAGCCAGCCGCGGCGGACGTGGCAGATTGTTCCGCGATGCCCATGCTGATCCAGCGCGCTTTGCGCTCGGGCTTGTTGGCATAGAACTCGCTGATGGTGATCGAGCCCGAGATGTCGAGACCGAAGCAGACCACGCGCGGGTCGTCTCCGTTGGCCGCCAGCGATTGGCCG
This sequence comes from Terriglobales bacterium, assembly GCA_049521375.1. Lineage (GTDB taxonomy): Bacteria > Acidobacteriota > Terriglobia > Terriglobales > Acidobacteriaceae > Acidiflorens. The sequence goes on from JBEKOW010000032.1 coordinate 14,791, forward strand.
AAGCCGAGGCGCGTCGGCTTCATCTGGACTTTCATTGTGTCAGCCGCATTCCACCAGTAGTTGCGCTGGAACTTTGGCATCTTGGCCTCAAGTTTGCGTTCGACCTCAGCCTGGTATTTCTTCGCGTGAGCAAAGAGCGCTTGGACCGGAATCTGCTCTTCTTCATCCAATCCAAGTTCCTTCAGAGCCTGGTGAAGCTCTTCGACATTGGGCGTTTTGCCGTGCCATCCGGCGATGTCTTCCATGAAGCTGACGCCCTTGCCCTTCACCGTATCGGCAATGATGACGGTCGGCTTGCCGCATCCGGTCTTCGCTTTTTCCAGCGCTTCGACCACCTGCCGCATGTTGTGCCCGTTGATGGTGATCACTTCCCAGCCGAAGCTGTGGTACTTCTCCTCGAGCGGCTCGACGTTCATCACGTCTTTGACCCAGCCATCGATCTGCAGGCGGTTGCGGTCGACAATACCAATCAGGTTGTCGAGATTGAAGTGGCCCGCCTCCATCGCGGCCTCCCAGATCTGGCCTTCCTGCTGCTCGCCATCTCCCATGATGCAGAAAATATGATGGTCTTTCTTGTCCAGCCTGGCCGCAAGCGCGAGCCCAACCGCGATGCTAAGCCCCTGGCCGAGGGACCCCGTCGAAACTTCTACGCCCGGCAATTTGAGCCAGTGCGGATGTCCCTGATACGCCGAGTACAGTTTGCGGAGGAGCGCGACATCTTCTTTCGGACAGAATCCGGCAAAGGCCAGGCCGAGATACAGACTTGGAGCCTTGTGGCCCGTCGACCACACAATGCGGTCGCGACCCTGCCAGTTGGGATTCTTCGGATCGTGATCGGCCACCCGAAGGTAAAGCGCGGCAGCAATATCCATGATGGAGAGGGTACCTCCGGCATGGCCCGAGCCGGCCGCGCATAATGCGACCAGGTCGTAGCCGCGCATCAGGTTCGCCTGCTGCTTCAGTTCGTCAATGTTGTAGGAACGCAGAACTTCGCCGGTGGTCGAATTCTGAATAGGCATGGGGTGGCTCCTTCGCGTACGCCGCGCATTGGGCAAGGCGGGAAACGACGCATAGGCTTGCAGTTCGAGCGTAACGGGGCGTGTCGCAGGCGGCAGTGAGGAGTGTCACACCCAGGCGTGATGGATGGGCGGTTTCACGGCCGAGCGAACCTGAACGAGACTTACAAAAATCTACTTGAACTCCTCGCCGCCCGGTGAGAGCGTGAACCATGCACGCACGCCCCACGTTCAACGCGCCCCTGGACTGTCGCAGAGATGGCGTTACCACGCACAACCGGAAACCTTGTCATCCTGAGCGGAGCAATCCCGTCGCGCAGCGAAGCGATTGCGGAGTCGAAGGACCCCTATTTGACTGAAGTCATGGCATTACGCGTCCCGGAATTCTCCGCCCTGCTCGCGCTAACAATTCTCCGCGACAGTCCACTGATCGCTTGAGAGATTAGGGGAGGCAATCAATGAGGATTATCTGCAGTTTCCTGTTACTCGCATCCTTATCGTTCGGGCAAGATGCTCCCGCCGCATCCACAACTGCGCCCGGCTGCGGACCCATAGATATTCATTTCCAGGTCAAAGCCGACCAGAACCGGCATCCAACGATTCAGCCCGATGCCGGCAAGGCGGTGCTCTATTTTCTGCAGGATGACGCGGAATACCTCACGCGTCCGCGGCCAACCACCCGCATGGGGATCGACGGGGAGTGGGTTGGCGCCACCAAATCAAATTCTTACTTTTACGTTTTGATCGCTCCCGGCGAGCATCATCTGTGCGCGAGCTGGCAATCATCTGGAGGGGCGATTACACCGAAAGATACCGCCGCCGCCCACTTCACGGCCGATCCTGGCGGCGTATATTTCTTCCGCGCCCGTGACTTCTGGGCGAGAGACATCGGCACCGCTCACGTCGAGCTACTTCCGCTGGACAGCGATGAAGCACCGCTTCTAGTCGGCAAATTTTCCTTCAGCACTTCGACGCCGAAGAAGTCATCCGCCCCTTCGGAATGATGGAAGGGCTCGGAAGTCTTACCGCGCCGACTTGAAGATCGCAAACACCGCGCCTTGCGGATCCCCAATGACCGACATTCGCCCTACGCCTTCCATGCTCATCGGCGGAACGAACAGCTTTGCGCCCATTTCCTTGGCCTTGTTGGCGGTCGCGTCCACGTCATCCACTTGAAAGTAGGCGAGCCAGTGCGGAGGCACTCCCGGCTGCAAATACTTGGATGGCGGCACGCCTCCAATGAAGTGTTCGCCGTTTTTGATGTGCAGGTAACCCGAGGGATCTTTTTCGTCTTTCACGAATTGCCAACCAAGCAGGCCAGAATAAAACGTCTCCGCTCGCGCGGCGTCGGATGTGCTCAGATCGGCCCAGCACAACGTGCCGTGAACGGAATGAATCCCGATGCCAGTGTTCCTGTTGGGTTGCCAAAGGCAGAAATAGGCCCCGGTGGGATCCTGAACAACGGCCATGCGTCCCGCATCCATCACGTCGAAAGGCCCGGCAACGATCTTGCCGCCCAGTTGCGGTACTTTGCCCGCCGAGGCATCGACGCTTTCGACTTGAATGTAGAGCGCCCAGTGCGGAGGAACGTGCTGGGCAATCTGATCGGGCCGCAAAGTGTAACCGGCTGCGGCGTCTCGGCCCTCCAGCCTCCAGATCGTGTAAACCGCGCCGGGCCCCATGGGCATGTCGTTCGCAGTCCATCCAAAGATGGCAGCGTAGAAATTCTTGGCGGCGGACTGGTCGGTGGTGCCGAGTTCAATCCAGCAGAACGAGCCGGCGGGATGTTTGTCGATATGTGTCATGGCGGGGAGAGTTTACAACAAATCGGGCGGGTTGGTTGTCAACGGAACATGAAAAACAGGACATGAAAATAGGGAGTGGGCTGTCTTAAAAATCGCCCAGCCCTGGTGATTTCCAGCGTTATCGAATGTTCTTCACTACCCAGCCGTCAATCCGGGATAAAGCTTTGTTCAGGTTTTCCAGCGAATTGGCCACGCTGAATCGGAGATAACCTTCTCCGTAGGCCCCGAAAGCCGTCCCAGAAAGGCAGGCGACGCCTGCTTCTTCCAGCAACGCGTCGGCCAGCTTCTTCGACGACCAGCCAGTCTTCATCACGTTCGGGAAAACATAGAACGCGCCGTGCGGCATGCGGCAGGAAAATCCTTTGATCTTGTTCAGCCCGGCAACAAACACATCGCGGCGATGCTTGAACTCCGCATTCATCTTGTCGACCGACGCCTGGTCGCCCGTCAGCGCTTCAATGCCCGCAATCTGCGTAAAACTGGCCGTGCAGGAGTTCGAGTTCGTCATCAAACGCGACACCTGCGTGGCCAGATCGGCGCGCATCACGCCGTAGCCCATTCGCCAGCCCGTCATCGCGTAGGTCTTCGAGAAGCCGTCGAGCAGAATCGTACGGTCTTTGAAGCCGGGAACGCTCATCACCGAGAAATCGTCGCCTTCGAAAATCAGCCGGCTGTAAATCTCGTCGGAGAGCACCATGATGTTGCGGTCGCCGATTGCATCCGCGATTCCGAGGATGTCTCTCTTGGTAAGCACCCCGCCCGTCGGATTGTGAGGGGAGTTGAGAATTATCAGCTTTGTGCGATCCGATATAAGCGAGGCGAGTTCTCTCACGTCGACAGAAAAGTCGCGCTCTTCACGCAGCGGAATGGGGACCGCCTTGCCGCCAACATAATTGATCATCGACTCATAAATAGGAAACCCGGGATTCGGATAAATAACTTCATCTCCCTCATCAATGAGCGCCAACATTGTGAAGAAAATAATTGGCTTGCCGCCTGGAACTACGACGACCTCGTCGCTGGCCACGGCTACGTTTCGAGTCCGGCTTACATAATCGGCGATCGTCTGGCGCAGCTCGGGCAGTCCCGCCGCCGGACCGTAGTGCGTCCAGCCTTTGCGCAGCGCATTCACGCCCGCTTCGACGACATTGGCCGGAGTATCAAAATCAGGCTCGCCAATCTCCAGATGGACGACATCCTTCCCCTGCTTTTCGAGAGCGCGGGCTCGGTTCAGAACCTCAAATGCGGTTTCGGTGCCCAGCCGCGACATGCGGCGGGCAAGACGTAATTCCAGTTGGGTCGTGGGCATCACGGCGGTCGGCATTATAGCGCCTCGAAGGCTAGCTTGGCCTGTAGATCGATTGTCCTGCCAGCGGTGGAGAGAGGTCAATTGCGGGGATCACGAGGACTTGTGATGCAGACCAGACCAGGTCAGAAGTCAGATTGAAGAAGTAAAGTCTCAGAGCCGCTGTCCGAAAGCTTTTCGCTTTTCACTTCTGCAATCTGACCTCTGACTTCTGACTTCTGGCCTTATTCCGAGATCGTGCTCTCTTCGCTCTGCGCCCGCAGCACCCGATCAATGGAGTAGGGAGCCCGCTGCGAAGGCTCGTGGTAGTGCCGCACCTGCATTTCTCCAAGCAGCCCGACCGCCAGCATGTTCAGGCCGGCCAGCAGCAGGACAGCCGTAAAGATCATCAGCGGCCCGTGCTGCGACATCACATCCGAGTGGTGCAGAATCTTCTGCAACACCAGCCAGAATGAGACCGCGCATCCCGCCATAATGCTGAACATTCCCACCGTGCCGAAAAAATGCAGCGGTCGCGACAGATACTTCAGCAGGAAGCGGATGGTCATCAGGTCAAAGAACACCCGGAAGGTCCGCGAAATTCCATAGTGCGAAACCCCCCGCTCGCGGTTCACGTTCTTGATCGGAACTTCAATGATCGACGCCCCGTGCCACGAGGCCAGCGCCGGTATGAAGCGGTGCAACTCTCCGTACAGCGGAACCTGGTTGAGAATGTCACGGCGGTAGGCTTTGAAAGTGGTCCCAAAGTCGTGAATCTCCACCCCGCTCAGCTTGGCCATCAGCCAGTTGGCACACCGCGAGGGGATGCGGCGCAGCCAGAAATTGTCCACGCGATTCTTCCGCCAGCCGCTCACAATGTCATACCCCTCCGCGATCTTTTCGAGAAAGAGAGGAATATCGGCAGGATCATGCTGCAGGTCGCCATCCATGGCGATGATGTATTCCCCGCGCGCGTGGTCGAATCCGGCAGCGAGCCCGGCCGTCTGGCCAAAATTGCGGCGCAGCTTGACAACCGTCACGCGACTATCCACCGCGGCAATCTCGCGCAACAAGGCAAACGTGCCATCGATCGAGCCGTCATCGACCAGCACCATCTCAAAAGTCTCGCCGCTGCCTTCCATAACGGATTTCAGCCGCGCGTACAGGTCGGTGACGTTCTCCTGTTCATTGTGGAGAGGAACTACGATTGAATATTTGAGCACTATGTCCTGATTATACGGGAAGTGGCGGCACGGTTTGAAGCGACTGGCGAAGGACGATACAGCCTGCCTGGGAGGATTTGGGGAACACCCCCTTCTTCGGACTCCAAACGATTTGTGCCACTAGCTCTTATGGACGACCTCGAACGAATAGCCATCCGGATCGAAGACATCGGCGGCGTAGTATCCAGGATAGTATTCCATTCGCGAGCGTGGTGAGATGTTATCCCTCGCACCAACTGCAATTGCCGCTTTGTAGAACTCATCGACCTTGCCGTCACTCTCAGCAACGAATCCCCAATGAATGGCCTTTGGATCAGGCTCACCTTGCTTGAGCCAGAAGCATGCTCTCTTGCCATCACCGAATCCCCACAAATCGGGATGACCATTTTCCCCCTTGTAAGGCAGGAAGTATTTGATATTAAGAGGCGCCAGGGATGTTTCATAAAACGCTAGCGAGCGTTCGACATCGCTTACAGCCAGGATGATGTGGTCGATCATTTTCCTTCCCTTCAAATCGAAAAGGTTGTTTCGTCTCACATCCCTTCCGATTGACCTTTTCGATGAAAATTTCGCGGCTTTTCGATCACATTCACCACTGCCTGGGGTTGCGAAACAGAATAAGAAGCCTCCCCGGCTCGGTGCTGAAATACCTCAAGTCATTCCGACGTTGAGCCCCAGCAGTTATAAAGGGGAAAAAGGTAAAAAGCCATCTGCCCACATCGAGACAACCTCCAGTGCTTTTTGAAGAGATTGTACCCTGACGAACAAGTGGAGGTATGGCCGGAAGGATTCGATACCGCAAACGCCAATGTGATCTCAGATTAGGTCAGCCGGAGGATTGATTCTAGGGAGCCTTACCGCAGGCTCACATGCCCATTCTCGTCCAATAATAAGATTTTCCCATTTGAAGTGGAAACAAAAATCCCTCTCCCCGAATCGGGGAGAGGGGTGCTTGCAGTCCGTACGTATTTTAGTCGTCGTCCCCGTCTGGAGCTGGCTTGTTGAATTCGCTCGGCGGGCGAACCGTGCTCTCGCCCGGATACGGCCGCGCAAACCCGGTCGACATGTACCAGTTCAGATGGTTCACGGTTTCCGGATCTTCCGAGTCGGGCCTGGTCAGCTTCCCGGCGAAAATTTCCGCCTTCTTCTGCAGCCATGCCGCCTTCAGGGCCTTAGCCTTTGCGCTGCTCGTTGGCCTGTCCGTACCGGCGGTAACGCCCTCGTTCAGCGGCACCTGGTTCGGAACGTGCGTCCACGGATCGAAGTTACCCGCCGGCGGCGCGCCCTTCACGAAAGCCGTCCCCATCGGCGAAGCGACCAGATCGAACTGGTTCATCGGCGTCAACCCGAGAATCTGCTCGATCGTCCGCGTCATGTTGACTTGCGTGTAGTAGGTGTGGTCGGTCGGCGCATTCTGCACTACGTACGGGCTCACGATATAGCCCGGGCTGCGATGCCCGTCGACGTGATCGACGCCATTCTGCGCGTCGTCTTCTTCGATGAAGATCGCCGAAGTGTTCCACACGTTGCTGTGGCTGATGTAGTCGATAATGCGTCCCACCGCCAGGTCGTTATCGGCCTGCTCTGCATCCGGAGTCGGTGGCCCGCCCGTGTGATCATCCATAACCCACAGGATGCTCAACGTCGGCACCGTTCCGTTCGCCACGTCGTTGTTGAAGTCCTGCACCCACAGATCGACGCGGAACTGGTCGGGAATGCCCAGATCGAACTGCGGGAAGTTCTTGATCAGGTGGTTGGAGACGGCCGGGATCGAGCACTCTGCCTGTACCGTGTTCTGGTAGTACAGGGTGCTTTCGCCGCCCGATTCGAAGTTAAGCGCGTCATTATAGAAGTCGGTCCAGCTTGGTTCGCTGGTCGACCCGTTCGGCTGCAGGAACGTATCGTTCTCCACGTATTCGCCGTAGATCTTCAACGACAGACCGGCGGCCGCCGCTTCCGAGAACAGGAAGCCCTTGTTCTGATACGCCAGTGCATCGCCCGCGTTTCCGCCCGGATAGCTGCGCACCCAGTCCGGCGACTGGATGTCGTCGGCGTAAGGCGCCATGCCTTCGGTGATCCACTGGTGACCGTCCGCCGACTGCCGGCTTGGGTCGTAGAAATTGTCGAACAGTGGGAAGCGCTGAACAAGGGCATGTGCGTTCGGTGTGTCCTGCCCGCCGAACACCGCTAGTGACGCGTCGCCATTGCCGGCCGCCACGTCGCCAAGAATCTGATCATAAGTCCGGTTTTCTCGGATGATCAGGAACACATGCTTGATCAGCGACGGATCGCCGATATGTGCCGGGAGCGCGACCGGCGCAGTCTTCGCGCTGCCTCCGCTCGCCGACTGGATATTCTGCTTCAGATCCCAGTGGTTGTTTGTGAAAACCTGGTTCGTCATCGCCGCCAGGTTCACGCTATCCGGCACCGGAACGATGCTGACCGTTCCGTTGTCCTGGTGAGTGTTGTATCCGCAGACGCCGTGATCGCACTCGTTCGAAAGACGCGTGCCGATCCCTTTGTCGTTGGCCACCAGGAGCGTGTTGTTGTTCTTGTCCAGTACCACCGAACTCGGCGCGTAAGCGACCGGAATCATCCCCAGAACCGGACTCGTCGCTTTACTGCTGAGGTCGACCACCGCAATCGCGTTGGCATTGTAAAGCGCCACATATGCCAGGCCATTCGTGCCGTCCACCGCAATCGAATTCGGTGCCGCGCCATAGGCAGGTGTGCCCGCGCCCGGCACTCCGATCGGCAGCCCCAGGTTGATCGTCCGCCGCACCACGTTCGTGGCCGTGTCGATCACCGAGATCGTGTCGCTATAGGTATTGGCAACCAGCAGGTTGTCCCCATAGAACGCCATCCCCGTGGGATGCAGACCCGTCGCAATCGTAGCCGTGACCGTCATCGAAGGCAGATCGACCACCGAAACCGTACCCGTAATCGCCGCTCCCACGATCGGATCAGCGACAATTTCCGTCCCTGCCGAGTAGATCTGGAAGTCCGCCTCCGTAGCCGCCCGCCCACCTTCATTGCTGACATAGGCGGTCGTGCCGTTGCTCGCAATCACGATGCTGTGCGGTGCGTTCCCGACTCGAATCTGCACGCCCTGCACCGGCGTCGTCGCTGTCAGGTCGATCTTGGTCAGCGTATCGTTCTGGTTCAGCAGTGCGTACGCGCTCTTGCCATCCTTGGAAAGCGCCACGCCGCCCGGATAGGAAGTGCTCGGAGTATAGAACGTCGCGCACGGTCTTTGATAAGCGCCGATTGGACTGTTGGGAAAACAGGCGATAAACGAACTGTTCGGCGGCACGCTGACCTGCGCGTCGTCTTCCAGCAAGCCCTGCGCGTTGACCTTCGCGATCGTGACATTGCTGCTGTCCTGGCTGAACACCAGGTGCTTGCCGTCCGCCGAATACGCGATCCCGCTATAGCTGCCGCTCGAATCCGTTCCGAACGGAACGTAGTCCTG
>JBEKOW010000033.1:0-27448 GCA_049521375.1 Terriglobales bacterium
TGGATGTCGATCGCGTCGCGGGCAGCGCAGCGAGTGGCAGCGCGAGCGGCGCGATTCGTTGCCTGCGCGATCCTACGCGGGGAGGCGTTTCCAGCACCCTGAACGAAATCGCCGAGCAGTCGGGCGTAGGCATCCAGCTCGAGGAAAGCGCGATTCCCATTCGCGAAGAGGTTCGCGGAGCCTGCGAGATGCTGGGCCTCGATCCTCTTTATGTAGCGAATGAAGGCAAGCTGATAGCAATCGTAGCTCCCGAAGCAGCCGAGGCTGTCCTGAAAGCGATGCGCAACGATCCGCTGGGCCGCAGAGCATGCATTATCGGTAAGGTGGTGGAGGCCGAATCGCCGATTGTGACGATTAGGACTGAACTGGGCACCTCGAGGTGCGTGGATATGCTGGCGGGAGATCAGTTGCCAAGGATCTGTTGAGAAGAGGGCTTTAGGCTTTAGGCGCCAGGCTTTAGGAAAACCAAGATAGCCAGGGCCGGAAGCCAAGCGGTAAGAACGAGAGCCGAGAGCCGAAAGCCGAAAGCCCAATGCACGAACTAGGCATCGCCAATTCGATCCTTGACGGAGTGGCCGCCGAGGTCCGCCGCCGGCCCGGCGCCCGGCCGGTCAAGGTCGGAGTTCGCGTGGGCGAACTGGCCGGGCTCGATCCAGATGCCTTGCGCTTCGCCTTCGAAGCGCTCACCCTTGACACTCCGCTTGCCGGCCTCGCGCTTGATATTGAATTCCGCGCCTCGCGCAACCGTTGCCGTGATTGCAGCCACGAATTTGAAGTCCGGAACTTCGAGTTACTGTGCCCCGCCTGCGGAAGCATCACGACGAGCTGCATCAGCGGAGACGAACTGGAATTTGCTTATCTCGAAATTGAAGAAGCAGACGAGTCTACGCTGAACGAGCGTCCCGATGGAAGGAAAAGTCCTGAACGAAAATGCGCGCGTAGCGGCCGAATTGCGGGAGCGCTTCCGCGAGCATCGCGTGCTGGTCGTCAACCTCGTCAGCTCGCCGGGATCGGGCAAGACCACGCTGCTCGAGAAAACGCTGGAAGCTCTTCCCAAGGCCAGCCGCGTAGCCGTCCTCACCGGTGACCTCCAGACGGAAAATGACGCCAACCGCCTCAAGCGCTACGGCTACCCCGTCAAGCAGATCACCACCGGGGGCACCTGCCACCTCGACGCCCGCATGATAGAAAAGCATATCGCCGACTGGAATCTTGACGATCTCGACCTGCTGATCATCGAAAATGTCGGCAACCTGGTTTGCCCGTCCAGCTACGATCTGGGAGAAGCTGCGAAGATCGTCCTGCTAAGCGTCACGGAAGGCGAAGACAAGCCGCTGAAATATCCATCGATTTTCTTCAAATCGGAACTGATGATCCTGACCAAGACCGATCTCCTGCCCTATGTTCCCTTTAATGTCGAAGAAGCGGTAGCCAACGCACGGCGCGTTCACTCCGAGATGGAGGTAGTGAAAGTAGCTTCCCTCGCCGGAGACGGCCTGCAGGAATGGATGACCTGGCTGGAGCAGCGCAAGCAAGCCTTCCTGGCAGAGTTACCGCAGCCCGTCGCCGCGCCTTAGCATCCTGAATTGCGTTGGGCTTTCGCAGATATTCAGCGCCATATCGAGATTGGGCCGGTGCAGTTGAGGGAGCAGGGGTCCTTCGACTGCGTTACCGTTCGCTTCGCGAACGGCAACTTCGCTCAGGATGACAACTGGTGATGAGAGTGCTCGGACAGCGCTCCGCGAGCCGAATGCCCCGTCTCTTTGAGCCCCGGCAACATTGCAAATTGTCATGCAGGCAACGCGGAATATAACGCCCCGCCGGCGGCGGAAGTTATATAGTTAGCCGTCCCCGGCTACAGGCGAGGCTGAACTCCGATCCCCGATGACCAGACGAATCTCGCTCTCGCTGTTGACGGTTGCGGCCATGCTCAGCATGTCCTGCGAGCAAAAGCCCAAGGGTCAGGTAGCGCGCTGCGTCGATCAGAATGACCGCGTGGTCGGCGACGACAAGTGCGATCAGCCGCAGCACACGCCGGGAACATCTGGCTGGGGAGTCTATCCTTACTATCGCTGGTACTACGGTGGTCGGGGCTACGCGTTTGGTGCCCCGGTCACCCAAGGCAGCTTCGATCCCGCGCCCAACTTGCCCATATTTCGCGAATCGTCACCCGAAGGCAGCGCCATCATGCGGGGCGGCTTTGGAAGCAGCTTCAGCGGAGGAGGAGTAGGAGCCTAATGCGCCGCGTAATCAGCACTCCCCGAGACAACTGGCTAGCCACCGTGACCAAGCAGGGCCTCACTTACAACCGCCTCCCCGACGGCCGCGATTACTGGAACGAGTCGGCCTATTATGAGCTCTCGAAGGCCGAAGCCAAAGTCGTGGAGGATGCCACCAACGAACTGCAGAACATGTGTCTGGCCGCCGGGCAGTTCGTCATCGACAACGCCCGCTATGGAGACTTCGGTATCCCCGGCGATGCCACCGAACTCATCCGCAAGACCTGGACGGCCGAGCCTCCCGCGCTCTATGGGCGAATGGATCTTGCCTACAACGGCTCCGGGCCGCCGAAACTACTCGAATACAATGCCGACACTCCCACCGCGCTGATCGAGGCCGCCGTCATCCAGTGGTTCTGGATGAAAGACAAATTCCCGCGGAGTGCGTCGCAGTTTAATTCGATCCATGACAAGCTCATCTGGAAGTGGAAGGACATCAAGCCCTACATGAAGCAGCCCGTCTTCTTCGCGCACTGCGAGCTCGAAGAGGACACCATGACCACCTGCTACCTGCGCCAGACCGCCGAAGATGCCGGCATTGAGACGCGCGGCCTGCTCATCGATCAACTGGGCTGGGATATCCGCAAACAGCAGTTCGCCGGGCTCGAAGGCGAGCGCGTCGAAACTCTTTTCAAACTTTACCCGTGGGAGATGATGGTCAAAGAGCCTTTCTGGAAAAACGTGATGCAGTCCTATCCGGTTCCGATCTGGATCGAACCCATCTGGAAGATGCTCTTCTCCAACAAAGCGCTCTTGGCGATTCTCTGGGAGATGTATCCCGACAACCAATACCTTTTGCCTGCCTACCTCGACAGTCCCAAAGACATGCTGAACTATGTCAAGAAGCCGAAACTGGGCCGCGAAGGCGCCAACGTGGGCATCTACAAAAGCGGCATGCTGCAAACCGAAACCGACGGCCGCTATGCCAACAGCGGCTTCGTCTACCAGGCGCTGACCGAATCGACCCAGTTCGGAGTAAAGACCGCGGTCGTCGGCTCCTGGCTGGTGGCCGACGCCGGAGCTTGCGGCATCGGAATCAGAGAAGCGGAGTCTCCGATCACCGGCAACTTCAGCCAGTTTGTTCCCCACATAGTGACGGGGTGATCTTTTGTGTCTGTGTGGTGGCGGGACTTTGCCCAGAATAACTCGCTCTGTCCCAAAGAGCCATCTCCAAAAGTGTGCGTCATGCACGACCTCTGTGTGAGTGTTGTCACATCATTCCGCCCGTGCGTTCCCTAAACTATTTCAGTAAGAGCCGAAAACAGATAGAAAGAAGGAAGCGTGCCTGTAGCGCCGGATCTCGCCCGCCCCGCCCCGCCGACCGGGGACAAGCGCTGGAAGCTGGTTGAAGCAACCATGCGCCGCACAGGTAACAATCCCCGCGGACTGATCGAATCGCTCCATACCGTGCAGGAAGTTTTTGGCTACCTCGATGTCGGCGCGCTCCGCTTCGTCGCCAAGTCTCTGCGAGTGCCCTTGAGCCGCGCCTATGGAGTGGCCACCTTCTATCATTTTTTCTCGCTTCGCCCGCCGGGCGAACACACATGCGTCGTTTGCATCGGAACCGCCTGCTATATCAAAGGAGCGCCGCAACTGCTCGACGCGGTCAAACAGGAACTTGGTGTCGCCTGCGGGCAGACCACTCCCGATGGCAAGGTTTCGGTCCTCGGCGCGCGCTGCCTCGGGTCCTGCGGACTGGCCCCAGCCGTCGTCTACGACCACGAAGTTGCAGGCAAGGTTACGCCCGAGGCGCTGCGCCACCGCCTGGCGAATTGGAAGTCGCATGTCTCCTGAAGAACTCGAACAGATCGCCGATGCCGAGCGCGAGCGCCAGGCACATTTCAAACACACGGTAAAAGTGTGCGTGGCCGCCGGTTGCGTAAGCTGCCAGAGTGAAGGCGTCAAGGCCGCGCTCGAAAAAGAAGTCGCGGACCGCAAGCAGGGCGAATCGCATTGTCAGGTGAAAGGCGTCGGCTGCATGGGACTGTGCGCCGCCGGACCGCTGGTCGCCGTCGGGAACCGCACGCTCTATCAGGGAGTCACCGCCGAAGACGCGCCCGCGCTGGTCGACAGCCTCGACCAGGCTCCGGTCAGCCGCCTTGTCTGTCCCACTGATGTGCCGTTTTTCCAGAAGCAGAAAAAAATTGTCCTGGAAAATTGCGGCAACATCGATCCCGAGCGCATTGAAGATTACATTGCGGCCGGCGGCTACGCCGCGCTCATGCAGGTTCTGTCAGAGATGACCCCACCTCAGGTCATCTCGGAAGTCACCCACAGCGGCCTGCGGGGCCGGGGCGGCGCGGGCTATCCCACTGGACTTAAATGGAGCACGGTCTCGAAAGCCGCCGGCGAAAAGAAATATGTAGTCTGCAACGCCGACGAGGGCGACCCCGGCGCTTTCATGGATCGCAGCGTCCTCGAAAGCGATCCCCACCGCGTGATTGAAGGCATGCTGATCGGGGCCTTCGCCGTCGGAGCCTCCGAAGGTTACATCTACGTGCGCGCCGAGTACCCGCTGGCCATCAAGCGCCTGCGCATCGCCATCAAGCAGGCGGAGCGTCTCGGACTCCTCGGCAACAACATTTGCGGCAGCCGCCTTAGTTTCCATCTCGATCTTCGCCTGGGCGCGGGAGCTTTTGTCTGCGGAGAAGAAACCGCGCTCATCGCCTCGGTCGAAGGCCGCCGCGGCATCCCGCGTCCCCGGCCGCCTTATCCCGCGATGGAGGGCCTGTTCGGCAAGCCCACTCTCATCAACAATGTCGAAACCTTCGCCAGCATCGCGCCCATTATTCGCAACGGCGGCGAGTGGTACGCGCAGATCGGCACCGAAAAAAGCAAAGGCACCAAGGTTTTCGCGCTCGCCGGCAGCATCCACAATACGGGCCTGGTCGAGGTCGCCATGGGCACCACCCTGCGCGAGATGGTTTTCGAGGTTGGCGGAGGCATGGCCGATGGCCGCCAGTTCAAAGCGGTTCAGACCGGCGGCCCCTCCGGCGGTTGCCTGCCCGCGCAATTTCTCGACATGCCCGTCGACTACGAAAATCTGGCGCGCGCCGGCTCCATCATGGGCTCGGGCGGCATGATCGTGATGGACGACACTTCCTGCATGGTCGACGTCGCCCGCTTCTTTATGGATTTCTGCATGGGCGAGTCCTGCGGAAAGTGTGTGCCCTGCCGGGTCGGCACTTACCACATGCACGGCATCCTCACCAAAATTACGCAGCGCCGCGGCTCGACCTATGACATCGCGCAACTCGAGGAACTCGCGGACCTGCTCAAGAACACCAGCCTATGCGGACTGGGACAGTCGGCGCCCAATCCGGTGCTGAGCACGCTGCGTTATTTTGCCGAAGAATACAAAGCGCACGTCGACGAACATCGTTGTCCGGCCGGCGTCTGCAAGAACGGCAATGGGGATAGGAACGGGTTCGACCCCGCTGACAGCGAAGCGCCGCGCCCAATCGATCTACCCACGGCCCCCGGAGGTAACGAATGATCCGCGCCTCCACCATCAAGACTCTCAAGATCGATGAGCGCGACTTCAGCGCGCGCCAGGATGAAACCATCCTCGACGTCGCCCGCCAGAATGGCATCTTCATCCCCAAGATCTGCGACCTCAAAGGTCTTTCTCCGGTGGGCGCGTGCCGTCTCTGCATCGTCGAAATCAAAGGCTCCAACAAGCTTCTCCCCGCCTGCTCCACGCTCGTCGAAGAGGGCATGGAAGTCACGACCAACTCGGAGCGCCTGCAGCGCTACCGCAAGGCGATTCTCGAACTGCTCTTCACCGAGCGCAACCACGTCTGCTCGGTCTGCGTCTCCAACGGACACTGCGAGTTGCAAACCCTGGCCCAGAAACTCGGCATCACCCACGTGCACTTCCGCTACCGCTACCCGCACCTCGACGTGGACGCCTCGCACGACCGCTTCTCGGTCGATCACAACCGGTGCATTCTTTGCTCCAGGTGCGTGCGCGTGTGCGACGAAATCGAGGGCGCTCATACCTGGGACATCATGGGCCGCGGCATCACTTCGCTCGTCATTACTGACCTGGCCGAGCCTTGGGGGATGTCCGAAACCTGCACCGGATGCGGCAAGTGCGTACACGTCTGCCCCACCGGAGCGCTCTTTGAAAAAGGCAAGTCGGTGGCCGAGATGCTGAAGCGCCGCCAGTTCCTCCCCTACCTGACCCAGATGCGCGAGGAGAACCAGTGAGCAAGCTGCGCCTGGCAACGGTATGGCTCGATGGCTGCTCCGGCTGCCACATGTCGTTTCTCGATCTCGACGAGCGCCTGATCGCCGTGGCCGACAAGGCCGACCTCGTCTACAGTCCGCTCGTCGATCAGAAGGAGTATCCGCCCGAGGTCGACATTGCGCTGGTCGAAGGCGCCGTCTCCTCCGAAGACGATCTGCACAAGATCCAGATCATCCGCCAGCGCACCCGCACGCTGGTCTCGCTGGGCGATTGCGCCGTGACTGCCAACGTTCCTTCGATGCGCAACCAGTTTCCGCTCCAGATGAGTCTCGACCGTGCCTACAAAGAAAACGTGACACTCAATCCCGGCACGCCCACCGAGGTCGTTCCCAGGCTGCTCGAAAAAGTTCGTCCCATTCACGAAGTCGTTCCGGTCGACGTCTTCATCCCAGGCTGTCCCCCCTCCGCCGACACGATTTTCTACGCCGTCTGCGAACTGCTCGAAGGGCGCAGCCCCGACCTGAGCGCCCTGACGCGCTTTGGATCGTAAGTATGAGTGCAGGTAGGAACGCCCGCATGAGCGCCCACTCAAGCACGAAAAGAATCGCTCCACGAATTGACATTGGATAACGCCGTGCCCGAAACCGCCACAACCCGCAAGACCATCACCATCGACCCGGTCACGCGCATCGAGGGCCACGGCAAAATTACGCTGCACCTCGATGCCCACGGCCGCGTCGAAGACGCCCGCTTCCACGTCACCCAGTTCCGAGGCTTTGAAAAATTCTGCGAGGGACGCCCGTTCTCCGAGATGCCGTCGCTGATGGCGCGCACCTGCGGCATCTGTCCTGTCAGCCACCTGATCGCCTCCGCCAAGGCCTGTGACGCGCTGCTTGCCGTCCGCATCCCGCGCGCCGCCGAAAAACTCCGCCGCATCTTCGGACTCGCCCAGGTCCTGCAATCCCACGCTCTCAGCTTCTTTCATCTCGCCTCGCCCGACTTCATCCTCGGTTTCGATTCCGACCCGGCGCGCCGCAATGTTTTCGGAGTCCTGCAGGAATATCCCGAGATCGCCCGCAACGGCATCCGCCTGCGCCAGTTCGGCCAGCAGATCATCGAGCGCCTCGGCGGCAAGCGCATTCATCCCGCCTGGATTGTTCCCGGTGGCGTCAGCGAGCCGCTCTCCATCGCCAACCGAGACGCCATCCTCGTCGACCTCCCGGAAATGCTGGCCATCGCCCAGCTCACCCTCGAGTGGTTCAAGGGCATCACCGAAAAATTCCGCGAAGAAATCACCTCTTTTGGAAATTTCCCCACCCTCTTCCTCGGCATCGTCAAAGACGATGGCGGCCTCACCTTCTACGACGGCAAAATCCGCATCGTCGACGCCAGCGGCAAAGTAGTCGCCGGCGGCCTCGACCCGGCAAAGTACCAGGACTTCATCGGAGAGAAGGTCGAGTCCTCGAGCTACATGAAGTCCACCTACTACAAGCCCATGGGATATCCCGACGGCATCTACCGCGTCGGCCCGCTCGCCCGCCTCAACATCGCCGACCGTTTCGGCACCCTTCGCGCCGATCAGGAGATGGCCGAGTTCCACGAGATTCAGCGCACCGCCGTCCTCAGTTCGTTCCACTACCACCACGCCCGCCTGATCGAAATCCTGTACTGCATCGAGCGCATGCAGCAGTTGCTCGACGATCCCGAAATTCTCTCCAAACACGTGCGCGCTCTCGCCCGCCCCAACAGCGAAGAAGGAGTGGGCGCCGCCGAAGCCCCGCGCGGCACGCTCATCCATCATTACAAGATCGACGAAAACGGCCTGATGCGCTGGGCCAACCTCATCATCGCCACTGGACACAACGGCCTCGCCATGAACCGCAGCATCCTCCAGGTCGCCCGCCACTTCGTCCACGGTGAGCGCCTCGAAGAAGGCATGCTCAACCGTGTCGAAGCCGTCATCCGCGCCTACGATCCCTGCCTGAGCTGCTCCACCCACGCCGACGGCCGCCTGGCGCTGGTTATCCAGTTAGTCGCCCACGACGGCATGGTGATCCACGAACTGCGGCGCTAGCGTCTTAGGGAATGACTTGCCGGCATGTTCAACGTAAACGCGCCGTGAATTTCGACATCTGAGCGTTGACTGATCATTTGGCAGTACGGATAATGGAAACCCATCGGTGGAAGGCCCATGTCCAGCGCTCCCCAGTCACGGAAGACACTCAAAGTTTCCGATTCCCTTAATCGGAAGCTCAATACCTACGCGCAGGTCGCCGCCGCAGCCGGAGTGGGTGTGCTGGCGCTGGCCGGGGCCTCCGAGGCGGAGGTCGTCTATACGAAAACGTCGCAGGTGACGCACTCAGACTTTCCCTTGTACATTGACCTCAACCACGACGGGATCGCCGATTTCCAGCTGCGCGCGACGTATTACGCGGGCAGCTCAGGCCTGGATATAGGGCTCGATGCATCCGGCATCGCTGACAACCGGGTCGCGGCTAAACATCTTCGGACCAGCGGCGGCTATTTTTTTTCTGCTGCCTCCGCATTGCACGCTGGCGCACAAATCGGACCGGAAGGCAATTTCTCCGTTCGTTTCCCATTGATGGCAGAAGAGATTTTCAACCGTGACGGCGGAAGTCAGAATTCCGACCTGGGCCTCTGGGCTGGCAAAGGTAACGGTGTCAGGAACCGGTATTTGGGGCTGAAGTTCGTCGTTAACGGCGAAGTTCACTACGGCTGGGCCAGACTGAGCGTCACGCTTGGGCACAATCGTCAATTGGGAGATGTGGTCGCCACCCTGACTGGATATGCCTACGAAACCGTCCCCGAGATGCCTATCGCGGCGGGCCGGATTACCGGCTCCGATGTGATTACGGAGCCGCCCGAAACAGGTGAAATTACGCCGCCGGAGCCGTCTGCCGCCCCTGCTCCCGCGCCCGCCACCCTGGGATTGCTGGCCAGGGGAGCGCTCGCTCTCGATCTCTGGCGGCGGAGTCAGTAGAAGAGTATCGTGGCGCTCTTTCCCCCAAACGATCGATCTCTCGTCGCCAGGTCCCGCGCCATCGAGTGATTTCATGCCCCAACAACTAGCCAGGAAAGTCCTGCTCATCGGTTGGGATGCGGCCGATTGGAAGATCGTCAATCCGCTGCTCGACCGGGGCTTGATGCCCACTCTCGAAGACCTGGTCAACCACGGAGTAATCGGAAACCTGGCTACCTTGCATCCGGTTCTCTCTCCCATGCTGTGGAACTCCATCGCCACCGGCATGCGTCCCGACAAGCATGGAATTCTGGGGTTTATCGAGCCCGACCCGCAGACCGGACGCGTGCGTCCAGTCGCCAGCACCTCGCGCAAAGTCAAAGCCATCTGGAATATTCTGACGCAACGCGGATACAAAACTCATGTGCTCGGATGGTTTGCCGGTCATCCTGCCGAGCCCATCAACGGCGTCTCTGTCTCCGACCTCTATCCCTACGCCGTGGCGCCGCGCGATAAAGCATGGCCCTTGCCGTCCGGCGCCGTTCATCCCGAGACCCTGCGCGAAACCTTCGCCCAGTTGCGCATGCATCCCGAGGAAGTAACCGAAGCAGCGATCCTCCCCATGATCCCCCACGCCGCCGAGATCGATCAGGAAAAAGACAAGCGCCTCGAATCCTTCGCAAAAATCCTCGCCGAAAATTGCTCCATCCACAATGCCGCCACCTGGATTCTCCAAAACCAGCCCTGGGATTTCATGGCCGTCTACTACAACGCCATCGATCATTTCTGCCACGGTTTCATGCATTTTCATCCTCCCCGCATGGAAGAAATCCCGGAGGACCAATTCGAAATTTATAAGGATGTGGTCAACGGCGCTTATCGTTTCCACGACATGATGCTCCAGACTCTCGTGGAATTGGCAGGACCGGAGACAACCGTGATCCTCGTTTCCGATCACGGTTTTCACAGCGATCACCTGCGTCCGCGCCGCATTCCCCTCGAGCCCGCCGGTCCCGCCGTGCAACATCGCAACTTCGGCATGGTTGCCATAAGGGGCGCCGGCATCAAGCAAGACGAAAGAATCTACGGAGCAACTCTACTGGATATAACTCCCACCATCCTGACTTTGTTCGGATTGCCCGTAGGCGCCGATATGGACGGCCGAGTGTTAGTGCAGGCGTTTGAGGAGCCACCGGAAATCAAGCGCATCCCCAGTTGGGAGCGGGAAGCTGGCGATTGCGGGATGCATTCCGCGGATTTGCGCATCGATCCAGTCGCGGCCCAGGCCGTCCTTCAGCGGTTCGTGGCGTTGGGTTACGTGGAAGCCCCCGGTGAGGATCAGGCAAAGGCCGCCGAAATGGCCGTTCGCGAGCAGCATTACAATCTCGCCGGCGCCTATCTCGACGCCCGCCGCCATCGCGATGCCTTGCCTCTGCTTAAAGAGTTAGTAAGTAAGTGGCCAGATGACATCCGCTTTTCTCAACATCTAGCGCAATGCTATCTGGCAATGCGGAACCGCGCCGAAGCCAGGGCGATTCTCGAGCGACTAATCTCCCTCCCGCCGCGGACCGCCGCAAAAGACCGGCCCGAGGTTCCCGGATCTGAATCCGCAGCGCGGCGGGAAACGCCGGACCAGCGTCCCTGGGCCGACCTGCTCATGGGCGTCATTCATTTTGAAGAGGGCAACATGGATGAGGCGCTCGCCAGTCTTCTGCAGGCTGAGCGATCGGATCCACGTTTGCCCGATTTGCATCTCCGCATTGGCAGCGTCTATCTCCGGCAGAAAAGAGTCGATGACGCCGAGCGAGTTTTCAGGCGCGCGCTCGAAATCGACGGCGACAGCCCGGCCGCTCACCTTGGACTGGCCAGGGTCCACTTAAGAAAACGGCGCAATGAGCAAGCTGCCGAGCAGGCTCTCCATGCCGTCGGCCTGCAGCATTTCCTTCCCCAGGGCCACTTTTATCTGGGAGTGGCCTTGGCGCGCCTCGGCCATCGGGAACGCGCCGCATTGGCATTCGAGACCTCGTTGACCATGCTGCCCGGCCTGATGGCCGCTCACCGCTGGCTGGCAACCTTGTACCGCCAGCCGGGGGGAGATCCAGAGAAGGCGGCCCTCCACAATAGTACTTATCTGCAAATGAGGCGCCGGCGGGAAACGAAAGCCCAGGTCTGACGTGGCGTCCCCGCGCCTTTCCCTGGGCCTTGGGGTGAGTTGGCTGGACACGTAGGAGAAATAGACTTACGTTCGCGAGCCTATCGAACGACCAAAAGAAGAGCAAAAAAGGCCGCCCACAACCGAGCGGCCCTTCGAACCAATTACCTTACGAACCTCCAACCGACCCTCAGTGGCAAACCGGCCCCGCATCGGATGTGAACGTCCCGTTGTCTGAGAACAATCCACCCGCGCTGCTTGACGTCGAGTCGTAGAACCACGAGAAAAACGCCAGCTCCTGCATGTGATAGGTAAACCCATTGGGCATCAGTTTTGTTACCGCGTTGGTCCCGGTAAGCGGATCGCCGACTTCCAGGTTGTTCTGGCATTGCGAAACCTGCCCGATATTCCCCCACGCCGGAGTCGGGTTCGTGCCCAGCGGATCGTTCATCCACTCCGCCACTTCATGCCCGGACACATAAGTATCGGTGAACCCGGGCCCAAACGCTCCCGTACTGTCAAACTCCAGTGGAGAGTAAGTCTGCACCGGACTCCCATAGGCTCCGTGGTAACCCAGGATGCAGCAATTGTTAGGATTGCCTTCATACATCACCACGTTGTACATCACGAAAATCGGAAACGTGGTCGGCCCTACGCCCTTCGAAGCCAGTGACGGAATCAGCGTGCCCGTCACATAGCTGTCCCACCAGTTGACGTCGACTCCGCCCAGAACTTCGCATCCGTACGGATAAACGATGGCCCCGTTCGATCCGGGATTCACCGTGATCTTGGCCAGCGTCACCGGTTTCAGCGTGGTGTGGTACTTTCCGCCATTGCCGTTGACCGCGCCCCAGAAATTCGCGCGCTGGAAGTCGTCCACATACTGCCCCTTGCCAACGTCGACGCCGTTCAGAGTAAAGTCGGCAGCCGTTAAAATAGGAGACTGCTTGTACAGCGTCAGTGGAACCTTCCCGCCTTCGCAAGTATGGTCCGCCTTGGTCGGATCAAAAACGGTGGTGCCAATCTTGAACACAACAGGAATAATCTGTGCCGTGATAGTAGTGGTGGCATTGCTCGTGTAAGGACTCGCGCCCACCATTTCACCGGAGTAGTGATTGCCGTCGCGATTCGACGTCGTCGAATAGCTCCACATCGGCAGCCCCGTGCCGGCGATAGCTTGCTCGAGAACCTTGCTGTGGTCAGGGTTGGAATGTGGCTTCACGGTGAAATAGCCCTTCAGGGCGGGCTTGCTGGTTTCCTGCGCGGTTCCGGCTATGGACGCAGCGCACAAAAACACTGCGCCCGTGATCGATAGCAACATGATTCGTTTCATGGATCTCCTCAGTCTTTATAGGGGTGGCTTTGAATGTCTTCGCTTTGTGGGGACCGTGATGGGCGGTGCGCAACACGATACAAGCTGTCGTATTCTCGACTTACACGCACTCCCTGTCAATCGAATATCCAACGCGGCGCTCTTAACTATTGCGCGCCCGTCTCGAGACAATCTACATAGTTACATTTCCATTCAGAATATTCGGTCGGATGTAACACGACAGAGCCGGGATTGGCCACGGTTTCGCATGGTTAGCACAACGGTGTTTTCGGCTTTTGCCGGAAATGATCCTGTTTATTCCGCAAACACACCCGCAATGAGCTCGAACGCTGGATTCCGGCAATGATCCACGTTCCGCACTCCACGCACGAGGTGCTGTACCGCCGTAATAGTTACGGTCACTGAGACAAACTCGCCTCCTGACAATTGGCCGCGGTTTCGCGCGGTCCATCGTTGGTCCAAAGGTGAGCGCGATCGCTGTTTTCGAAAAATAAGTCACCAACGGACCGGTTTTCAGAGTGACCGATGTTTCGGCACACGCCCGCGCGTTAAAGTTCGCCACTTCGAATGCCGATAAGGGTGGGCGAATTCCTATGACTATGACTGCGCATGCTGTTTCCGCCGAAAAGCCCGCGCCCTGCCTCGCGCGCCAACCCATTCTCACCAAAGATGAGAAGGTAATGGGCTATGAAGTCTTGTTTCGCGAGCTGCCCGAGGGCCCTGAATCCACATCAAGTTCCGACCATGCGCCTTGCGGCATCGTTGATACCGTAAAGGCCATTGGTTTCGACGTGGTCTCCAGCGGCCACTTCGCGTTCATTCCTTGTGCGGAAGTAACGCTTTTACAGGATGCCCTGTTCGACCTCCCCGACGACAAGGTCGTCGCACAGATTCAGCCGGATATTCCGGCCAGTCCTTCGGTGATGGAAGCCTGCGAGCGGCTTCGGAAAAAAGGCTACAAAATCGCAATCGGTAACTACCGGAGTGGCGAAGACAGAGAACAACTCCTTCGCTTCGCCGATTTCGTGAAGATCGATTGGAGCCAACGTGGAACTGGCGATTGCGCGCAGATCGCGGCCGCGCACGCTGGCAAGCCGTATAAGCTGGTAGCGCAAAACGTCGATTCCCGCTCGGACTACAGGACCGCGGAAAAAACCGGCTTTACCCTGTTTGAGGGATACTTCTTCCACCACCCGGAAAAGATGCGGGTTCGGCAAATCCCGGCCGGACAGACCTCGAAGTTGCGGCTGCTCCAGGCTGTCTCCGCGCCTGAGATTGATCTCGAGCTCGTCGAGGAATTGATCCGGCACGACGCATCCTTGTGCTACCGGCTGATGCGCTATTTGAATTCACCCTTGCTGGGTCTGACGGCCCCGGTTCAAACTGTGCGCCAGGCCATAAATCTGCTGGGAGTGCAGGCCCTGACCCGCTGGGTTCGCACCGCAACCGCCCTGAGCATGGGTCAAAACAAAAATTCGGACTTGATGCTCGCGTCCCTGATTCGAGCGCGTTTCTGCGAACTCATCTCCCCTAAAGTGGCTCACGGAGATGCCGACCTGTTTCTCCTCGGAATGTTCTCCCTCATGGACGTCATCCTGGAAACGCCCGTTGCCATCCTCATGGACGGCCTCGCTTTCGAGAGCAATGCAAAGGAAGCGCTCCTGGCGATGCACAGCGGCGGCGGCACCCGTCTTTCCCCAATTTGCGACCTCACGGTGGCCCGGGAAAAAGGGGATTGGACGCGGGTAAATACCTGCGCGACTAACCTCAACCTCTCGCTCCAATTCGTGAACCGGGCCTACATCGAGGCCATGGAGTGGGCTCACCAGATGACGAGAACATCCAGCTAGACCATGTTTCACCTTCAGCAGATTGAATGGCACTTAATCTAAAAGTCGGAATCCTCCGGCGTGCAGGTGCAAGCCGCTCCGCTCAACTGCCCATCGTAGTAACAAAGGTTCTGCAACAGCGTCGCCTCTGTACTGGAAAGGTTCGAGGTGGCAAAGGGCGCTTCCGTAAGCGCGTAGGTGTTGGTACTGGCCTTCTGGATGTGGGTCGCCCATGCCCGCAATCCAGCCGACGGCACAAGATTGGTCGGGTCGGAGGTCGCGGACGAGATTACCTTAATCACGCCCCGTGTCGGCTTGATGCCGGTCAGCGGCGTGGCCGTGAGGTCTTTGTCGACGGATTCCGAGAGCAGTCCGTTTTGCGTTACCTTACAGGCGCAGCATTCCTGTAATTCCTCGCTGTCGTCGAACACGTAGATGGCCGCGTACAGGTCGCCGGCTGAATCGCCGTCGTTGACGGCACGCACCGTTGCATCCGGTGCGCCCGTGGTGTTTGCGTCCGAATAGTAACTGACAAAGTAACTGGGGCTGGCGGCCAGTAGGTCCGCGCGCACATTGTCAATCGCAAGCACATCGTTGGCCCAGCCATTGGGCCACACCGTGATCCACACATAGCCCGGCCCCATCAGATCCTGGCTAAGCAGCGGCCCGCCCGGTGAATTGGAGAGGACCGTCGTCGATCCCACCAGGTGCCCACTGGAGTTGAATACGCTCATGACAGTGTTCACCAACGAGGCAGGAGTCGCCCCTTTTTGAAAGGTCATCTCAAAGTTGTACCAACCCGAGGTAGTGATCGTCGCGATGCTGGGCAGCCCGTCCACGTAGATGTATACCGTCCCCGTTCCGGTTGGAGTAATTCGGAAGTTATGTTCTCCACCATAATTGCCCGTGTAATAATTCCCCGGCGACTCGTCGATCCACACGCCCGCCATGCCATAGAGCGCGAGCGGCCAGGTCACGTCAATGTACATCTCGATCGATTGGCTGAAATCCCCCGGATAGGCGGGTGGCGTGGCAAATCCAAACTCGCTGTAGCCGCTGTCGCCATAATAGCCGGGAATATAGTCGTTATCGATGTTGTGGACCTCTGCATAGTAGAGTCCCGCGGCGGCCGTCAGGTGCAACACCCCGCCGCCCGATGGCACGCGGAACGTAGTGTTAACCGGAGTGTAAGGAGGTTGCGAAGGGATCGTCGGGTCCCAATCTCCCGTGTTCACTTCAAAACCCTGAAACGCCAGGTTCTGCGCGAATGCCGCGACGGAAAGCAGTAGAATCGAAACCACCAGCGGAAGACGGTTCATAAGGAGATCTCCTTATTCAAATCGTACTGGTTGTTTGTGACACCCCGGGGATGTTGTTACAAGAACTACAGATCAGTTGGCACTGTAACCCTAATTAAGCTCTGTAACAAACTCCCCATCTGGACTAACCCGGAGGAAGCAATTGGTGCAATCGTCTCAATAACTCCCATCCTCGCTCGCTTCCGCCCCGGCCCGCACATCGAACTCTGGATGCGCCACTCCCATCATCCACTTATCGAACCATCCCACAATGTAATCCAGTCGCTCCACCCGGTGCCACGGCTCGCCGGAACGCGAAAGCTCATGCGTCTCCCGCGGAAACATCACCATCGCCGTCGGCCGTTTCAGATACTTTAACGCGCGAAATAGCTGCTCCCCGCCTGAATCCGGAGGCGTCCGCGAGTCCGACTCCCCCAACACAAACAGAATCGGCGTGTGAATCTTGTCGACGAAGGTGATCGCCGACCGGTTCGCGTAATCCTGCGGATCCTGAAACGGAGGCGCCTTGAACCAGCGTGGCTGGAAAAGTGTGAAATCCGCCGTGTACCACCACGAAGCCCAGTTTGAGATATCGCGCTGCGAAACCGCTGCCGCAAAGCGGTCGGTCTGCGTGACCGCCCAATCCGTCAGCACGCCGCCTCCGCTGCCTCCGGTCACGCCCAGCTTTTTCTCGTTCACATACCCGCGCTTCAGTAACTCGTCGACGCCTGCCATTAAGTCGCGATAATCGTCGCCCGGATAGTGATACTGAATGACATTTCCGAAATCCTGACCGTAACTCGTCGAGCCGCGCGGATTCACATACAGCACCACATATCCCTTTGCCGCCATCCACTGAAATTCATGGTCAAACACCCAGCCGTACGCCGCATGCGGGCCGCCATGAATATCCAGAATCATCGGATATTTCTTGTGCGCGTCGAAATCGGGCGGCTTCTGTATCCATCCCTGAATATCGCGGCCATCGAAGCTCTTGTAATTGATCTCATCCGGCAAAGTAAGATTCAGTTGCGACCACAGCTTGCGATTGAAATCTGTAAGCCGGGTTTGCGCGCCGTCGGCCGAGATAGAAAAAAGATCGCCGATCATCACCGGAGTCGAAATCAGCGCAACCATCGCCCGCGCATCGTCTGTAACAGAAAAATCCATCACCGCCTGATCGCCATGCGTGATCTCGGTAACCGCTCCCGATGCGGCATCAACGCGAATGATCGGCGTACGCCCCTGTTTCGCGACGATGTCATACAACGACCGCCCGTCCGGCGACCAGTGCAGCGTAGCGCCACCCCCGCCCCGCGGAGCCGCGTTGTCCCCGAACACGCCATCTCCCACGTCGTAGTCATAGTCTGCCGTCAGATTGCGCGGCCGCGCGTTGGGAGTCATCTCCATCACCCAGAGGTCGGGCTGCGTATAAGATCGCACTGGATGCGTCACTCCCCCATGAAACGCGACCCGCCGTCCATCCGGACTGATCGCAAGATCCCCAATCCCCATCGGAATCGTGGCCAGCTTCTCGGTCGCTCCCCCGCGCGACGGAACCGAATAGATATCGGTGGTAGGCTGCTCGTAATAAGGTTCGTCGACGCGCGTAGTCAGGAAGTAAATCCGCGCGCCATCGCCCGTCCAGCGAATCGTCCGCTCGCTGTAGTCGCCGCGCGTCAGTTGCAAAGGCTTCGGCGACTCCTCGAAATTCGTCGGCGCCTCCAACACCCAGATGTGATCGTGATGCTTGGGATCGAGAAACCCTTCGTCGTTCGACCGGTACACGGCCCGGCTGATGAGGTGAACATCGGATTCATGCTCGCTCGCCGAGTCCTTTTCCCCGGCTTTCTTGCGCGCGGCCTTTTCAAAATCTTCCGGCGAAGAGGAACTCAGAAACGCGATACGCTTTCCATCCGGAGACCACGTTGGACTGCCCGCGCCCTTCGGCAGCTCGGTGACCACCCGCGCCTCGCCTCCAGCCAGAGAAAGAATCGCAATCTGCGCCGGGCCGGGCTTGCCCGTATCATCTTTTTCTCCGCCCCGCACAAATGCCAGCCGCCTTCCATCCGGTGCCCAGCGCGGTTGCGCGTCATGCTTGCCATTGGTCAGGCGCACCGGCGGCTCGCCACCCGAAGTGGCCACCATCCAGATGGAGGTCTCATACCCGGTGCGTTTCTCGTCCACCACAACGCGCGTAAAAGCCACGTGCGACCCGTCGGGCGAGAGTTGCGGATTCGTAACCCACACGAAATCAAAAATATCCTTATCGGTAATTGGACGCCGGGCCGAATTCGTGGAAGTCTGTGCGCCGAGAGAAATAGCGGCGGCGATAGCAATAACAATGGAAGCGGAAGTAGCAGAAACACGAAATCTCATGCGCATCCTCGTAGGGCCCCATGCCCACTCGATTCGCCATTGTGCATTGCGGGAATCGGCAAGGTCAAACACGGGAGCCCTGAATTCGCATCCGGCAAGAGTCAACGTGTAGAGAAGCCGCCGCGCGAAAATGATGCAAGGGGCGGGAGAGACGAAAAGCGCAAACGGGAAAAGGCCGCGAGCGCGGCCGCACCACCGCCGCCTACTGCGCGGAAAGCCCGTTTATCTGCTCCAGCATCTTCTCGGCAGCTTCGCCCGGTTCCTGCGCCGCGAAGCTATCGTCGAGCACCAGAATCTTGATTGCCGGATCGATCTCTTCCAGCATCTTGCGCGTAGGTTTGCCATAGGCCGTCTGCATCCTGGCTGAGAGCACAACCTGCTTCGCCTTAGTAGCCTTGAGCAGAATGCGGGCATCGTCAATGCTCATCGTCGTGAGCGCGTTATAGCCCGCGCTGCACAGCACTTCGCGCAGAAACGTGCACACATCGTTCGACTCGTAAACGCACAGGATCCTCGGCCGCGTATCCCCCGCCAGCCCCCGCGAATATCGCGACCCGAGATACGCCGCCGTAATCGCCTCTTCCACCGCGTCGTAGATTTCGAACTGCTTCACCAGGCCCGTCATCTCGAGCGTCTTGCGCGTTCGCTCGGATACTCCGCTGAGCTTCAGGTCTCCACCTTTGGCGCGCGCCGCTTGCATCAGCCGCACCAGCGCCCCCAACCCGCTCGAGTCGACAAAGTCGACTAGGTCGAGCTGCAGCACGACGTCGCCATACTTGACGATCGAGTCCCCCACCTGCGCGTGCAGCGTGGAGACTTCGTTTCCGGCGACAATCCGCCCGTGACACTGAACAATCAGTACATCGCCCACCGGACGGCTCTCCAGACGCAATTGCATAAGTCCCTTCCTGCATTGTTGCCAGTCACGGCAGTGTACACCAAGTGTGACTTCGGCTCTCGGCTTTCGGCTTTGGGCTCTGTGTTCCAAACCATAACGTCCGGTCGGGTGTTCCAGAGCCCATACGAAAGCCCAAAGCCAGAGCCGAAAGCTGGAGCTTAAAGCCCAAAGCCTAAAGCCGAGAGTCCGCTTTCCCGCAACTGGTTGAAATCAACCACGATGGCCGAAATCAGCCGCTCTGATCCCCGCAACTTTTCTCCCACTTCCGAGTTCAAACAGGTAGCACTTCAGGAAGAAGCAAAAAAGCTGAAGCGCTCAGAACCCCGGGATTGCTCAACTGGCAAACGGCGGATTCTGAGGAAGGGGTTCACCATGAAGTACTTGAAATATGTAGCGATGCTGGCCGTGCTGATGGTTCCATTGGCTTTCGCACAGGCCCAGGTAGGCGTCGGAATCGGTATCGGAGTCGGCCCGGGTTACGTCGCCGGCCCTCCGGTTTGCGACTATGGATATTACTCGTACTATCCCTATGCGTGTGCGCCTTATGGCTACTACGGACCAAGCTGGTTCGCCAATGGCATCTTTATCGGTGCCGGCCCGTGGTACCACGGATGGGGCGGTGGCTGGGGCCACGCCTATTACGGACGTGGCTTCTACGGTCGTGAAGGCTACGGCCACGGATACGTCGGCGGCCACGGTTACGTAGCTCGCGGCGGAGAAGGCTTCCACGGCGGCGCAGTGCGCGGCGGTGAGAGCCACGGTGGCAGCTTCCATGGCGGAGGCGGCCACAGCGGCGGAGGTCACGGCGGACGCCGCTAATGTAACTTTTGGTTGATCAACCGTAGATCAACAAAAGGGCCGGCAGCTAATGCTGCCGGCCCTTTTTATTTTGGAATACCGGATTGTGGGTCGCGCACGGTTTAGGGTCCAACGCCCCCGCTGTGGCAATCGCTGCAGTTCACCGCCGTCAGGTCTCCCAGATCGACCGGATGCTTGAACTCCGCCCCCGGCGCGGATGCGATCGCCACTGTACCCTCGTGCTGGCTGAGCACCGTATGGCAGGTATTGCATCCTTTGGGAATGACCTTGCCCTCGGGACTGACGTGATTGCCGTCGTGGCACCGAAAGCACCCGCTGAAATAAAAATGTCCGATGTTGTTGGGATGCGTTCTCCAGTCCACCTTCATCTCCGGAAAGAACGTCAGCTTGTAGATGCGCTGCAGTTCGTCGATCGCTCCCCGAATCTCCGGCTGCTTGCTCTTGGCGAGATCCGGATACTTGCTCGCGTAAAAATCTTCGATCGTCTTCGCGATGCCCTGCATGGCGGCGCCGGTGTTCGTGTAGTTACCCGTAAGCGCGACCACCGACTGCTGTTTCAGGAAGGGCAGGCTGATATCCAGGCGGTGCGCGGCGAACGAACGATCCACCGACGTATCCGGCGGCACATAAATATGCGTCGGCCGGTTGTGGCAGTCGATGCAATCCATGCGCCGCTTCGGTGTGCTCGCGATCTGCTCCTTGGTCAGCTTGGAATCCTTCGCGTAGTATTCCGTGACCCGCCCTTGCAGGTCCTTCGCATAAATGTAGGCGATGGTCTGGCGCTCCTCGTCGGTTGCGATATACCGGATTTCATTCGAAATGTTCATGTGCCAGTGAATGCCTTCCGGTTCGCCCGTTGCCGGATCGCCGCCGCCGGTGCTGATCAGCAGCCGGATCTGGCGCGGCGTATTCTTTTCGTCGCTGGCAAAGTGGTTGAACACCTTGAGCTGCGCGCCATAAAACTTCTTGGGCCAGTGGCAGGTCTCGCACGTATCGGCCGCCGGGCGCAGGTTATGCACTGGAGTCGGAATCGGCCGCGGAAACGTGTTGAGCGCCGTCTTGAAAACCTGCCGCGCGCCCGACAGTTTCGATTTCACGTACCAGGTGGCCCCCGCTCCCACGTGGCAATCCACGCAGGCCACGCGCGCGTGCGGCGATTGCTGGTAGGCGGTGAACTCGGGCGCCATCACCGAGTGGCAAAGCTGTCCGCAAAAGCCGACCGAGTCGGTAAATGTGTAGGCCTTGTAACTGCCCACCACGCTTAGTCCCACGAACACCACCACGAAGGCCAGAAAAAACGCCACCGCGCCGCGCTGCGCCGGGTCTGAAAAATCGAGCCGCAGATAAGGAGTCGACCCCGCCGACGCAAGCCGCTTGCGCCGTGTGTACAGAGCCCCGAACACCGCCAGTGCCAACCCGGCAATCAGAAACCCCGGCGCTATCATGTACGCAAGAATGCCCACGTACGGACTGGAATGAGCGGAAGTGAGGTCGATGAAGAAGAGAAACAGTATGTTCCCGAGCGCAACCACCGCCAGCGCCAGCCCGATAATTGAGATGGGATTGCGGATCAATTCGCGGATGCGGGCGAGTCCCGAACTCTGCGGAGCCGGACTCGGATTGGATTCAGCCATGATCAGGACAGACCTCCACCTCTAGTCTTTGCAGCAATGCACATATATATGTTCTGTATTTGCAGTCTACTGCTAATGCCGTCGTGAAAACTGAATTCCTTTTGCGGCGCTCAGTGACGTTTGATCGGCTCGGCTTCCTCATCTTCGTTCCGAGCGCCCTTCCCGGAGCCATGGTCGTTCCCGCCACCGGCCGCTTCCGCCTGCGCCGCCGCCAGCAGCGTCGCGCTATCCAGCCCGTGCTCTTCCTCATAGTGATGCGCCGAAACTTTGCCATCCCACCACGCCCAGTTCATCGGATAGACGTCGGGATCCAGGAAAATCTGGTAAAAGTGCCACACGATAATCGCCAGCGTCGCCAGAATCGCTTCGTAAAAGTGTACGGCGGTCGCCACATCGAGCCACCAGCGCGGCGCCAGATGGCTGACGATAACCTTTGCCCAGAGCGCGATGCCGGTCGCCGCCATCACAAACACGCCCCAGACCAGCGCCCAGTACTCCGCCTTCTCCGCATATGTGAAACGCTTGAACTCCGGCTTCTTGCCGCCGAGTCCAAGGTAGTAGCGCATCACTCCCACCACGTCGGTGGCGTCTTTCGGCTCGGGCAGCAAATCCAGCACCAGCCTGCGGCCATCGCGCGTGAGCGCCAGGTAGACCATGTGATAAACGCCCGCCCCGATCATGACGACGCCCGCGATCCGGTGAATGATCCCCCGCACCCGCTCGCCCATCCCCGGAATCAGCGACAGGAAAGAATCCGGATACTTGAGCGCGAACCCGGTAATGACCAGCGTGAAGAACGAGAGCAGCAGCGTGAGATGTTGCCAGCGCTGGTTGGGATTCATGCGCGTCACCGTGCGCGGGTACGCGTCGCGCCGCATGATCGCCTTGCGCCGCCAGATGATCAGGTTGTGCAGCACCATCCCGCCGATCACCGCAAAAATCATCAGCAGATAAAAGCTGCGGATCCAGCGCACCGCTTTGCTGCCAATGTCGGCGGAGAGCGGCGCATCCACGTGAATCTTCCCCAGCGTGAATTTTTCCGATGCGCCCGGATGGCATTGTCCGCACGTCCTCACCAGGTTTGCGGCATTAATCGTCGACCGCGGATCGCTCGACGGCAAAATATTATGCACGCCGTGGCAACTCGCGCAGTTGGCTACGATCTGCGAGCCGCGCTTCGATGCCAGCCCGTGATAGCTCGCCAGGTAAGTCGATGCGCGCGATCCCTCGACTCCTAGTTCCTGCGACAGCCGCACGCCTTCATGGCAGCGCGCGCAAGTTACCTTCGCAAGATTCTGCGCGTTCACCGGCGAATTCGGATCGAGATGCGACTTGATGGAGTGAATGCCGTGACAGTCGGTGCAGACCGGAGCCTGCGAATTTCCCCGCGCGATCGCCTGTCCGTGAATGCTCTGCATGAATTCCGCTGCCACTGGCGCATGGCACTTCGCGCACGTTTGCGGAACATTGAACTTGAAGATCGACGACTTCTCGTCGCTCGCCCGCCGAATTTCATGAACCCCGTGGCAGTCGGTGCAAACCGCGGCCTTGGTGGAACCATTGGCGACCGCCTGTCCGTGCACGCTCTGCTCGTAGGAGTAGAACTGCTGGGTCGCTTCGCCCGCGCTTTCCATGATCGGTTTCTTGGAGTGGCACGTCGCGCAGGTCGCCGGAATGTTGTTGTGATGCACTGGCGACTTCGGATCGTCGGCCGCCAGTATCTGGTGCGGGCTGCCGTGGCAACTCAGGCAGGTGGGCGTCTTCATGTCGCCGCCCTTGCGCGCAATCGCATGCACTCCGAGTTGAAAACCTTTAACGCTGTCTTCGTGGCAGGTCGCGCATTGCTCGGGCACGAGCTTATCCGCGTGCTGCACTTCGTGTGTTTTGCCGTGGCAACTCGCGCACGCCTCTTCGCCCAGTATCGAGTGCGCGCTCTGCGGTACCTGCGCGACCTCATCGGAGTGGCAACTGCCGCACGACGGCATCCGCATCGGCTTGGGGTGCGGGTATTCCTTTACGCCCACGTGGCAGGTCGTGCATCCCAGATCACCGTGAACGCTGCTCTTATGTTTCGCCGCGTCCACATGCAGACTCTTGCCCGTGTCGGATTTCATTCCCGGATCGCCATGGCAAGCCAGGCATTCCTGATCCGCGGCCATGGCCGGCAAAGCCCACAGCAGCGCGCAACCCAGCGCCAGCCGCGGTAGCCATCCGAATTGTCTTGCGCCCGTCATGCAATCTCCTTTTAGCGATACGCAAACAGCATGGCGTAGATGATCCACACCACCACAAAGAACCCGATGCTGAGAGCGGTCCAGGCAAATGCGCGGATCGTCCGCACTACAATTTCCGGTTGCGGCTCCTCCATGTGCTCTTCCAGTTGTCCGCTCGCCACCAGCGCGTTGTATTCCAGCGGCTTGTCGCGCTTCAACTCCGACAAAGGCATGTGTCCGGTGAAGATCGTCGTATCCATGGGAAACTTTTCCGGCCGCAGGTGCGTGTTGAAGAACAGCGCTTCGTCACTGTGGATGATGGTTGCGATATTGATGAACGATCCCGGCAGGAAGCGCGTGAAGAAAACCGGGAACCACAGTGTCAGGCCCGTCGAGCCGATGACCGCAATCCCCCAGAACACGGCGAAGTAATCAAATTTTTCCCAATAGGTCCAGCGCCCGTATTCCGGCCGCGGCCCCTTGTTCAGAAACCACTTCATGGTGGCGATGAACTGGTCGAGATCCTGCCGGTTCAGCATCATCGAATCGGCCCCGAAGATCAGTTGCAGCCAGGTTTTCTTTTCCGTCTTCTTCAACTGCACCAGGCTGTATAGATGGGTCATGAACACGCCGAACATCAGCACGGCAGCCGAGCGATGAATGTACCCGGCCGTCTGGAAGCCTCCGAAGAAACGCGACACCGCCACCGCCCATCGGGTGTAGGAGAACTTGAGCGTCATGAACTTGAGCGTCATCCCCGTCGTCGCCAGGCTGATGAAGCTCACGATCATGCACGCATGCAGCGCGCGCTGGTGGCGGGCGAAGCGCACAAACTCGCGGTCGGCGCGGGGAGGCGCCGGCGCATGCGTCTGCGCCGAAAGGTCTGCGCGCTGGTGCGAAAGTTCCAGTTCAGTTGGCATGGTTTCCATCCTCATCAACGCCGCCCTTGGCGCGCTCCGCGTCCCGTTCCGCCTGCGCCTCTTCGGCGCGTAGTTCCCGCCGCATCTCCAGAGCTTTCGGCAGCCACAGCAAGGTGTGAACTCCTCCAAACACAAAAGTCGAAAGCAGAAGCGCCGTCATTCCCCAGAACGTCCAGAACAGGAAGGGATATTTCTTGGGATCATGGTGCGTGGCGTGCGTCAGATAGCCGGCAAACCGGCGAGTCGCGGTCACGTGACATTTCTGGCAGGTCGCCACCACATTCGCCCGGCTCAAATGCGATCGCGGATCGGCTACCCGCAGAATGTCATGCGATCCATGGCAGTCGTAGCACTTGGCGGTGTTCGTGTATCCCAGCCGCGACACCTTGCCGTGGTAAGTCTCGAAATAAGTTTTCGCGATCTCGCCATGGCAGCGCCCGCACGTGTTCATGATGTCGAGCTTGAATCCGGCCTCATCGGTGCGCCGGATCGAGTGCGCCGTGTGGCAATCGCTGCAAACCGGCAGTTCCTTATCCGTCTTCGTGACCGACGCGGAGTGCACGCTCTGTACAAACTGCTCCTGAATCCCGTGATGGCAGGCGCCGCAGGTCGCGGGCACATTCTTCGGATTCACCGTCGAATCCGGATCGCTGCGCGGCAAAATCAAATGCGCCGTATGGCAACTCGTGCAGGTCGCCGTCACCGTCAACCCGCTCTTCGTCAGACCCTGTCCGTGGATGCTCTCCGTGTAGTGCTGAATAATCTCGTGCTGCCGTCCTGTATAGCGCACCGCCGCCTTTTGCCCTTCGCGGTGGCATCCGCCGCAGAGCGTGGGCACATTGGTTGGAAAACTCATCGACTCAGGATCGTGCTTGCCCAGGATGTGATGCGTGCCATGGCAGTCCTTGCAGATCGGAGCGTTATGGTCGCCGGCCGCCTGTAGTTGTCCGTGCCGGCTGCGCGCATATTGATTGCCAACTTCTTCATGGCACTTGCTGCACTCCACCGGATGCGTAATCGTCTCGCATGGTCGCACGCGCGACGCGTTCACCTCCGAGTGGCATTGGCTGCACGCAACCTTGGCGTGCCGCGACCCCGCGACCTCCTGGATATGCACCAGCATCGGCCGCCCGTCGCGGGCCTTCAGGGTGGCGTCGCCATGGCAGCGCATGCAATCCGCATCCGCCATTCCCTGCGAATAAAAAACGTTGCGGACCTTGTGCGGCTGGTGACAGTCGATGCAGGCCGGCAGCACGTTCGCTTCTTTTTCCCAGAGCTCGCCCTTGATCGTCTTGCGATGGACGACTTCGATCTGCGCATGGCACTTCGTGCAGGTGGCTGCGATGTTCTTCCGGTTGATCGAAGACTTTGGATCGGTATGCGGCAGAATATTGTGCGGGGTGTGGCACGACACGCAGGTCGCCGCCACGATCAGACCTTTCTTCAGCACCGCCTCGCCGTGAATGCTCTCCGAATAGTTCTCCAGAATATTGTGCTGGTCGATGTTGCGGTTCCTCTGGACAGGCGTGCCTTCCTGGTGGCAGCGTCCGCAAACAAACGGAACCCGGAGGGGAGCGACCGCCGAATTCTTGTCCTTGACGGGCAGGATGTCATGATTCCCATGGCAATCGACGCAGTGCGGAGCCAGTTGATCCCCGCGCGCAATCGCTTTTCCGTGCAGCGAATTGGAATGCTGCTTGAACTCGTCGCTGTGGCAGGTCCCGCAGTCTACACGCGCCAGCGGTGCGTTGTGCGGCAGGTCCTTGCCTTCCAGGTCGGCATGGCAGTTCGTGCAGGAGAGCGATCCGTGGACCGACGTGCCAAATTTCTTGGCATCCACAAAGCGGGAGACCGTATGCCCGTTCTTAGTGGTGGTCAGACCTTTATCGCCGTGGCACGCCAGGCAGTCGTCATTGGCGGCGTCGGCCACGGGAGCGGCTCCAACTCCTGCCAGCAGTAGGAACACCCCTGCCCAGGCGAGCCTTTTTGCTGCCCAACCGCCGGACCATGCTGCCATGCCAGACGACCTCCCGGAAAAATGGTGTTGAATAACTCATCATCTTGGGGTCGGGAAGTACATTGCGGCTGTGAGTCAGCACACCCCGGCGCGTGACTGATATCACAAGGGGGATGAAAACAAAGGTGGTTGGAAGACGCGCTGCCCCACAGCGCCTTTGCAGCTGTCGAGCATAGATTTTGGGTGGCGCCGCGGCCACCGCTCCGCTTGCAGCGCCCGCTAGTGCGCCGGTTCGGCGTGGTGGCTGTGGCGCGTCCGGGGAAGTCCCACGCTGCGCACCCGGTCGTACGCCACATGCAGATCTTCGCTGAGCTGGTTGACCACGTGCATGCAAACCTCGCGGTGCAGCCGTAGGAACTGCAGCAGATCTTTCCGCCGGACCTGCGCCACCTGCGCCGCATCCATGGTCTCGGCTGTAATCTCGTAGCGTCCACCCGCCAGCACGGCGCTCAGCCCGAGCACCTCTCCACCCGTGGCCACTCGCAGCGTCATGCGGCGCCCGCTT